>JAJFUI010000186.1 GCA_021372555.1 Planctomycetaceae bacterium | reverse complement strand
GGAACAGGACGCCGAGGAGAAGGCGCCAAAACCTCGCGTGCGCAAGGCGTCCGGCTCCAAAAAGGCCGCACCCAAACCGAAGCGGATGAAACTCATCTGGACAGTCGTTGACGCGAATTTCAAGGAGATTGCGTCATTCCTTTACCCGGCGAAAGCCGAGGCGGATGCCCGCGCCTCCGAACTTTCCGAGAAGACGGGCAAGCCGCACAAGGTGATCAGCGTGAAAGTGCCCATGGGGGACGACGAATAGGAAGGCATCCCCCGTTCACGATCGCGGAAGTCCCGGACTGATCCGGATTCCGCCGGGCCTGGCGGGAGTTTTCCGCCTTGCAGCCACCAGCACATGGATAAGCTCGTGGACGACGACGATGCCCGCAAACGAAACCAGGAAGCCGGGCAAGGACAGGGTGGAGGTCACATCTCGTACTTGCAGCGGCGTAATGGCCAACCAAAGAACAACGACCGCCACTGCCGCGATAATGTCAGTCGCAAGCCAGACTAATTTCTCCGTCCGAGGCGAAGGCGTCCTCAGAGGCTTCCACAACGTGTCCGGCGTAAAGTCCGGTGAACTAGGTATAGCTCCAAAAAGCAGGCGCTTGGTGTGGCTGCCTAACAGGTATTCGACCGCGAAAACACGCTCGAGTATCACGCCATTTTCGCGGTCGAGTAAGGATTTGTCAAGCCGCCGATGTCCTGCTTTTCCGATTCAACGCGCTGTTGAATTCGATTACGCCCATAGACGCACGCCGATCAATCCCCAGTATCCGTAATAGACTGCCACAGCGAGAAGGCCTCCGGTCACGGCGAGGGAATGCCAGTACACCACCCGATTCATGGCCGCCGTTCTCTCACGATAGAGAACATACAGACTCGCCACCGTCGCCAAAGCGAAAGCGATGCTCGAAAGCATGATGGTGATCGCAAGCGTCGAGGGAGTGCCAAGCGGGGTAAGGTCGTCAATCTCATTGCGGGTAATCACTCCGCGCAATCCGATTGCCAGCGAGACATCAAATACGATGAGAAAGACCGCGCCGAGCAATGGCATGACGCGCACCGAAAGTGGTCCGGCATTGCGCAGTTTTCCGAAGATCATCCTCACAATCCAAACGGGCGCGAAAAGGACGGAACTCAACACGAGGCTGCCGGCCAGGCCAATCCCGGCAGCTTGCGACCAGATTCGCAGGGCGGGAACTTTCTTGAAAGTGATCCAGCCGCATTGCACCAGGACCTTTCCATCCTCATCCGGCAACAACGCGAGTGTCGCTGCGGATTGATTCTCTCTCCGATACAGTCGCGGCGAAACGGGCACCCAGGTTTCGCGACCAAGCCCGTAGGTGCTCGCAGAAAGGGCATCCGAGGTAAATGTCAGCTTCCTTATTTGTGCCAGCCGATCGAACGCATAAAGCCACTGGTCGCGCGGGCTGATGATTTGATAGTGGCCGCCGTAGTGGCGCTGTAACTCAGCCGGGACAACTACTGACGGAGGCAACGGTGGCACAGTCAGGTCGCGAACCAAATAAGCCCGAGTCAGTTTGGCAATTCGCAACAGCGCATGGCCGTTTCCGGAGTTGATCATCACGGCGTAGCCGCGGCCGGCGTCGGGAAGGTAAGCCATTTCGCTCAATGCGCCCATGATGGCCCCGCCGTGTCCGCGAAAAGTAAAAGCGCCCTCGGGCATCGCGTCATTGTACAAGCCGTAGCCCGCGATGCTTCCCAGCCGTGCCGACGGCAGCGTTTCCGTCGTCTCCATGCGCGCGATGGACGCAGGTTGCAGAAGTTGCGCGCCATCCAGACTGCCTCGCTGCAAGTGAAATCGCACGAAATTCGCCATGTCGTTGGCCGAGGCATTGAGCGAGCCTGAAGGCCAATATAGGAAATGCCAATAGGGATAGGGCGTCACGCCGTCCGGACGATACAGCTTGCTCAACCGCTGTTCCACCTCCGGCGTCAGAAAGTAACCGGCGGTGTCCATGTGCAGCGGCTTGAAGAAACTCTCCTGCACATAGTCTTCAAATCGCTGCCCGGAGACTTTCTCGATCACCGCCGCCAGAACGGCAGGACCTGAGTTGCAGTAGGCCATCCGTGTGCCGGGACGCCAGCGGCAGACGCGCGAACGCGCGCCATACGCCAGGCCATCCAGCAACCTGGCGGGAAGGGGAGGAGCGAAGGCATACTCGCGCAGGTGACAATCATCCCACCCGGTCGTGTGTTCCATCAAGTGAACCAGACGCACGGGATCGGTCGACTCCCACGGGTTTTCAAAGGCCACTTCGGGCAGCCACTGTTTGAGCGTGTCCGAGAGCTTGAGTTTGCCTTCCTCCTGCAGTTTGAGCGTCGCCAACGCCGCAAAGGATTTTGAAATCGAGCCGATGCGGAAAAGCGTCTCCGCCGTTGCCGCTGTCTGTCGGGCCACGTCAGCCACGCCGAGCCCGGCCGTCCATTCAATCTCGTCTCGCGAAACAATGGCAATGCCGGCGCCGGGCGTGCGCGTCTCATGCAAGACCGCTTCAATCGCGTTGCGCAAATCCGCAATGGTCGTCGGCTTTTGCTCTCTCTGTTGCCCCGACGCCGTGCAGAGCATCATCGCGGAGAAAACCATCACTGCGGCAACGCGCTGGATCGAAACCAGATTCATCAAAGACGCGATCATGCGTCCAAGCCTCCCAACGTCCAGACCTCAGATCCTAAACGGCGTCTATGCCCATCTCCTATGTCGTCAGTGTCGACCAAACCAGTAGTCGTGCATCTCTCGCAGGAACTCCGGCGTTGGTACAAAATCAGAGCGTGAACCGATCACCGAATCGATGCCACAACGCGGACATATCGCGGTCATGCCAACACCGTCCTGCTCGTCAATCCACCTGTCAATTTCGGTCGGCGGGAAGGTCTGACGGCAGTAGAAGCAGCCGCACAAATCGCTGCCGAGGATCTCATCCCGATGCCTGCTCGAATGTTTATGAGCAGATTCCAAATTCGCATTGTAGCTGTTCTGTGGTCTCATGGTATCCATAGTAGTCTAAGGAGAAAGAAAAGGGGACATTTACTTGCTTGCGCCTGCCATAGCCGGCCTCTTCTTGCGGCTCTCCAACTCCTGCACTCAGTTCGATCTCTCCCAATCCATGCAATCCGCCCAAAATCCTGAAGGGATTGCAGAGGAACAAGGCAGAAGTGACAAGCACAAAGGGGGGGCGGCGCGGCACCGCGTTCTAGCGTGGAAGCGTGGCGGTCGGGGGGCGCCTGAGGCGCCGTGGCGGTTCTTACCCGAGGTTCTCCAGTAGCGTGCCGATTTGGTCGGGCGAGGGGAGTTGGCCTTTCAACTCCTTGGGCAACCGACGGACGATTCGATAGGTGGCCACGCCGATGGGGCGTCGGGCGCCACGAATGGGCGTATTCGACAACCATGTGGCGTTTCTCCTTGCACAGATTGATGCCGATCGACCAGCTTCGCCTGCGACCGCAGTTCCGGGGCGACAGCCTGGTCGAAATTGGTCTGGCCGAGCAGCGTCTTTTCGTAGGCTTGGTTTTCGATCTGGTGGATCAGGACGTTCTTGGACCAGCCGAACTTGCGGGTCATGCGGATGTAGAACTCGCGTTCCAGGGGGGCTTTGCATCGCTGAACGATGATGAGATTGTGGGTCCATCCGATTTGTGCAACCAGTGGTTGCACTTTTGGATTGCCACGATAGAGCGTATAGAACTCACGCATGTAGAAGATGTTGCGACGGGAGAACCCTGCCATACCAGGAAACTCGCGGCGCAAGTCTTCCGCCAGCCGTTCTGCAATGGCGGCGCCATGTACGGCATCCACCTGCCGTTCAACGATCATTCGGCCGATGTCCCAATAGAGCGCCACGGGTTGCTTATTGATCGCACGGAGCGCTTCGTACTGTGCCGAGCGGACCCGCTCCTTGATTTCCGCCAGGAGCCGGCCGTACTCCGGCCCCGCAATTTCACGCACTACCGGTGAGAGTTTCGCAGAGACTGCCTGCTGCTTCGTTTGCCTCTTCATACGGCATGGTCCTCCAATCTCGATTCCGTCGGCGCATATCGAGCGCACCCAGGGCTTTCGCGAGTTCATCGCGGGTTCATCCAGGGTGCCTTCCTGAGAGTATTATGGCGCGATCAGGCCAGACAAACAAGCAGAAAGTGGACATGCGGGAACGGCACGGTGCCAGGTGCTTTTCCCGGCTATGGAGATGAATCATATCCAGAACAGACGCGATCCTTCTGGCGTCATTCTCCGTGCTCTCCACGCCGAGAAGAATTCCTGTTTCGAACCACAGGTGTGTTGTCAGCTCTCCAGGATACGCGTTCCGTGACGGAGGATGTACTGGGCGAAACCGCCTCGCGGCGGGTTGTCCAGGACTGCGACGGGGAACAGATGCGCCTCCACGTCCGAACCCACCTTCTCCATGACCAGGGCCATGGCCGTCGCACGTTGACGGATGTCCCAGGATTCCACGCCTTCCATGAACACCGCGACGTCGATGTCGCTCCAGCGGTCGGGGACGCCCTCCACGTGCGAGCCGAACAGGTACGCCGCACGGACCACGCCGAGAGTGGAGAGGACCTTCACGGCTGCCAATGCCCTGCGTTCTATTGTCGTATCGACAGCACCCATGTGACCATCTGCTCCGTTTTGCCCAAAACATCGAGGGCTAGTTCCGCCGTAACCGCCGAACCCACCGCCTTGATTTCCTCTGGGTAGCGAGACTGGATGTAGTAGCCCGACAACTCGCCGAGAAAACGGATTCGCTCGCCATCCGATTCGATTTCCGCGACCTCCGCGAGGCGAACCAGATTGTGTACACGCGGAGGGAACTCGCCCGTCTTTCGGATAATGAAAGCCTTGATCGCTTTCTCCACAGCCTGCTGACAGCAGAACACCACGTACAGATAGCGTCCCGCCTTCAGCATTGCGTCAGCGGTCTCCAAGTCATACCGCGCCTGGTCGGCCCATTGCCGGGATAGATCGTCCATGGTGTTATCATAGTAGCAGGCTCAGTCGGGGGCAATAGGAAAGGTCGGACGGACGAGGGGTTCTCAGGACGCCGAGGCGATGGATTCGAGTTGCTCCCAGCGCTCGTAGGCTTGGGCGTGTTGGGCTTCGAGCTCGGTCAGGCGCTTCTTGACGAGCACGATGTTGGCCGGGTTGCGATAGGACGCCGGATCGGCCAGTTGGCTGTGCACAACCGCCAGCTCGCCTTCCAGCGACTCGATCAGCGCCGGCAGCGACTCCAGCTCCTTGGACTCCTTGAACGAGAGCTTCCTCGCCTGGCTTGCCTTGCGGGCTTCCTTGTAGAGCTTCTTCTTGTCGACCTTGGGCTCTTCGGGCTCGGGCGTCTTCTCGCTCTGCTGGCGGCGCCAGTCTTCGTAGCCGCCGACGTATTCTTCGATCGCGCCGTTGCCCGTGAAGACCCACGTGCTCGTGACGACGTTGTCGAGAAACGCCCGGTCGTGGCAGATCAGCAGCACGGTCCCCTTGAAGTTGACCAGCAGCTCTTCGAGCAGTTCCAGCGTCTCGCTGTCCAGATCGTTGGTCGGCTCGTCGAGGACCAGCAGATTGGCCGGCTGGGTGAAGAGCCGGGCCAGCAGCAGACGGTTGCGCTCGCCGCCGGAGAGGCAGCGGACGCGCGTTTTGGC
>JAJFUI010000169.1 GCA_021372555.1 Planctomycetaceae bacterium | reverse complement strand
TCGACCAGCCGCCCAATCGCCTTCGAGAAGTCGTCCTCGGTCGTCATCAAGTAGTGTTTCATAGCGATCCTGGGAGTATTCCCCAGCCACGCCGTCACCACGTGGACGGGATATTTTCCGGCAAGCTCGGTTTCCCTGGTCGCCCGTAGGGCATGAAATAGCCGGGGCCACGGCTCCAGTCCCGCCCGTTTCAGAATCCGGCCAAACTGGGTCCGCAGGTTGCAGTTCCGCCATCCGCCAGGGGTGTCGGCCGCCTTCCGGTAGGAATCATTGCCGACGACATACACGGCTCCGTCTTCCGCTGCCTCGAACGCCTCGGTGAGGATGGCCCGAAGCTCCGGGAACAATGGAACCATCCGACTCGCCTTGCCAGGATGGTGCTCCGTCTTCGGCGAATGGGCGCGAAACCGGCCACGCTCCCAGTCAATGTCGTTCCATTCCAACGTGAGCACTTCGCTCGGGCACCGCAGACCGCCGAAGCGACAGAGGCTGACGATCACCCGCCAGTCAATGTTGGGGCACGCCTCCAGCAGCCGGTCGGTTTCCTCCCGAGTAATAAACCGCTCCCGGCCGTCCTTCATCGTCGCCTTGATCCCCACTTCGGCAAAGGGGTTGCTCGGAATCAACTTCCGCTTGACGGCGGCCTTAAAGAACTGCCGAGCAAATTGCAGCCGCTTGGCAACGGTGGTCGAGGCAAGGTCGGCCTTGAGCAGGAACAATTTGAAATCCTCGGCCGCTGTCTCGTCGATCGTGCGAAGGTCGCGTTGCCCGCCGTAGCACTCCAAGAGGTTCCGCGTCACCTGCGACCAGACCTCCTTCGTCGCCGGCTTCACGTCCACACGTCGGCTGACGTATTCCGTTAGGAAGCCCGCCACACTTGTCAGTGGGTCAGGTTCTCGTTTCGGCACAAGCCCGACAGCAGCCAGTTTGTCGATCAGGGCGTTATCCAACCCAGCCAGCCACCTGGCCGTTTCGTCGTCGATCGCATGGCCGGACAACTTCGAGGCAACAAGCAGTTCAACACGCAGCTTGACCGTATCCGCGATGCGTTGCGGCACCTTGCCCAGACGGATGGACCGACGTCTGCCATCTGGAGCCATAAACTGCACGATTCGGCGGCCGTTTGGTTCTCGTGAGATACTCGCCATTTACGTTGCCTCCAGTAGCGCTTGATGATTGTCGCCGCCCTGGCGGCAACGATCAACGAACGCCCGAATGTCAGTCGGCGCATATAGCACGCGCCGGCCGATCCTAACGCAGTGCAACGCGCCTTCGCGAGTCAGTGTCCACAAGGTTCGTGGACTAACGCAGAGAATTTTTGCAGTCTGTCCTGCGGTCATCAGCGATTCCATTATAATTGCCTTTCTACTGCCACGCCACGCTCCCCACGCCCGCTGTCGGAGGCAGGATTCGACAGTGCCGTTTTCGCGCCACATCGACGGAATAGAACACGTTCACAATTTACCTTCTTATGTTGTGGGACTAAACCGCCTGGGCCAAACGATAGCCGAAAACCGACCCGCGCTTCTTCTTCACGCGGCATTGCACCAGTTTGCTGTCCGCCTCCTCGACCATCGAGTCGAAAAAGGCCGATACCTTCGCGGTGTGGGTGATTCCAGCCTTAATGAGGATACACGACTTACTTTCTCCACCGGGAAACGAGGCCGCCGCTTCCAGGATGCGTTCCCGAAGTGGAGCCGCCTTCTTCTCTTCTTTCTTTGCCTCCTTCTCCTCGCAGGCTTCGTCTGGCGTCAGGACCGCCACTTTCCAATAGCGTGGCTGATCGGAAGGCCCCTCATCGGCATCTAAAGCCCACAACGAACTATGGCCGGCGGACCCTCCCGCACTCAGCCAAAGCCGATGTTCCCTGGTATTCTGTGCGAAAGCCTCACGTCGTCCAAGCAGAATCCATTGTCTGGCCCATTCCGCATACCCAGACCAGGCAAGACTGTCTAGTTCCGGCGGTTTGTACCTATTCTGGCGGCCTGATGTCCTGGTATTATGGTGCACGAGAATAATACCGGTGTTGTTGCGTTCGCAGACTTCATTCACCCGGGCCAGTCTTTCACCTTGAGCCATCAAATTGCCAGCATCACTTCCGGGCATTGCAAGATAGGTCGGATCAATAGCTACAACCTCGGCACGAGTCTCCTTTATAAAACTGTCCAAGGCATCCAGATGATCGGGGTTATCCACCCGAGGGATGTCCGTGGACAGCGTGAGGGTCGTGATGTCAGCAAGTTGGATGTTCTTGAACTTGCAAACACAACGCGCAGTATCTCGGATTGCGTCGATGCCGCTTTCCCCACTGATGATTCCTACATTGCATGATCGATTAACGTGAAATTGTTGCAGGAATGGTTCCCCGCTAGCCAGAGAGATCGCCAGATCAATTAAAACCGTCGTTTTCAAGCACTTCATACCGCCGCCCACAATACACGGCTGGCGGGCGACCAGCATCCGGTCAATCAAGTATTCCGTCGTGTTGCAGCCACTGTCCAACTCCTTGCAGGAAATGCGTCTGATCTTGAATCGTCGTTTGCGGACTTGCTTCGAGGCATTCTCATGCTCCGGATCGGCAAAGACATTGAAGAGCTTGACCCAGGCGTCTGGTTTGCTGATCCATCCACGGAGTGTCTCGTCCTGCTCCGCATTCCTCTTACAGATGGACATTACGAGCCGGCCATCTCTGTGCGCTTTCAGATGGGATTGCCGTTCGGGCAATGGCCCAGACAGCTCAATGTGCTGCCCGAGAACCTTCGCTACTTCTTTGGCTTCGGCAACCGAATTAAACATGAAGCCACCTTTGTCAGGGTCTTCCTGGCCGCCCATTGCCTTAGCGGCGGTCGCAAGGTTCGGCTTGCAGTTGAAGTAGCAGTTGGTCCAGCCTTCTTTATCCTGACTCCAGGTCTCGTCCTCATTGACGCCAGGCGAGAACCTGAAGACACGCCAGCCGCCGTGGCTCAGCGGGAACATGAAGCAGTTGGGCGTGCCCTTGTTGTTCCCCTTTGAGATCGTGCGGAAGATGCCTTGATACTTCCCCGACTCCATGAGTTGGCCCAGGGCGCAGGTATGTGTCTGAAGAAGATGGTGATCCGAAACCCAGATCGTCGAGAAGCCAGAGTGAGAGAGTTCGTCGATGATCTGCTTATGGGTCTCGTCGAGGGGAATGATCCGCCTGGCTGAGGCGAGTTCCTCGAACGGATCGAGATACTCATCCTTCAGTTCCGCATGGACCCGGACCTTGGAGCGCCGGTGGGTAACGACCTCGATGTGATCCCGCCAGTTCGATGGCAGATCGGCCAGGGTGAGAACCTTCTCTGCTGGTTTGAGGAGCTTGAGGCCCTCGTTTGATTCCGTCATCTTTCGATGCCAGACCCACATATTGCCTCCACAGCAGTCGATCTGGGAGGCGAAGTCGAAGCCGGTCTCCAAACTCATCATCCCCAGGATGCAGCGGGCTAGGGCGGCGTGTTCGGTGTGATTCGCCGTGGGAATGCCGTCCAAATAGACATAGAGATGGACGCCAGCGCCGCCCGTGCTCCGGCGGACCTCGACATACGGGAGGGCCTTGGCAGCGTTCTTAACCCGCTCCAGTTCCTCATCCGAGATGCCAATGCCCTTGGCATGGCTCACAAGGCTGTCCACGTCGAAGCCTACCCACCGGGACTTGCGGGCCTCCCAATCCCAACCGGTCATGCCGATCGCTTCAGCATGAAGGCTGAGGGGCCAGCGGAGTTCCCAATCGCGGAACTCAGGCGTCGTGGCGGCATTCTTCGGAATACGGACGTTGAACCACTCGTATTCCCCGTCTGAGTATGTGGATCGCTTCCCATCCACCGGCTCGCCGTTGTCAGCGGCGACATTGATCTGGGTTTCCATCGAGATCGACCAGCGACCCACTAAGTCGCTGTTATTGCCCTTTGTGGCGTCGAGGAAGTTGCGGATCGCTTCACTAATCTTTGGCATAAAAGGTCCCTCTTTGATTCCAAAAGTAAGGTAGGGCAGATCACTGAGAAACCAGCGGCGATGCTCGAATTCTTCGAGAAATTTGCCCGGTGAAGGTCGGGTTGTAACGCCGCGTCAGTCAAGTTTTGTGGCAAACAAACTTTTGCTGGCGAACGGTTTATGCAAAATCTGCCCTACCTTGATTTTGAGGGAAGAGAGGGCCTCGCATGGAAGATAAGATCGAGTTCCTCCCCATCAACTCCCTGCGAGAGCCGAGAGTCAAGCTGCGGGAAGTGAACCGTGAGTCAATTGAATACCTGGAGATGCGTGACAGCATCCGGGATCACGGAATCCTGCAATTCCTCCTGGTGCGCCCGAGAGATGATGTCTACGAGATCATCGAAGGAATGCACCGATTCACGGCCGCCGGAGAAGTGGGCCTAGAGATACTGCATCATCCGGCCGTGTAGTGATGAAGAAGCGCTGGTACTACAACTCGCCGCGAACGCGATCTCGCGGGAGACCTTTCTCGCGGAGTACGCCCTTCAGTTGAAACGACTGATGGTGCGGCACACTGCAATCTGGTCGCCAACAGCATAGAAGTCCGGGCATCCATGTCGCGGCTTGCTCAAAAGCGGCCAGGAGCAGTGAGAGGTCCGAGCACGCGGCCAAGCGATCAACGCGCTTAAGCATGGCCGTTTAGTCTGGGCAACTCGCATGTTCCCGTTCGGAAGCCTGGAAACGGATGTCTGTTATTCTGTAGAATAATTGACATTATGCGATTGAAATGCAACAATATAAACGTGTTACGGCATTTACGTTAGGATGGAAGGTGGGTGCGATGGCGACGAAGGCACTGAGTTACCTGAGAGTTTCGGGCAAGTCACAGATTGGGAATGACGGGTTCCCTCGCCAGAGGGATACGATCCAACGCTACGCCAAGGCCAACGGCCTGGAGGTCGTCGAGGAATTTCGGGACGAAGGAGTTAGTGGGACCAAGGAGATGTCCGACCGCGCCGGACTGGCCGACCTACTGGATCGACTGGAATCCAACGGCGTGCGGATCGTGCTGGTCGAAAGAGCGGATCGAGTGGCTCGAAGTCTACTAGTCGGCGAAGTCATTTTGGGCCAGTTCCGAAAACTGGGCGTCCAGGTCGTAGCAGCAGACTCCGGTGCGGACCTTACTGTGGCCGACGACGATCCCACACGGACGCTGATCCGCCAGGTATTGGGTGCGGTTGCCCAATTCGAGAAGTCGGTCATCGTCTTGAAGCTCCGCGCGGCCAGGGAGCGGAAGCGGCGGCGTGATGGCCGCTGCGAGGGCCGGAAGGCGTTCGGCGACCGGCCTAACGAGGTCAAAGCCCTTAACCGCCTCCGCCAGTTGCGACGCAAACCACGGGGCGGCCGTAGACTGTCGTATGCCGAAGTGGCCGACGCGCTCAACTGTGAAGGGCTCTCGACCAGAAGTGGCAAACCGTGGAACCGAGGTACTGTCCATTCAATCTGCAAACGCTTGGGCTCGGCCTGACGACTGTATCCTGACCACGACCGCTGTCGTGAGGCAATCAGATCGCACAAGTCCGACCTTGTGAACGCCGGAAGTGGTGGGCGCGGCAGGGAAAGCGATTCTCGTAGAGCGGCGTGGGGATCACGACGCGATCTCAGCACTGACACTGCCTACTACTTCCCGCCCCTATAGGGGCGGGAAGTAGTTCAGTAGGTACTTCTGCCAGTAGGTACCTGCTGAAGCACCGCGTCCAATTCAAAACGGGGTTCACCCACCAGCCACTGGGCGATCTGCGTTCGCTGACTGGTATCCCCGTTTCGTCGCCCGGTCATGTCAACAACGCCACGCTGACCGCCCCGTCGATCGACTCTGGATGCCGGCCTTCCAGGCGTCAGCCTGCCACACGCCGTTTGGTTGGTAGGTCTGAACGGACTCGCAGACAGCCTTCATGCCCGTGGGTGACAGCTAAGAGGTCCGCCCGAGCAGCAGGCTTCTTTCCAGCCGCTGATTGCCCATGTGTTCGTGTCGAGGAATCCGACGGCGAATCGCTCGCCTTTTCGCCTCCGACGCCCTGGGCATCCTTCCTGCACTCAGGCGGCCATGCTGAGGGTGGTAGCTTTCCACCGACAGCTATCTGTTTGTGCTCCCATTACGTGGGCGCTCCCAACCGCAAAGGCCGCCAAGTACCAAGAATGAAACCAACTCCCCAACAATCGACAACCAATTGGAAATAGACCTGATGAAAGAACATTCGTACCAGAAATGTGCCCAGACCAGATGCGTGCGGGAAAAAGAAAGCCGGCAAGAATCGCGGTGTGCTGCGGCATCGCACGGCCTGTCTTGCTGGGCATGTCGCCTTGCAGCTCGATCTGCCCGGTGGCGTCCGTCGCCAAGGTTACAAGTTGTATAAGCTGACCGTCGAAGACGGTCTATCGCCGCTTTCGGTCCACGCGCAACATCATCCCGCCTAACAAACAAAGAAACCCATTTTTTCAAGCGGGGTCGCGTTCGTCACATGCTACTCCGTCGCGTGAACAAAGGCGAGCCAGCCCACATCCACATCGTTGACATTTGGCAGGCCGGCTTCAAGCCGGTGTACCGAGTGCGAT
This sequence comes from Planctomycetaceae bacterium, assembly GCA_021372555.1. Taxonomy (GTDB): domain Bacteria; phylum Planctomycetota; class Planctomycetia; order Pirellulales; family Thermoguttaceae; genus JAJFUI01. The sequence continues at coordinate 7,642 of JAJFUI010000169.1, read as the reverse complement.
TGAAAGACGGCTCCTCTGCAACCGTGAGCGAGGATCATTCATTTCTTGCCTCCGAGGGCTGGCTCAGGCTGTCCCTCTGCCGGTCTCCAAGCGACAAGTGAAGCCACCCCGGGTTCGTTTTGCAGCAATCTCACGTCGCAAAGGCGTCGTTATTCGGCCCCAATGGCCGGCAATCGACTAAGCCTTGGAGCGGTGGAAGTCCATCGTTGGTTGGGAAGGGTGGTACGAGGTCTCTAACTACGGCCGAGTTCGGCGAATTGCCCGGGGAAAGGGCGCTCGAAGTGGGTACAATATTTTGACTGTTTCTCATGGCTATCCGTGCGTGGGCCTGAACCGCCCAGGCGTGCAGCAACTGAGGCGAGTCCGTACCCTGGTCTTGACGGCATTTGATCGGCCAAAGCGTGACGGCGAGGAGTGTCGCCACATCCACGGCAATCCACTCGACAGCCGCCTGGAAAACCGATGCGGATGGTCCACACGGAGACGATGAAGGCTTCAACCCATGAGACATGGGATCGAGTCTTCGATCACGTCGCCCACGACAGGTTCCACTATCGACGGCTCGAACTGAACGAATGGGTTCGAGGGCTGTTGCTGAAGCCATCTCTTGTCGGGTCCGGCGTGCGGCGGCAAGACAACCTTCCGCGAGGCAGTGGGCCTGCTATTGCCACCAAGAGCCGTCGTTCAGTTTCCGCCATCAAAGGACGCCCTCCGAGATGCGTGGGTCCTGCACTACGAAGGCTACCCTGGCCGGATCGCCGCGCTGCTTCGGCGTGACATCCGCGAGGGGCGATACCTCAAGTGGATTCTCGACCACGACAAGGCGGTTGAGCCACTCCACAATGTTCGGCACTTTAGCGTGCTACAACTACGCACCACGGTGCCAAGGTTCGATCTCCTACGCCGGCTGGAGGACGAACGTGACGCTTTCCGGCGCAGCCTGACGAGGCTACGAGCCGCAGCAGCATGATGGTTGCCGGGACGGGCCGGGGTTCGTGGGGACCCCGGCCCGTTGGTGTTGGCAGCACGAATGTGTGATGCCTGAAGGTGCCCGCAGGTGACGCTTCTTCATGCTCAAGCCTCGAACCCGGTTACGTGATTGGGAAGTTGCAGCCTCGGCGGATCGGCGTGAACACGGGTTGCCGATGGTGCTGCGGACGCATCGAGGGGGAAGGCGGCCGGCCGGCAGTTCTTCGGATGCCGGGATTATCCGAAGTGCCGCGAGATTGTCCGAGCAGAGCCATGAGAATCTTGTGGCATAGCGGCCGTGGAGAGCGGCCGAACTCCGACCTCGATCAGAAATCGTATTTCAGTCCGTTGATCTCAAGCTCGTTTCGGCGGCGTTCGTGGTCTGGCATGACTTGCGAAAGTAGCCGCCAAAAGGCTTGCGAGTGGTCGCTGTACCGAATATGGCATAGCTCATGGGCAACGATATACTCGATGAGACGCCGTGGGGCCATCAAGATGCGCCAATTGAACCGCAGCCGACCGCTCACACCACCGCTGCCCCAACGTGTTCGCATGTTGCGGATTTGTATGCTTGTGTATTTCACCGCCAAGTGATCCGCATACCGCTGAATCAAGGGGGCCAAATAGGACTCTGCACGCTTGCTGTACCACTCGATCAAGGCTGACCGAATATCACTGCGGCGTCGGGAGGCCGCCCAACGTCGTGGGAGCGTTACCATGAGCGTCCCATGCGTGAGCGTTACGTGTGGTATGGCCTTCTGGCCAGCCAGCAAGACGACCTTGAGTTGATACTGCCTTCCCAAGTGCAGCAAAGATTCACCACTGACAAGGCGACGGCGATAAACTCTGGCGTTCCGCGAAAACCAGTCCTTTTGCTTGAGAATCCACTCTGCCTTCTTTCCCACGGTGGTGGCAATGCGGGAACTGCGAGTTCCGCTCGGCGCAACCACATTCACACTTGCGTCGGGATTCACGGTTATTGCGATGGTTCGCCGCCGACTAGTTCGGTCGATGCGATAGACGATTTCCGAACTGCCGAAGGCAATCCTGTCCGTATGGTGCCTCATGTCAGTCGAACCCTCGCCAAATCCATGACTGAGGTCGTGGCCTCTTCGAGTCTATCAGGTGAGAAACCAGCCAATCGCAGTTCGCGTTTCACTTGTCGTCGCATTTCACGTTGCACGTCTTCCTTATGTGCCCAGTCGATAACGGCTTCTTGCCTGAGCGAGTTCAAGACTGCTTCGGCAAGCTCTGCGGTCTTGCGAGGGTCACTTTCCGTTTCCGGTTCTTCCGTCCGATACTTCTTGAGTAGCCCGTAGAATGGGAAAGCGTCGTCTTTGATTCCAAGTGATTGGGCGTCTTCCGCATGTCCGGCAATGATCTGATCCCGGACGCCCATCAACAGTCGAAACTCTTCCGCATCGTCGATTCGTTGTTCGCGTCGTTCCAGAATGATCCGTTCGAGACGCTCCTTGACGGATTCGTAGAAAACCGGGTCTTCCGCCAACTTAACGGTAATGGTCCGTTTTACGGCATGTTCCATCCGACTGGCTTTTGCCCTAGGTGATTGCAGTTTCTCCACCTCTTCCGAAAACTGGTCCGAAAGAATTGGAATCGGAGCCAACAACACGCGAACCTCTTCGCCTTTAACATGGCGGTTGATTAACGCCCGCACGCGATCGCTGCAATCCGGCAAAGCCGTGTCTTCCGCCTGGTAATGCACCAGCATTTCGCGGCGCACCCGTCGCAACCAAGCGAAATCACCAAGATAGGATAACGCCCTTGGATCGGGCAACAGACGTTCCAACGCCTTGTAGAACTCGCGGTGACGTGCCTGGAAGATCGCCCGAACGTCTTCCTTTTCTAGGGCAAGAATCCACGGCTCAATATCATATCGGTCCAAGCCGTCGGGGAACATGGCAAGAACTTCTGCGCGGCGTTGCTTCAACACGGCGCACGCAGCGTCGTCATCACGGCGAATGAGCACGTCGTCCACGGAAATATCTTCCGAAAACACCGCCAGAGCTTTGTCCAGAAAGCCCGAAACACCCCAGTAATCGACGATCAGCCCCCACTGTTTGTCCCTCTCGGGCAGCGGGCGGTTCACTCGGGCAATTGCCTGGAGCAAGTTGTGCTCCCTGAGCGGGCGATCCAGATACAGCACGCGCTCAATAGGCGCATCAAAGCCGGTGAGGTACTTGTTCATCACCACGATAATTGCCAGCTTGTCAACGCCTTCGTCCTTATACTGGTCAACTACGGCCTCTTCGTTCTCAAATGGCCTTTTCAATTCCCATAGGTCGCTGTCCTTTTCGCTGGGGTTGGAGATCAGCAGCGCCACGCGCCCAGCAAAGTATTTGCTCAGTTCCGCGTAATACAACCCTGCCGCGCGCTGGGAACATGCCGCCACTTGGGCCTTGAATCCGTCCGGCTCGACATTCTCCTTGTAGTGCTTGGCAATATCCGCAGCAATCATTTCGATGCGGTCCGTTGCCTCGGCAATGCGTTGTTCCGTGACTTCCTGTTGCTTGAGACGATTTCTCTGTTCCTCGGTTAGATGTCCGAATTCGCCTTCAAACAGCGGATCAATTCGTTTTCCCCAAATAGTCACCTCTGGAAGCCTGCTCTCGTAGAAGATCGGGATTGTCGAGCCATCCGCGATGGACTGCGGCATGGTGTACTTGTGGATGTAGCTACCGAATGACGCCCGCGTCTTGTCGATCGGCGTGCCGGTGAAGGCCAGTCGGCAGGCGTTTGGCAATGCTCTGGCCATGTGGGCCGCAAACTGCCCGTATTCCGAGCGATGGGCCTCATCGACCAACGCGAAAATGTTTTTCGCTTCGCTCAACACCGGATGCTGACTGCCTCGCTGCAAGTCCACCTCGTCGCGGAACTTCTGAACCGTGGTCATAATGGTCTGGCCTGACGGACCATTCAACACCTTGCGCAAATGCCTCACGCGGGAAGCGCGAATCGGGTTCTCGAAACCGCACGACATAAACGTCTGCGTAATCTGGCGGTCCAAGTCGCGGCGATCCGTGACGATCATCAACGTCGGGTTGTTCAGTTCCTTCACCCGGCGGAGTTTCAAGCATAGCCACAACATGCTCAAGCTCTTGCCGCTTCCCTGGGTATGCCAAACCACGCCGCCGCGATCTTTTAGAGGCAGCTTGCTGGCCGGATCGACAATCTTGCGAATCGCTTCGTTGACAGCCTCGAATTGCTGATACCGCGCAATCTTCTTGACGATCTTGCCGCCGTCACGAAGCGTGTTCATCTACCTTGGCATTCCCTTCATTGCGGGAATGGTGACTCGGTTCTCGCTGGTGAAAGCCAAGGGCAAGAGTTGGTACGAGACCAAGTTCATTCCGAAGATCAGTCCCGCCACGCTTGTCGCGTTGTTGTTCACCATCGTCGTGATGTTCAGCCTGCAAGGCAAGAAGATCGTTGAACGGCCGATGGACGTATTGATCGTGGCTGTGCCGCTGCTGATCTACTTCGTCGTGATGTTCCTGGTCAGCTTCTACATGGGTCGAAAGGCCGGGGCTGATTACGCGAAGACAGCGACCCTTTCCTTCACGGCCGCGAGCAACAACTTCGAGTTGGCCATTGCCGTGGCCGTTGCGGTGTTCGGGATTAGTTCGGGAGCCGCGTTTGCGGCAGTCATTGGGCCGTTGGTCGAAGTCCCGGTGTTGATTGGGCTTGTGAATGTGGCACTCTATTTCCAGCGACGATATTTCACTACGTCGGAGGCGATCCAGCAGTGACAAGAAATGTCTCTGGTAGTCTGGGTAATGTTGGCAGAACCGAAAAGGCTTGACCTTATAGGGGCATTTGGCTAAACTGCCAAATCTTCAGGGCCGATACGAGACGTAGATGGACGCAAAGAACAGAGCGAAGTACGAAGCGCGTGCCCGAATTGTCAAGGCGATGGCGCATCCGACCCGGCTGTTCATCGTGGATGAACTCGCGCGTGGCGAACGCTGCGTCTGCGAACTGACGGAGATGGTCGGCGTCGATATGTCAACCATCTCTCGCCACTTGGCCATGCTCAAGAACGCGGGCATTGTCGAGGATCGGAAGCGCGGGGCCCAAGTGTACTACAGCCTGCGAGTCCGGTGCGTGCTCAACTTCTTCGAGTGCGTTGAATCGGTAATGAAGTGCAACGCCAAGGACCACCAGAAGGTGCTGGCATAGTGTCACACCCGGTCGCCGACCGGTTTTTTTAGTCGGCACACTTGGCTAATTTGCCAAATGGCAATAGGCGTGAGACGGCGGAAGGAATATATGTCAACGACTAGCGACGAGTCACCAACCCTGTATTCGGCTGAGGTAGAGGAACTGGTCGCCATTGGCGCGGCCATTGCGGCCAACTGCGAGCCGTGTTTCAAGTACCACTTCCGCGAGGCGCTTGATCTTGGCGTCTCGCGCGGCGACGTGGCGCAGGCGGTGGCGACCGCCCGGAAGGTGAAAGAACACATAGCCGAGCAAGTCCTGAAGACGGCCGGCGAACAACTGGCGGCGGCCCGTGAGGTCGGGCCTCAGCCAGGGACGTGCTGCTGCTCGACACCTGCTCCGAAGGCCCGCAAACGCTGCTGACGTGTCAACGCCTTTCAAGAGTGTCATCGAACGGAAGATCATCATCGAGGAATACACAATGTTGATTCAAGTGCTTGGAACCGGATGTGCAAAGTGCCGGACGCTCTACGAGGCCGTCAAGAAGGCAGTTGAGGAAACCGGTGTCGATGCCGAGGTCGAGAAGGTGGAAGACATTCAGCAGATCATGTCTTTTGACATCCTGATGACACCGGGTCTGGTCATCAATGGCCAAGTGAAGTGCGCCGGTCGAGTGCCCGGCGCGGAGGAGATCAAGAGGTTGATCGCGGAAGCCAAGGCGGCCTAAAGCGTGCGAAAGGGAAGAGAAATGGAACAGAATCGTCCGGGACTGATTATGTGCGTTTGCACGGGCAAGTGTCCGGGGTTCTCCAAGATGGACATCTGGGACTTCATCAACCGGGTTCGTGTCGAACTGCCGGTCGAATACGGCTTTATCCATCCTCAGTTGTGCGAGGAGGACGGGGACCGCTTTTTGGCCGACATGCTCAAGGGCAAACGAAAGATGATTGTGGCCGGCTGCGCGCCGAACATGCAGAAGAAGATGTTCCGCGATGCGTTTGCCGCCGCAGGGATGGACATCACAACCGACCTGGTGGCGATTGACATCCGTGACATGACCACGGACGAAGCGGTCGAGAAGGTTTCAGCGGCTCTCAATGGCATGAAGGAGAAGGCGCCGTGAGCGAGAACACGTTCATGGGGGTGCCACGGGAGAAGGTTTCCTGGTTCCCGACGATCGACTATCAGAAGTGCAATTACTGCATGGAGTGCGACAAGTTCTGTCCGCATCACGTGTTCGAGCGTCGAGAAGCAGAGGAGCGGAAGCTCGTTGTGGCCAACCCGAACAATTGCGTGGTATTCTGCCGGGCGTGCGCAAAGACGTGCGGTCCCGACGCAATCTCGTTCCCCGAGAAACCAGCGATTGTGGCCATGATTAAGAGGATTCGAGAGGAAGGGCAAGCCGCGCCATGAAATACGCTATTCTGCCGTGCAATGGTCTCGACAAAGCAGCCGGCCAGGGCTCGCGCGAGGTCGCGTTGTGGCTCGTCGAGAGCGGCCACGGCGAGTTGGTGTGTCCCGTGCTGGTCAACAATTCGCCGGATCGGTACGCGCCGGTGCTCGGCGAACTGCCGCTTTTGGTTATTGACGGTTGCGCGACCCAGTGCGCGACAAAACTGGCAAACCGCTTGGGGCGGAAGATCGCGCGGAAACTCCAGGTGACGGAAGAAGCCAAACGGATGGGGGCCACCCTCGGTAAGTCGCTAAGGATGGGCCAAGACGGATTGGCCCTTGCCAGCACGCTTGCCGCGTTAGTCGTCGAGCAGACTGATGTTGTTGGACGGCCATCCTCGGAGGAAGTTGCCCAGGCGGACTACGTTCATGTGCAGGAGCAGATCGAGGTAGCGCACGACAAGTTCTTGTTCAAGGTTCCCGTCAGCGGATACCTTTTCAACGAGAACGACGTTTGGGTCCAGGTGAGCGCGGACGGCCGCCGTGCCCGGATCGGCGTTTCCGATTTTGTGCAGCAGCAATTGACCGACATCAGCTTCGTTGGCCTGCCAACGATCGGCGCTGAGGTAGAGCAGTTCGGAGACGTCGGTTACGTCGAAAGCGCCAAGGCGACACTGGAATTGGTGTCTCCCGTATCCGGCCGCGTGGTGGCCGTCAATTCGGCATTGGTGGACGCCCCGGAGACAGTCAACGCGGAACCCTACGACAAGGGATGGGTCGCAGAACTGGAACTGAAAGACGTCGCGGCCGACCGTGACCTGTTGATCGACGGACCCGCCTACGCCAGTGTCATCGAGAAGAAAGCCAGCGAGTATTCGTAGGTAGCGAGCCAAGCATAGGGGAAGGAAGACTTCGATGGCTGAGAATAGCCAAACAAGAATGTTAGTGATACCGTGCAGCGGCGTTGGCAAAGTACATGGACTCATTAGCCGCGAGGCCGTGTACCATGTCACGGACAATCTGTTGCCGGGGGAAGCAGATACCGCCTGCCTCGCCCTGTTGGTGACAGGTGACGACGAGACGAAGCGGAAGGTTCAACAGACGC
>JAJFUI010000153.1 GCA_021372555.1 Planctomycetaceae bacterium | reverse complement strand
AATCCAGGCTTCCCGTTCGGCGTTTTCTACAGAGCAGGATAACTCCAATTACGTATACTGCCTTGGTCGTCCATGCGGGAGAACAGCGGAACAGTCGCGGTTCTTGACACGACGTCATTGTAGCCAGTCGGGCAAAGACCCGGTAGAACGCGTTCCCGACCATGACGCGATTCCACAGCCGCCGCCACACACCCACCAATGCCGCATAAGTGTAGCCGATCTCGCGGCCGTTGGGGTAGGTGATTTTGTCGAGGCGGATGTACGTGGCGGGCTGGTACGCGGAATTTGCGGGCAAGCCATAGAACTGCGTCCCGATTCGAATCCACGTGGGGAAATGTCATCGGTCATTTCTGCCATCAAGACTCGCTGGACCAGCACAGCCTGACATCATTTTGAGACCTGACGCTCTTCCATATCCCTTTTCTTAGCCCTGTTGGGACACCAGACATCGCCGTCAAGGACACCAACAAACCCAGACGACGACGCGGAAATGCGGGTCTTCGGTACGAGGACTATTTGCAATGAAGGCATCGCTGCAAGGGTGCCCAAACATGCGTTTGTGGCAAGCGTTCCTCCGATATCGAGCTCCGCAAGGTTGGAAAGCCGCTGGAGATCTCGCAGTCCGGCATCACCAACCTTGGTGTTTCCGAGCGACAAACGCCGTAGGTTAGGAAGTCTTGCGACGACGGATGTCAGGCTGGCATCGGTTATGGCGGAGCCCGCCAGATAGAGCACTTGGATGCGATTCAAGGAGGTCTAGTGTTTCATGCCATCATCGTCAAACGCCGTGTCGCACAAGGACAAACACTCAAGGTTCTCAAGGCTGGCGAGGGCCGGCCCCAGCTTCGAGTCAGTCTTGGCATGAGAAAGTTGCAGCGACCTCAACGCTTTCATGCGGGCCAACGAGTCGGCCGCGCCGTCTGAGAGGTCAGCGTTGTTTAGTATCAAATCTTTGACGTTCGGCAGCGCAGAGACTTCCCGTAGCCAATTCCCCTTCAAGTCCGTTCCGTCGAGAACCAGGTACTCCAGTTGCGCGCACTTCGATATGCTTCGCAGGTGGGCGAGCGTGATTGGAGTACGCCAAAACTGTAGATGGGTCAACCGGGCGTTAGCCTCGGGCGAAAGCATCGCGCCCCGGTCGATCCGGCAATCTTGAAAGTCAAGACGATCCAGGTGCGGAAAACGGGCCAGTAGCTCGAAAGCGGAGCGCTGAACGGTGGTGTGGCCAAACGACGCGCTTTCAACAGGAACATACAGCTGTCCGTGCGCCAGTTGCCGCACGTCGATTCTTGGCTCGTCCTCGGCCAACAGTGGGACCATTATGCCAGTGTGGACCATGCAGGCAGGGTAAGGGTATTCGTGTTTGAGTTGCGCCTGCGCTCTGCGCTCGGCGCTAAGTGAACACAACTGATAGGCTACCGCGGCGCACAAACAGAAGAAGCCTGCCAAGACAACGCACGCTGTGCGGTGGTCTCGCCGCGCACCCGCGTCGATGTGGGGTGTTCTGGTCATAACCAATCCTCCCCTACTGCTTTGCAAGACAGTCGGTCTTCGGATTCTTCATAAGTTTGTAATCTCCGCGAGAAGTTCTCTGCCTTCTCTGAGGAGGATAAAAGGGGGGAGGATAAAAAGGGATAAAAAGGGGACAAGTCTGCTCTGTAGAAAACCTTAATTTGCTGAAGGAGTTCAAGCGGTAACAGGATCATGATG
>JAJFUI010000142.1 GCA_021372555.1 Planctomycetaceae bacterium | reverse complement strand
GCGAAGAATCTCAGATGACTAACCGGGCGAGCAAAGAAGCTTGCCTTACTCCGCTGCTACTCTTCGAGCTAGGCCACCCACGGGTTCATCCAGTCGCCCCAGTGGTCGAGATAGCGCCGATAGGCGGCCGAGTCGGCTGCTTTGCTTTCCAGCCACTGCCTCGTCTCCGCAATCAGTTGCTGCTCCGCGTCCAGCGTGAGCTGACCCTGCAACACTCGCGTGCGAAGGAAGACGAAGTACGTATCCAACACATCGCATCTGCAGTAGTCGTTGATCTCGCCCAAACGGCCGGCATCGAACATGTCCTGGACCATGTCGCCTTGCACATCCATTTTGCCGGGCTTGCCGAGGACGTTGGCCGCGAGATTCAGTCCGCCGGTGAAGCGCGTCGATCCGAAGTTGGTCAGCAACTCGCAAAGATCGATGTGAGCCGTGATGTTGTACCGGTTTCGCGGCTGCTCGTAGCTGGCCTTGCCGGCCGCTTGAAACCAGCCGGGCACGCTAATGCCATATCGAAATGCCGCCAACTCGAGCAGCGGCAGATCGAATCCCCGACCATTGAAGCTAACGAGCGTCGGACGGCGGTACCTCTCCCACCCTCGCCAAAAGTTTTCGGTGATCACGTGCGATCGGTACTGCGGCTCGTCGAGTGCGACGACATCGTCAAGCCGGTAATCGGCCGTCACCTTTCCAACGACCACCGAGACGGGGAGCTGAAAGCTGTACGGAATGAAATCGCTTTCATATTTTTCGATCAGCTCGTCGCGATAGCGCCGTACCGCCGCTGCCGGCTCAAGCGATTGGCCAGCGTAGCGGAGTTTGGCCACCAACGGCGCATCCGCCACGCTCTCTACGTCGAACACCAAGTATCGAACGGAACTGGACATGGGCAGAACAACCGTTGAGGGTCTGGAACAGACGACAATACTGACAGCCGCGGGCGCCACAATAGGGACACGCTTCGCCCGGCCGAGCGTTTTTTTGCTCCCCTAGCCTAGCAAAGTCAGGGGCTTTTAGGGAAGATAGGGGCGGAAACAGCCGTCAGCCCTTTGGGAGCCTCCACAGAAATGAAATCTAACCGCCTGTTGCAGCGTTTTTTGCGATACGTCCGCGTTGAGACCACTGCTGACGCCGACGCCACCGGGTATCCCAGTTCGCCCGGCCAGTTGGAATTGGGTCAGCTTCTGCTCGCAGAACTCCAGGCTCTCGGCCTCGCCGACGCCCAGCAGAACCAGCACGGCATCGTTATGGCGACTGTGCCGCCCACGGTGGGGAAGGCCACACCGACCATCGCCCTCTGCGCGCACCTCGACACCTCGCCCGAAACCAGCGGGGCAAACATCAAGCCGCAGTTGATCGAGGGCTACGCCGGCGGCGATATCACCCTGCCCGGCGATCCAACCCGCGTCATCCGGGTGATCGACAACCCAGAGCTGGACTCCCTCAAGGGCCGAACACTCATCACCACCGACGGCACCACGCTCCTCGGCGCCGACGACAAGGCCGGCGTCGCCATCATCATGGAAACCGTCACGCGGCTGCTCGAGCACCCCGAGATCCCGCACGGCCCGGTGCGCATCTGTTTCACGTGCGACGAGGAAGTCGGCCGCGGCGTCGAGAAGCTCGAACTGAAAGAGATCGGGGCCGCAGCCTGCTATACGCTTGACGGCCACGGCAGCTCGGAGATCGACGTCGAAACGTTCTCCGCCGATCAGGCGGTGGTGACGGTCTGCGGCGTCAACATCCATCCGTCAATCGCGAAGGGACGAATGGTCAACGCCGTCCGCGTCATGGCCGATTTCATCGCCCGCATGCCGCGAGATCGCCTCTCGCCCGAGACAACCGAAGGTCGCGAGGGCTTTTTGCACCCCTACGACATTGCCGGCGGTGTCGGCGAAATGCGGCTCAAGGTTCTGCTCCGCGATTTCCAAGCCGCAAAGCTCACGGAACTGGCCAACCAATTGCGTCAGATCGCCTCCGCAACGATGGCGGACCACCCGGGATCGCAGATCGACGTCCGAATCGAGCGGCAGTATCGCAACATGGACGAGGGCCTTCAGCGAGAGCCCAGGGCAGTGGCCTACGCCGAAAAAGCGATTCGAAAGATCGGCCGGACATCGAAACGCACCATCGTCCGCGGTGGCACGGACGGCTCCCGGCTCACCGAAATGGGCTTGCCCACCCCCAATCTTTCGTGCGGCGGCCACAATCCGCATTCGCCGCTCGAATGGGCCTGTCTGGAAGAGATGACCGAATCCGTTGAGTGGCTCCTGTCGCTCGTCGAGGTGTGGACGCAAGAATAGCAGAGAGGTCGGCGCCGTTTGCTGCGGCGCTCCGTTCCGCCGTTCCACGCGGCGACGCTCCGGAGGCGCCCGTCTCATGACGGAGTCGGGGTAGCGACGCCCCAGCGCTGACTCGAGGCGGCCGAGACGTTGTACTCGGCCACCGCCGCCTTCAGACTCTCGCACTCCCGTTCGAGCGCGGCGATCGCCTCCTCGGCCGCCACACGGTTTGCGCCCGAGATGTCGAGATGTTCCACGCGTCTTGCCGCTTCGACGGCCGGCTCTGCGGCCAGGTGCGCGAGCGTCCCCTTGAGCCGGTGCGCCAGTCTGCTCACTTCCGTTGCGTCACTGCGTTCGAAGGCCCACCGAATTTGTGGCAGCACTTTCTCCGCGTCGTCCCGGAAGAACTGTATCATCTGGTCCAGCAGATCCGGCTTGCCGTAGTTTAGCCTCAACGCACCTTGGGCATCGAACACCGCGGCGTGCTCCGCCGAAGTCCGGTCCTGGCGGCGCACCGTCGTGCCGACACTCGCAGCAGGCCTCGAAGCGGACGCCAGGCTTTCGACCAGCGCGATCATTTCGTGTCCCTCGATCGGCTTGGCCAAGTAGCCATCCATGCCCGCAGCGAGGCAGCGTTCGCGGTCGCCCGTCATGGCATAGGCCGTCATGGCGATGATCGGCGCGTGGCGTCCATCACCCTCCCGATCCCGAATGGCGGCCGTGGCCTCGAAGCCATCCATCCCCGGCATTTGCACATCCATGAGGATCGCATCGTAGCTGTTGCGCTCGGTGAGCATGACGGCCTCTTGCCCGTCGCCAGCGATTTCGACGATGTGGCCGCGATCCTGCAAGACGTAGGCCGCCAGCTTCTGGTTCGCGGCGTTGTCCTCGACCAGCAACACGCGCAACGGAGCCGGGGCGGCAGTCGGAAACGCGGCCGGCGGCTCGACTTCGGCAGGCAGTTCTTTAGCCAGCGGAAGCCGAATGGTAAAGAAGAATGTGCTCCCCCGGCCAGCCTTGCTTCTCACTCGCAGTGCGCCGCCCATCATCTCGATCAAGCCTTTCGCGATTGAAAGGCCCAACCCAGTGCCGCCGAATCGTCTCGTCATCGATGCATCCGCCTGCGCAAACGGCTGAAACAGCCGCCTCAGGGCGTCAGGCGGAATGCCAATGCCCGTGTCGTGGATCCAAAACTTCACACTCCCCTCGGCCCGCGACAGCGCCCGAACTCTGATTTCGACGCGTCCGCGATCTGTGAATTTGATGGCATTCCCGGCTAGATTGAGCAGGACCTGCTGCAATCGCATCCGGTCGCCGACCAGCCCGTCAGGGGTTTCGCTCGACACGTTGCACGAAAACGCCAGGCTTTTTTCACTCGCTCGAATCGAGAGCACGCGAGTAACGTGCTCCAGCACTCGCCGAAGACTGAACGGCGTGGCCTCCAGGTCGAGCTTGCCGGACTCGATCTTGGCCGAGTCCAAGAGGTCGTCAAGAAGGGTCAGAAGCAAACCTGCCGAGCCCTTCGCGGTTTGCAGGCAATCGACGACCGTGGGATTCGTCGCTTTTGGCAACGCCAAATCGATCATGCCGAGGATGGCGTTCATCGGTGTCCGCAGCTCGTGGCTCATGTTCGCCAAAAACCGACTTTTTGCCTCGGTGGCGGCTACCGCAAACTCCTTGGCTTGCTGCAATGACAACTCCATTTCTTTCAATCGCGTGATGTCGTGTGCGACAACGAAAGCGCCGCTCGGCTTCTCGTCCTTGTAGGTCACTTTGACGTTGAGAAGCGCCCAGATGACTTGCCCGTCCTTTCGGAAGACCCGGAACGTGACGGAGTCGTCGACGGGCTCGCCGGCGGACAATTTGCGGATGCGTTCCTGGAACCGCGATTTGCCTTCGTCATCGAGCAAGTCAAAAGGATTCAGGCTGAGCAACTCGTCTCTATCGTAGCCCAACATGTGGCATATCGCGTCATTGACCCGCTTGAACCTGGGAGCGGCGTAATCGAGTTCATAGATGCCGGTCGGGGCATGTTCGACGATGTGCCGGTGTTCCTCCTCGCTCTGCCGCAGCGCCTCCTGCGCTCGCTTGCTTTCCGTGACGTCGCGAGAAATGCCGATTAACCCGATCACGCGGCCATCTGTGTCACGCCGCGGGGCCTTCGTCGACAAGAAGATTCGCCTGCCTTCCGGGGTGTCAACGACTTCCTCGACGGCCTCCGGCTTTCCGTGTTCAAGAACGCGAAGGTCGTTCTGCCGGACAATGCGGCCGATCTCGGGGTTCAGGTGAACCTCCGCATCCGTTTTCCCCATGACTTCCTCGACCGACTTGCCCACGGCGCGCAGAGCGGCTGGGTTGCCCATGAGCCAGCGACCCTCCGCGTCCTTCACGTAGATGGCGTCGGGCGAGTTGTCGGCAACGGCTCGCAGCAAGGCCTCGCTTTCTCGGAGCGCTCTTTCTGCCTTCTTGCGTTCCGTGACGTCCACCATGGTCGTGAGGATTATTTTGTCGCCTCGCTCGGTGAGGATTTGCGCGGCCAGTTGTGCGACGAAGAGTTCGCCGGATTTCTTCCGGTACTCCTGCTCCCAGCCGTGCAAGGCGCCCCGTGCACGCAACTCCCCGACAAAGCGGTCGGCCGCCTCAACGCTGGGCCAAATCGGCAGCGTCCTCGCCGAGTGGCCGATCAGCTCATCCCGACCGTATCCTATCAGCGAGACGAAGGTGTCGTTCACTTCCAGAAACGTCCCATCGTCGAGACGCGTGATCAGAATCGCCGCGGGATTGTTCGCAAAAGCGGACGAGAACTTCTCCTCGGAAAGCCGCAATGCCTCCTCGATCCGCTTCCGCCCGGCTATCTCCGTTTGCAGCCGCGCGTTGACTTCTTCGAGTTCTGCGGCCCGCACGCGAACCGCCTCGTGGGCGCGTTGCTCCGAATTCCCAAAATCGGCAACAGGCGACGGCATCCGAGCTCGCCCTTGTAGTGATAAGATCATTTCGGCCGTGGACCGACGATCGCCCCCTTGGGGCTTCGCCAACGACCGCCGACCCTTTTAAGTATCGACCCCGGCGGCCCACGGTTCAACAGCCGCCGCGGCAATCGCCGCTCGACTGGCGTCGCAGACGGGGCCAAATCCTCGCGCCTGCCGAGCGTAGCGCAGCGGCAGCCTGCCGGAGGCTAAGAAATTCCCGGGCGTGCCACTGGTGGAAAATCCTGCCGTCGCCGTTCCCTGGGGAAAACAGCGACAGTTCGCCACGACGCGCAACGGCGTGCTCGGCGGCTACAGCTTCTCAAAAACGACCAGCGCGCTGCGCGGCTGCGGCGGCAGGGTGATGGTGTCGGACGTTCCGAGGTCGGTGAGCTTGAGCGACGCCACGGCCGGCGGCGAGACCGACTCCAGGCGGATGTCCGCCGCGTTGCACCGCGAGCCGAAGAAAGCGTCGGGAAGGTCGCGACGGTACGTCTTCCACGTCTTTGTGTCGGTCAACGTAAAGACGCCGGCTTTCTTCCAGGCGCCCGGCCGGGTCGGGTCGACTTGGACCGCTCCGTCACTCGAGTCGTAAGTGACGCGGACCGGACCGACGCCTTCGTCAAAATACTCGATCGCCAACGTCACCTTCGGCGTCAGGCCGTTCTGATTGGCCTGCTTAGTGACCAGGAAGTACATCATCCCGCCCTTCAACGATCGCCATGCCTCGCGGCCGCCGATCGTGACCGGCCCGTTGCTGGATTCACCGTCCAAGGTGCGGAGCGAGACGCCGTTGCTTTTTGGGGTGGCAGTCAGCACGACGCCGCTTTCCTTCGCCGCCGGAATGACAACCGGCGGAGCAACGACCGTGACGCTCAGCTTTTCGAGTTCCTTCGCCGTCATGGTTTGCGTCTTCTTCTCGTCGACGAACGTCACTTTGTACTTGGCGTTCGGCTCAATGCCGCGCAGCTTCAGCGGGATCTGGCTTTCCTTGCAGCCGGATCGGCGGAAGACCATCGCGAAGCCCTTGTGCAGGTCCGGCCGACAGAACTCCCAGGCGCAAGGTTTCGTTTCGTCCATGCTGAAGTCGGTCAACGGATAGAAGTCGCCGAGCCGCAGCTCTCGGAGCGATTTCAGCTCGTCGACGAACAGTTTCGCCTGGGCGATGTCGAACGTCGGCTCGATGATGCCCTCGCCAATCGAAACGCCCGTGGTGGCCGCGCTGCGGAACCAATATTGCTTCTTGTCGCCGACGCCCCAAACGCCTGTGGCGTGCAAGGGGATGTAGAGGTCGAGCGAGGCGTTTTGGACTTGCGCCATCGTCAATCCGTCGGGTGTGCTGAGGGTCGGCGGTACGCATTCCACGTCGCTCTGCCACAGCGGAAGGCTGCGCATCGTCGTTTCCAGGTCGATGTTTTGGCCGCCGCCGGCGCAATTGTCGATATACAGCCCGGGGTTTTTGGCCAGCAGCGTGTCCCAGTGGGCGTACCATCCCTCGATGCCGTGGTTCTCGGTGATTCCCTGACGGTCCGGCGTATCATGCACCGTGAGATATGTCAGTCCGCCATCGTGACGGTAGATGTCGACTTTCCAAGCTGCCAGCCGCTCGGAGATATGGTCGCTCATCCATCGGCGAGCGTCGGGATTCGAGAAATCGAACGTCGTGCCACACACCCATTCGGGATGCGTCTTGGCAACGTAGGTGCCGGGAAACACGTTTTGCTCGAGGAACCAAACGAGGAACTTCATGCCCTTGGCGTGGGAGGCGTCGGCGATGACCTTGAGTCCGTGGGGAAATTTCGACGGGTGGGGCTCCCACGTTCCGAATTCCTCGGTCCAGGTGCCTTTGCAGTACCAGCCGGCATCGAGCCAGTAAACCTCGCCTCCCAATTCAGGTATTTTGTCGATCCAGGCCAGGGAAGCGGACTCGTTCATCTTCGGTCCGCCGCCGTCGGCCCAGAGGTGGCAATTCGAGGCGACCGGCGGCATGTGCAGCTTGCCTTCATGGCGAGGCGCGTAGTGGGCCAGCATCAATTGCCGCCACTGGTTGTGCCCCTTGAATCGGTCGTTGCCCTCCCAGGTCATCAAAAGCATCCGCGGCGTGCGGACGCTTTCGTCGGGGTGCAGCTTCGTGTAGAGCGTCTGCTGGCCGGCCTTCAGGTCGATCAGATTGCCGGCATCGCGGCGAATGTCGAACTGCCAGCGGCCGGACCAACCGATGGCGAGGACCATTCCGCCGCCATTCCACTGGAGGTTGTAGAACGGCAGCCAGTGCGATGAGGACTGGCCCTGGGCGTCGAAGCTGCGTGAGGCGTTCGGCTTGACCACCATCGCATACGGCTGGAAGTCGTAGCCGGTCTGTGTCTTGGTGTCAACCAACGTGTTGGCCGAGGACCCTTGGGCATAGTGCAAGGTCGCCTGATCGTCCGGAATGTCCAGCCGCGTATCCAACGCACGCACGTCGGCGATGATCGGCGAATCCTTGCCCCCTGTGTTGGTGAATCGGGCAACCCATTCCACGGCCGGATAATCGCGGAACAACTTGATCTCGCAACCGACCTTTAGACCGGTCGCGGGATCGGTGTACGTGACCTTATGCAACTCGACGCCATCTTTGGACGGGTCGG
>JAJFUI010000139.1 GCA_021372555.1 Planctomycetaceae bacterium | reverse complement strand
GCTAAGACTATCCTTGGACGGCGACGTGCCATCAGCGGGGTGCGCGAAGGCGCCGGTCGGCAACGCAATCTTGCCGAACGCACCGCGGTGAACACGGTAATCCAAGGATCGGCGGCGGATCTGATCAAACTATCCATGGTCTCGATCCACCGGCGTCTACGGAGCGAGCGCCTTTCGGCGAGGATGTTGCTTCAGATTCACGACGAGTTGGTCTTCGAAGTTCCCACCGATCAACTCGACCACCTAACCAAGCTCGTCACCGAGGAAATGACCGGCGCTTGGGCGTTGGAGGTTCCGCTGAAGGTTGATGTGACCGTCGGTCCGAACTGGGGTGAAATGGAGGAAGTCGAGAGCTGTTGATGTTTGCTTGGATGTCGAGCCGATGAGTCCTGCTTGGTCTATTTTTCGGTCTTCCGTTGGTCGGCCTTGGTTCATTGGTCACGCAAACGTCAATAAGAGTCGAGTGTCGAGAGTTGATGGTGTGGTCTCTTGACTGTCGGCTCTCCCCTCTCCACTACCTATGCGAATCATCGGCATCCTTGGCGGAGTGGCGAGCGGTAAGAGCGCGGTTGCGCAGCAGTTCGCCCGGCTGGGTGCCGGCGTGCTGGATGCGGACCGGGCGGGCCACGAAGCGCTGCGGATGCCGCACGTTGAGGCGGCTGCGAGGCAGCGATGGGGCGCGGAGGCGTTTGGGGCGGATGGTCGAATCGATCGGGGGCGTTTGGGGCGAATCGTTTTCGGCCAGGAGGCGGAGGAAGAGCGCAGATATCTGGAGCAGTTGACGCACCCGGAGATCACCCGGCTGCTTCGCGAACAAGCGGAGCAGATGGCGGCGGCCGGTACATCGGTAGCCATTTTGGACGCGCCGTTGCTGTTAGAGGCGGGTTGGGGCGATTTGTGCGAGAAAACCGTATTTGTGGATTCGCCGGCCGGTGTACGGCTGGAACGGGCGTTGGCCCGGGGGTGGACTAAGGAGGAATTTGCGGCCCGCGAGGCCGCCCAGGAATCGTTGCAGCGTAAACGCCAGCGCGCCGATGCGATAATAGATAACTCAGGCTCTTTGCAGCGGACGCAGGCTCAGATCGAGCAGTTTTGGGCGTCCCTCATCCGCTGATCCCGCCTTGTAGAGCGTTCCCGGAACAGACGCCGCACGGAGAGCCGGGGCTGACATCCTTTCCCGGGAAGTCGCCCGAACACGTACAGAAAGAATTTTTTCCGCTTAGTCGATTGGACCAATCGACGCAACCTGCCGCCGGCGCCATCAGCGTGCCGGCCACATTGAGCCCTCAGGAGTAGTGCGAGCATGAGTCACGATCAAGAAGCCCCGCTTGTCGGCCAGGAATCACTTCAAAGACCGGCCAACGCTTCTTTTTCACCCGAGGTTGACGAGACGCTTCGTGCGTTGGAGCGTGAAGAGCCGCTTTCGCTGGCGGAAGAGATCGCAGCCGAAAGCCGTCGGTCTCGCGAGCAAGTGCGCGATCCGTACGAGGAGATCAAGCAATCCGGCGACACGCATATCGCCGCGTTGCAGAAGATGACGATGGCGGAGTTGATCGAGGAGGCGCGGAAGGAGAACCTGACCGAGTACGCGGGCATCAAGCGGCAGGACCTGATTTTTCGGATTCTGAAGGAACGGGTGAAGCTGAACGGGCTGATGTTTGGCGAGGGGACGTTGGAGGTGCTGCCGGACGGATTTGGCTTCCTTCGCAGTCCGGATTATCACTACCTTTCGTGCCCGGACGATATCTATGTCTCGCCGAGCCAGATTCGTCGGTTCGGATTGAAGACAGGCACCGTTGTGTCGGGGCAGATTCGGCCGCCGAAGGAGAACGAGCGCTACTTTGCCCTGCTTCGCGTCGAGGCCATCAACTATCAGGACCCCAACATCCTGTCGTCGAAGATTCCGTTCGACGAGCTGACCCCGCTGCACCCCGACGTGCGGATTCGCATGGAGACCACGCCGAACGAGATCGAGATGCGGGTGGTCGATCTGATCGTGCCAATCGGATTCGGCCAGCGTGGGTTGATCGTCAGCCCGCCACGGGCTGGCAAGACCATCCTGATGCAGAAGATGGCTCGAGCGGCTTTGAAGAACTATCCGGATCTTTACGTCTTCATGCTGCTGATCGACGAGCGGCCTGAGGAAGTCACCGACATGGAGCGGGAGGTGAAGGGGCCGAACTGCGAAGTGGTCAGCTCGACGTTCGACGAACCGGCCACCCGGCACATTCAGGTTTCGGAGATGGTGCTGGAAAAGGCCAAGCGGATGGTCGAGTACGGCTACGACGTGCTGATCTTCCTGGATTCGATCACCCGATTGGCGCGGGCATGGAACACGGAGTGCCCGCCGTCGGGCAAGTTGCTTTCGGGTGGCGTGGACGCCAACGCCCTGACGCGGCCGAAGCGGTTTTTTGGCTCGGCCCGCAAGGTTGAGGAAGGCGGTTCGCTGACGGTGATTGGCACGGCCCTGGTTGATACGGGCAGCCGGATGGACGAGGTGATTTTCGAGGAGTTCAAGGGGACCGGCAACCAGGAAATCCTGCTGGACCGCAAGCTGGTGGATCGGCGGATTTGGCCGTCGATCGACATCAACCGCAGCGGCACGCGGAAGGAAGAGATGTTGTTGGACCCGGAGGAATATCGCCGGGTCTCGATCCTTCGCCGCGTGCTAAGCGACATGAACCCGCCCGATGCGATGGAGTTGCTCGTTGGGCGTCTGCAGAAGACGAAGAGCAACGCAGAGTTCCTCATGAGCATGAATATGAAGATGTAGAGGGCGCTGCATGACGGATTCCGTCCGTCACCTTTCATGCGAGAGAAGAAGATGCCGGTTGTATATCAGGGAACCACTGCCGCCGAGGGGCGATTCGCCGTTGTCGTCTCGCGATTCAACGAGTCAATTACGACGCGGCTGCTTGACGGCGCGGTAGAAACGCTGAAGGCCCGCGGCGTATCGGACGAGCGGATCGAGGTGGCTTGGACGCCTGGGGCGTTCGAGATTCCGACGGTGGCCGACCGGTTGGCAGCCAGCGGACGGTACGACGCCGTGCTGTGTCTGGGGGCGGTGATTCGTGGTGAGACGACCCACGACCAGCATATTAACCGGGCGGTGAGCACCGCCCTGTGCGAAATCGGCCTCCATTACGGATTGCCGGTGTTGTTTGGCATTTTGACCTGCAACACCCTCGACCAGGCCATCGCTCGCTCCGGCGGCCAACGTGGGGCGGGTTGTCAACCTGCCACCACCGGCAAAGACGCTACCGTGCCGCAACTTGGCAACAAGGGCGTCGATTGCGCGTTGGCGGCGTTGGAGATGGTCGATCTGATGCGCAAGCTGCCTCGAAAGTAGCATCGCGAGAACCCAAGAACTAAGACCCAAGACCCAAGATCACGCCTCTCATGACCCGCCGCAGTCGTGCACGCGATGTTGCGTTTCAAGTCCTGTATCAGGACGACCTGAACCCGCGGGGCAACCCGGCCGAGGGCGATCAATATATCGAGCGGCGTTTGCGCGGAGAAAAGCTTCGGGCCTTCGCACGGGAACTGGTGACTGGCGTGCGTCGGAATCGGGCGGAGCTGGACACGCGAATCGAGCAGACGGCCGCTCACTGGAGCCTGAAGCGAATGGCTGCTACGGACCGCAACGTCCTGCGGCTGGGCGCCTTCGAGTTGTTGTACACCGATACGCCCCCGCGAGTCACCATTGATCAGGCCGTCGAGTTGGCCAAGCGCTATGGGTCGGGGCAATCGTCGCAGTTCGTCAATGGAATTTTGGACAAGATCATGCATGCGAGTGACGAAACCCAAATGACCAGTGACGAAGGAAGCCCGAAATCGGACGTCCGAGAGCCGGACTCAGGCCCATAGCCTCGGGGGCTTAGCGCTTTGTCGTTCATTCGTCACGCGAGCTTCGTCATTATTCCCGTCGCCTTTCAACCAATTTTGACCGTCGTGCCATGGGTCTCTTCGACAAACTAAAACAAGGTCTCCGCAAGACCACTCGGCTGCTGAACACCGACATCCGCGATCTTTTCAAGTCGGAAGGCCGACTTGTGGACGAGGCGTTCTTGGGCGAACTGTTCGACAAGCTCGTGAAGATCGACATGGGTGTCGAGGCCGCCCAAGAGACGGTGGACGAGGTGGGCGAGGCGTTCCGCGCTCGCGTCGTGCAAGAGAACGACGTGCTCGACAAAATCAAGGAGAAGCTCAAGACGCTCATGGCGCAGCCGACGGCGCCGATTCGCTTTGCCGCCACGGGACCGACAGTCATTATGGTGGCGGGGGTCAATGGCTGTGGCAAGACGACGACGATTGCCAAGCTGACTGCTATGTTCCAGGCCGACGGCAAGAAGGTCGTGCTCGGCGCGGCCGACACGTTCCGGGCCGCGGCCGTCGAACAGTTGACCATTTGGGCCGGGCGGCTCGGCGCCGAGATTGTGACGGGCGCCAGCGGCAGCGATCCGGCCAGCGTGGCCCATCGGGCGGTTGCCAAAGCACTTGAGACGTCGGCGGACGTGTGCATTGTGGACACGGCCGGCCGGCTGCAGACGCAGCACAACCTGATGCAGCAACTCACCAAGATTCATCGCGTGCTGGGCAAGCAGATTCCCGAGGCCCCGCACGAGGTGCTGCTGGTCTTGGACGCCACGACGGGCCAGAACGGCATCAGTCAGGCCAGGCATTTCACGGACGCGGTGCAATGCACGGGTTTGGTTCTCGCCAAGCTGGACGGCACCGCCAAGGGCGGCGTCGTGGTGGCGATTCGCAAGCAAGTTGGCCTGCCGGTCAAGTACATCGGCGTTGGCGAGCAGGCCGACGACCTGGCGCTGTTCGAGCCGGGGCCATTCGTCGATGCGCTGTTCGCCGACGTTGGCTAGCCGGCGCTCAGCGTCGATCGTTATGGGCCGCTATCGCGGTCTGGCACGCCCCGTGGCCGACTCGATTTTGGCCCAGAAGGGATGGAGGCGATCGCCGCGGGTGCGGACGTCTTCGAGGAGGACCTTGAGGTCCGGCTTGATCATCTGGTTGGGTGGGTTGACGCGACGGCCGTTGACGGTGACGATCGCCGGCTTGTTGAAATTGAGCATTTTGGGCGAGAGCCAGACGGTGACCTGCGCGGTGCCGGTGTGGACGGTCAGGCCGTTCTTTTCGTGGATGTCGCCTTCAACCCGAACAGGCTGTGCTCCTTTGGGCGGCGGCCAGTTCGATGGGTCGACGTCTGAGTTCTGAGGCAGCCCGCGGACTTCCACCCACCAGAAGAAATTGTCCCACGGCCGCATTGTCTGGCAGGCGAACGTGCGGGGATAGAAATTGCGGTGGAAGCGGCGCATCCAGTCGAAGATGCGAAGGACTTCCTCGTAGAAATCTTCGTGGCCGCGGCCCCGGAATTCGACGACGGTAGTGTCGAAGCCTCGGCGGAGATAGCGGTCGAGGTCGAGGGCGTTGGTGGCGAGTTTGGCGCCATCGAGTTCACCAGCGACGACGTAGAACGGCACCTGCTTGGCGTTTTTCCAGTAGAGGTTGCAGTAGCGACCGGATTGGCCAACGATCGGAATCACGCCGGCCCAGAGGTCCGGATGCGAGAGGCCGATGTCCCACGCGGCGTCGCCGCCGATGGAGTAACCGGAGAGGTAGACGCGGTCGGTGTCGATGGCGAAACGGCGGCAGGCGTCGCGCAGCGGTCCGAGCACGGCGGCGTGTTCACGGGCGGAGTAGCCGTATTGCTTTTGATGGTCGGCGGCCCAGGCGGGGGCGATGACGATGTAACCTTGACGCGAGGCTTGGCCGGCGCGGAACCCGGCTTTGGTCCACTCGCCCGCCCACCAGTCGACCTGTTGCTCGGCGGTGCCGGACTCGCCGTGGAGGGTGACGATGGTCGGGTAGAGGCGATAGGGGTTGTACTCGGGCGGCAGTTGGACGTAGTAGGTGACGGGCGGTTCGCTGCCGGGGCCGGGGACTTGGAGTTCGTAGTAGCCGGGCTTCCCGTCCACCGGCTTGCCGGAATCGATGGCCGGTTTCATGTGCGCGAGCAACCGGGCGACGGTTTGAAGGCCGCCTGCCTCTTCCTTGATGTAGGTGAACGCCTGATCGCGGTCGGGCGCGGAGCCGCTCCGGAGGTAATCGCGGACAAGGCCGCGAAGCTTGTAGGCGGAGATGGCGGCCGAGAGCTTTGGCGTGGCGGCGTCGGCGCCGAGGAGCCAGCCGCTGACGGCCAGCGCGAGCTTCTCGGCGTCGGGGGTTTGTGCGTCCCCGGCACTTTGCAGGAAGGCCGCCATGCGATCGAGGGTGTCGGGGCCGATTTCGGCGGCGATTTCATCGAGGATCGGCTTGAGGTTCTCCTTGGCGATTGTGTCTTTGACGCGGGCGGCCAGGGCCTTTAGCTGTTGGATGACCTCGCGACGGCGGTTCTCGCGGGTCTGGTAGTCTTGGGTCATCTCGCGGGCTGGCTGGAGGATGTCGCCGCCAACGCCCTCGGCCGGAAACTTGTTGAGCATTTGCCAGACCAACTGGTGTTGCCCTGCGTCGTGCCGGGCTTTGAGTTCGCGAATCGCCTGCTCGGCGGCGAGTTGCACGATGACGCGGAGCGATCCTTGCAGTTGGTCCTTCTCGTCAGCGGAGAGGTTAGGGAACGCCTTAAGCAGGTCTTGTAGAACCTGGCGGGCTTCCTTGTAGCGTTCGGTTTGGATGTAGAAGCGAGCAACCTTCTTGTACTGGTCGATCTTCTTCGGGTTGATCTGCTTGATGAGGATTTTGCGAAGGACGTCGTAGGGGATGCTGCTGGTGGCGATTCGCATTTCCCAGACGTGAGAGATGCCGTCGACTTTCGCCCACTCGGGCGTGAGGACGGTGATGCCTTGGACGATGTCGATCGGGCCTTTGCCGGTGGCCATGGTGAGCGTGCGGCGGCCGAACTCATCGAACGGTTTGACTTGGAGGACGCGGCCGACGCTCTTCACGGCCGGCCCGGCGTGGAGGGCCCGCTGGCGAATGTTGAATCGTTCGAGGACTTGGCGGTTTTCTTCCTGACGCACGCCGTTGTTCGGGTCGATAAGGCGATCGGAGAAATAGGTTCGTCGCAGTTCGTCATCGAGAAACTTGATGTTTTCGATGGGGCCGGCGCCATCGGGCTGGTAGGGGCGTGGGGCTTCGGCGAGGCCGGACGTCTGCCCTAGTTTTCCGCGAAGGACGCGGCCATCTTTGAGCTGGATCTCAATGGCCGTGGAGGCCCTAGCGGCGGCCAGAGCGGAGAGGGCGACCAACAGCGTCAGCAGGCGGGTCGGAAAGCGTTTGTACTGCATGAGAATCAGTGTCTCTTGCACGGAAAGTAACGAAGTTGGCCGTCCTCGAGAGGTTTGAGCCGGCTGAAGCCGGGGCTACGAACGACTTTGCGTCGCCCGCGTGACCTTTCGGATGTTATGCTATATCATATCACCTTAAAGTGACGGGAATTCATGTCTGATCGCCCATCCGCCCTGCGGTTTACGCACCCCCTGCCTTACGGGGCAATTGTTCACGACGGAGGCGTGCAATTCGTCGTTTTTAGCCGCCGCGCGACGGCGATGCGCGTGTTGCTGTATAAGAACGAATCGGACCTGGAGCCGGTCGACCGTGTCGAGTTTGATCCAGAATTGAACCGGTGGGGCGATATCTGGAGCGTGTTCGTGCCGGGCGTTGAACCCGGACAGCTTTATCACTTCCAGGCAGAAGGGCCGCACGAGCCGGAGAAGGGGTTGCGGTTTGATGGGGCGGCGCGGCTGATCGACCCCTACGCGAGGGCGTTGGCGGGAGACTTTCTGCCGGCGCTGGGTGGCATCGTTCGGCCGCCAAAGTGCGTGGTGGTCGACGACGAGTTCGACTGGCAGGGTGATCGCCATCTGCGCCGCAGCTTGGACGAGACGGTGATCTATGAGATGCACGTGCGGGGATTCACGTGCAGCAGGTCGAGCGGCGTGAGCCATCCGGGCACGTATCTCGGGCTGACCGAGAAGATTCCGTACCTGCAATCGCTGGGCGTCACGGCGGTCGAGTTGATGCCGGTGTTCGAGTTCCCGACGAACGACTGCCTGGGCCAACAGGGGCGGTGGTTCACGTATTGGGGATACGACCCATTGGCGTTCTTCGCCCCGCATCGCGGTTACGCCGTGGCGAAGGAACCGGGCTGCCAAGTCCGCGAGTTCAAGGAGATGGTGCTGGCACTGCACCGCGCGGGGATCGAAGTCATTCTGGATGTGGTGTTCAATCACACGGCCGAAGGGAACGAGAACGGCCCGACGCTGAGCTTCAAGGGCTTGGAGAACAGCGTCTACTATATGCTGGGCAACGGCGGCGGGCTGTATAAGAACTATTCCGGATGCGGCAATACGCTCAACGGGAACCATCCGATCGTCCGCGAGATGATCTTCCATTGCCTGCGGCACTGGGTTCACAACTACCACATCGATGGTTTCCGGTTCGATCTGGCGTCGATTCTGAGCCGGAACCGCGAAGGGGAACTGGTGCCCAATCCGCCGCTGCTGGAGTCGATTGGCGAAGATCCCCTGCTTGCCGACACCAAGATTATCGCCGAGGCATGGGATGCCGCGGGCGCGTATCAGGTGGGGACGTTCGGGAGTCTTCGCTGGGCGGAGTGGAACGGACGCTATCGGGATGACGTGCGGCGCTATTGGCGCGGCGATCCGAGCATGGTCGGTCCGCTGGCGACCCGGCTGGCCGGATCGAGCGATCTTTACGAGGCTAGCGGCCGGCGACCGTATCACAGCATCAACTTCCTCACGTCGCACGACGGCTTTACGCTGAACGACCTGGTCTCGTACAGCGAAAAGCACAACGAGGCCAATGGCGAGGAGAACCGCGACGGGGAAGGCAATAACTACAGCTACAACTATGGCGCGGAGGGGCCGACGCGGCGGCACGCCGTCGAGGCAGTTCGCTTGCGACAGATCAAGAACATGATGGCCACCCTGCTGCTTAGCCAGGGCGTGCCGATGCTATTGGCCGGGGACGAATGCCGCCGGACGCAGTTGGGCAACAACAACGCTTACTGCCAGGACAACGAGGTTTCGTGGTTCGACTGGAAGCTGATCGACAAGCACGCCGGACTGCGGCGGTTCTGCGAGGGGCTGATTCACTTTCGCCGGGCCGAGCCGACGGTGCGGCAGACGGACTTCTTCCGCGGCGAGCCGAGACGCGCTGATGGACTGCCGGACGTTAGCTGGTACGGGCCGAGCGGTAGCGAGGTGGAATGGTCGGCCGATTCGCGGAGCTTGGTTTGTTTGCTTGCGGCTGCGCCGCCGGAGGAAGGTCAGGGGCCACTGAATCATCACGTGTTGATGCTGATGCACGCGGGGACGGATCCCCGGCATTTCATATTGCCGCCGCTGGCGCGGGGATTAGGTTGGCGACTGTTGCTGAACACGGCGGCCGATAGCCCCGCGGACATCTATCCTGACTTGGACGGGCCAGCGTTGCCGCAACCGGAGGTAGTGCCGATGGAGGCTCGTTCGATGGTCGTCTACATCGCCCGCGAGATTGCGACGATCGAGTCGCCGCCGATTGTGGTTTAGGGCTTGGTGCGGGCGGACTCGAAGAGGGCAATCTTGGCGCGGATGGCGTCGGCCAGGGCGTGGTTCTTTTGCTGTGTGGCGAACTCCAGGGCTTGGCGGGCGGTTGCTAAGGCTTCGCGGGGCATGCCAATCTTGGCGTAAGCGTCGGCGAGGTTGCTACAAGCGCCGGCGTAGTCGGGCCTGATCTCCAGGGCACGCTGGTAGCAGGCCACCGCTTCCGCCAGGAGGCCTTTCTGGGCCAGCGCCGCGCCAAGATTGTTGTAGGCCTCGCTGTAATGCGGCCGAGCGTCGATCGCCAGCTTGAACTGTTCGATGGCCTGATCGAGTTGGCCGGCGCGAAGAAGGGCATTGCCAAGGTTTTTGTGGGCGTCGGCGTAGTCCGGCCTGATCTTTATCGCGGCGCGATAGTGCTGGATCGCCTCGTCGCTGCGACCGAGTGCGGCAGCGGCGACGCCGAGATTGTTGACAGCCTCGACGTAGCCGGGCTTGATGGCCAGGGCACGGCGGTAATGGGGGATGGCTTCGGCGAAGTTCCCTTGTTTTTCGGCCAGGTAAGCGCCGAGGTTGTTTTCGGCCATCCAGCACGTGGGGTTTCGAGCGATCGTCGTCTGATACAGAGTTATCTCGTCGGCATACATGTGGGTTTGTCGCCACGTGAGAGTGCCGAGAATGGTCAGCAGCGCCAGACACAGGACGATGCCGGTTGCGGACTTCGCGCGGGCGAAGCGTTGCCAGAGCGTGACGGCGGTCGCGGAAAACGCCGTGATGACGCCGAGACTGGCGAGGTACTGGAAATGATCGGCGACGAACGAGTAGATGAAGGGGAACACGTTGCAGAAGCCGAGCACGGGGAAGAGCGTGCCGACGAAGAAGAGCAACGACGCTAGCGGGGCACGTGAGCGTCGGCGGTACGCCCAGGCGGAAACTAGGAGTGCCAGCGACGCGACGATGTAGAGATATTGACGCCAGTCGTAGGGGTCGAGTCGCCAGCGAGGGTAGATGAACGTCAGATTGGTCGGCAAAACGAGCTTGCCGAGATAGAAGCAGACAGCGCGACCGGCAATCAGGCAGCGATCGAGAAGGGAAAGGTCGAACGACGCGCCTTCGGCGCCGATCAGCTTGCGCTCGAAGACGGCGGTGATGATGCCGGCGGCGAAGCCCAGGGCGAAAAATGGAGTGAGCGGCAGGACGTCGCGACGCCAGCAGACTGTGCCGCGACGCCACCAGAAGATCAGCAGCAGCGCGGCGGGGAGCGTCGCGGTGACCGTCTTGCTTTCGAGGCCGAGGACGAACAGGCCCAGGGCGCACCAGTAGAGCAGCGGCCGGCGCGACTCGTCGAAGCGGAGGTAGACGAGCATGGCGGCCAAGTAGAAGAAGGCCGAGAGCGTGTTTTTCTGTTCCGAGACCCAGGCGACGGATTCGACGTGGACGGGGTGGAGGGCGAAGATAGCGGCGGCGAGCAGCGCACCGGGAATTGCAAGGCGGCGGAGCACCATGCAAACCATCAACGCCGCGGTCGCATGTAAGAGGATGTTTACGAGGTGGTAGTCGGGGGCGAAGTCGCCCCAGAGACGGTGTTCGAGCCAAAAGACGGTGTGCAGGACGGGGTAGTATTGCTGCGTCGCACCGGGTTCGTACCAGATGCGGTACAGACCGTGCGGCGTGCGGAGGTCGGGGCGGGTGACGTGGCCGTCGTCATCCCAGATGAAACCGCCGCTAAGCGCAGGGGAGTAGGCGACGAGCACCGCCGCAAAAAGGGCAGCGGCCAGCAGCAGCCATTGTGAGGTGGTGGTTTGCCGCTCGGTCATGTGTCTCGGCGGAAATTGTGTGGGCGGGGCGCGCAGATGCGCGACAGAGGGACGCCCGCTCTAGTAGATTATGCAGGCAAGAGGTGCACGCCGCCAGCCCGGGAGTTGGCCAGAAACGCCAGCGGCAGTTGGGCGGGCCGCTGGTTAGGTCACTTTCCGAGGCGGGACAACGTGGTACAAGGCAGGATGCCTGTGCCTGCTACTGTTGAGCGGTGCTCATCGAGGTGGACCAGCCGCGTTCGAGGACCCATTGGACGGCGCGGCGGCTCAGTTCGGCGCTGCTCTTCAGGTTCAGCTTTTGCTTGATTTTCTCGCGGTGCGTCTCGACGGTTTTGGGGCTCAGGTGGAGGCGAACGGCGATTTGCTGAACGGTGAGACCTTGGCCGATCATTTCGTAGACTTGCACCTCGCGGTTGGAGAGGCTCTGGATGGCGTCCTCGCGCGCGGGGCCGCCGCCGGCGACGCGGTGCAGGAGGCGGCTGGTCATTCGGGGGCTAAGGTACACTTCGCCGCGCAAGACTTGCCGCACGGCGCGGACGAGCATTTCGGGCGGCTCCTGCTTGGTGATGTAGCCCATGGCGCCGGCCTGAAGGACTCGCTCGGCAAAGAGCGTTTCATCGTGCATCGAGGAGACGAGGGTGCGGATCTGGGGGTTCCGGGCTTTGAGCTTTTCGATCAATTCAAGGCCATGGCCGCTCCTGAGCGCGAGATCGACGAGGACCAGGTCGGGCTGGGTTCGCTCGACTTCCTGCATGGCCTCGGCGACGTCGGCGGCTTCACCGCAGACTTCCAGGTCTCCTTCGTGGGCGATCACATCGGCCAGCCCGCGCCGAACGAGCGGATGGTCGTCGACCAGGAGGACGCGTGACTTGCCAGATCGAGATCTCGTCATATTATCCATGGACATCGGACCTTTCCGTGCCTTATGTAAAGGCGGCGATTTCGGTGGCGTTCGCCTGGTCGACAACACTTAACGCGGTTGGGGGGCCACCGAAACGCGGACCGTTCATGTGTAAGTATTGCAGCAAATGGCTTAGGGACAAGCCCTGGTCTGTGAATCCGGCGTGTGTTGGCTCGTGTTCGACATATCTACGCGGGTACGGCAGTTGAGGCAGTTGGTTGGTCCGCGGTCTCCGATGCGGCGTCAGGCTGGTGGCAAGGCACCCGGATTGTCGCGCGGGTGCCACGACCTGGCGCGGCGTCAACCGCAATCTTGCCGCCGAGCAGTTCGAGCCGCTCGCGGAGACTGAAAAGCCCGAAACCGCCGCCGCTGGCTTGTTCGTTCTTGACTTTGATCGGGTCGAATCCGATCCCTTCGTCGGAAACGACCAGTTCGAGCCGCCCGTCGGGCAAAGTGCACGTTGTGACGCGGGCTTGGCGCGTGCCGGCGTGTTTTGCGACGTTGAAAAGCAACTCGCGGACCGCCTCGAAGAGGGAGATCCGCAGATCTTCGCTCTCCGGTTCGGCGTTGGCGGCCGTTTGGACGTCGACCGTTAGGCTCATTGTCTCCTGCATGTACCGTCCCAACCACTCGAGCGCGGCCGACAGTCCGGCGTCGTAAAGGACGGGCGGGCTTAGTTGGACGGTCAGGGAGCGGGAGCGAGCGATCGACTGGCTCAGGAACTCGTCGATCCGACCCACCAGTTCGCGTGCGGACTCGTCGGACAGGCGGCCTTGCAGCGATTGGAGGTTGAGCCGAGCGGCGTAGAGCAGTTGCTGGAGGTCGTCGTGGAGGAGCCGTGCGAGGCGGCGGCGTTCACGCTGCTCGGTCCGTGTGAGTTCGGAGGCCAGGGCTTGGAGCTGGGCCGCCCGGCGAGTGGCCACGGCGGTTCGCTCGGCGACGCGCTGTTCCAGGGTTTCGTTCAGGCGTTTGAGTTCTTGCTCGGCGCGGTTGCGCTCGACGGCGTAGCGGAGGGCGCGCGAGAGGAGCAGGCCGTCGGCGTGGCCTTTGATGAGGAAATCCTGGGCGCCTTTTCGGACGGCCTGCAAGGCCATTGCCTCGTCTTCGAGGCCGGTCATGACGACGATTGGGACTCCGGGGGCGGCGACGGTCACTTGCTCGACAGTGGCGAGCCCGTTGCTGTCTGGCAAGGAAAGGTCAAGCAGAACGACGTCGAACGGTTCTTGAGCGAGATGGCGGAGCGCGTCGGCCATTACCTCGGCGTGTTTTACTAGAAAGCCATCGCCCGCCTCCTCGGCCAGCGCGTATTTTAGCAGCACAGCGTCGGGGGGATTGTCTTCAACCAGGAGAACGCGGATGGAGGAAGATGGCATGATGCGTTGGGATCGCTTACTCCATGGCGGTGTTTTTTTTGTTTCTCACGCGGAGCGAGAGGCGTACTTATAGGTCATCCGGGAGTTTCACGACGGTGAGCCAGAAGTCTTCGATGGATTTTACCACCTCAAGGAAGCGGGAGAAGTCCACCGGTTTGGTGATGTAGCAGTTGGCGTGCAGGTCGTAGGCCCTGAGGACGTCCTCCTCGCTGCGGGAGGTGGTCAGGATGACGACGGGGATGCGGCGGAGCAATGGGTCATCTTTGACTTCCTTGAGCACCTCGCGGCCATCTTTGCGCGGCAAATTCAGGTCGAGCAGAATGAGATCGGGGCGTGGGACGTCGGCGTGGCGACCTTGCTGGCGGAGAAACGCCATCGCCTCGACGCCGTCCTCGACGACCCAGAGTCGGTTTTTGACCTTGGCTTCGCGCAGGGCCTCGATCGTCAACCGGACGTCCGGCTCGCTGTCTTCAACCAAAAGAAGCTCGATGGGTCTGACAATCATCATTGGTCTCCGACGTCCGAGAGGGTGAAATAGAACGTGGTGCCGTCGCCCGGCTGGGAATCGAGCCAGATCGTGCCGCCGTGGCGTTCAACGATGCGCTTGCAGATGGCGAGGCCGATGCCGGTGCCGGGGTATTTTTGGCGCGTATGCAACCGCTGGAAAATGACGAAAATTCGCTCCCAGTACTGTGGTTCGATGCCGATGCCGTTGTCGCGCACGGCGAGTGTCCAATGGTCGCCGTCGCGGCTGGCGGAAATTTCGATTTCGGGCGGCCGCTGGTTCCGGAACTTAATGGCGTTGCCGATCAGGTTTTGGAAGAGTCTGGCCAGTTGGGTCTCGTCGCCCAGGACGGTCGGCAGCGGGCGGCACTTGATGGCCGCGCCGCTTTCGTCGATGACGCCCTTGAGGTCGGCCTCAACGCGGCCGAGGACTTTTTTGAGGTCGGTTGGCTGCAGGGCCTTGCCGCGGGTGCCGACGCGCGAGTAATCGAGCAGGTCGGTGATCAGTTGCCGCATGCGCGTGGCGCCGTCGGTAATGTAATGGAGGAACTGGTCGCCGTCGGCGTCGAGCCGCCCTTTGTATTTGTGATCGATGAGCTGGACGTACCCGCTGATTACTCGCAAGGGCTCCTGGAGGTCGTGCGAGGCGACGTACGCGAACTGTTCGAGTTCCTCGTTCGAGCGGGCGAGCTGATCCGCCGCCTTTCGGAGCGTTTCCTCGGCCCGTTTTCGTTCGGTGATGTCGCGGGCGATGAGGACTCCGCCGATTCGATGGCCGGCAACCTCCAGCGGAGCGCTGGAGCACTCGACGGCCATGGCTGAGCCGTCCTTGCGAAAAAAGACGTCCTCGTGGTCGCGAACCGTCTCGCCGGCTGTATAGACGGTGTGCAAGGGACAGTCTTGAGCCGGGTAAAGCGAGCCATCGGTCCGATGATGATGGGTCAGATCATGAAATACTTGTCCAAACGCGTCTTCCGCGGTGAATTGGAACGTGCGTTGGGCTTCGGGGTTCAGGAAAGTCACGCGACCTTCGCGATCGGTCACAATGATGGACTCGGCCGCTTCGTTAGCGATGCTTTGGACGAGTTGGAGCTGATAGCGCAGTTCGGCGGTTCGCTGCTCGACCAGTTCTTCGAGGTGACGGCGATGCTTTTCGAGTTCCGCTGCCGTGCGGTTGCGTTCGGTGACGTCGCGTGCGGTGGCGAAGACGCCCTGCACTTGGCCGGCCTCGTTACGATAGACGACGGCATTGTAGAGGACGTCGATGGTGTGGCCGTCGACATGGCGAATGGTAAGGGCGTAATCGTGGACCAGACCGTCGGTAAGGACCCTTTGGTAGCCCTGCCGGGCACGATCGGGTTCGGTGAAATAGTCGGAGAAGTCGCTGCCGATGAGCCGCTGGCGCGGCAGACCGGTGGCCGAGACAGTGGCTTCGTTGACATCGGTGATCTTGCCCGCCGGGCTGATGGTGACCAGGGGGTCGAGGCTCGCTTCGAGCAAGCCTCGGGCGTAGCGCGACACGGCGCGAATGTCGCGTTCGATTCGAAGTCGTTCGGTGACGTCGCGGGCGGCGGCGAAAACGCCTTGAACTCCGCCGGCTGCGTTACGATAGACGACGGCATTGTAAAGCACGTCCATCGTGCGGCCATCGACGTGCCGAATCGTCAAGGGATAGTCGTGCACGAGACCGTCGGCGAGGACTTTTCGATACCCTTCTCGGGCGCGTTCGGGTTCGGTGAAATAGTCGGAAAAATCGCTGCCGATCAGATGCTCGCGGGGCAGACCAGTGGCTGAGACCGTCGCTTCGTTGACGTCGGTGATTTTGCCGGCCGGGCTGATGGTGACCAGGGGGTCGAGGTTGGCTTCAAGCAGCCCGCGGGCGTAGAGCGAGGCGGCGCGGAGCTCCTGCTCGACGCGCACGCGTTGGCTGACCTCGGTCTCCAGGCGGCGGATGGTGGCGCCGAGTTGTGCGGTGCGCTCGCGGACGCGGTCTTCCAGGGCGGCGTTGGCGGTTTCGAGTTTTTGTTGAGCGTCGCGGACGGAGACGCCCATTTGGTTGAAGGTGTTGGCCAGTTCCGCCAACTCGCGGATGTTGGCGGTGTCAGCGGTGTGTCCCAGTTCGCCATGCGCGATGGCGTCGGCGTGGTGTTGCAGGCCGCGCAATTGGCGAATCAGGCCGTGGCTGGTTCTGGTGGCAAGGAGGCCGGAACCGACGGCCACCAACAGGCTGATGCCTCCGGCGAGCCAAAGGCCGGTATAGACGCCGGCCATGGCTTCGCTGATTGGCCAGCGAGCTCCGGCAACCCAGCCATCGACAGCTTGAATGGGGACGCGCGAGGCAACGTATTTCCGATTATCCTCGGAAAGGCGAAGCACGCCTGTCTGTTCGGTGCGGCTGTCGAGCACGGCGGCAAGCAGCGGGTCTTTGCCACGACAGTTTTCGTGGCCTGCGCGGCGCGGATCGCTGCCGAAGACCCGCACGCCACGGTGGTCGAAGATGCTGACGGCGCCGGGGCCGCTGCGATGCAGCTCGGCAACGTGCGTGCCAAACTCTTGCGGGTCGACCACCGCGGAGACAACGCCGAGGAGGCGTCCGTCGCCGTCGTCAATGCGGCGGGCGACGACGAACGCCAAGTCTCCGGAGGATTCATCGGGCAGTAGGTCGCTAATTTCCCAGGACCGGCCGCGGAGCAGTTCGCGAAAGTATTGTTGCGCGGCGACGCTGTGGTTGGCGACACGCGAATCGCTGGAGGCGATGATCTTCCCTTCGGGGCTGATCCAATTCCAGACGCGGATGGTGTGGCCATCGGGCAGGTTAGCGGTCAGGTAGGCAGCGGCCTGGGCAGGCGTGTAGGGCCGCAATCCAGCGAGGGCTCTGCCGACGGCGAACTCCTGGCGTCGGACATCTCGAATGTAGTCCTCGAAAGCGGCGGCGATGCCCCAGGCCGCTTCCAGATTCGACTCGGCTTGGCGCGTCCAACGGGTGTAATACCAAGCGGCTAGAACCGCGGCCTCGACGACCAGCAGCGGGACGAGGGCGACGAGCACCAGACGCATCAGGGCGCTGCGCATGCTCACTGGAACCTTCGAGCGATTCAAAGCTGCGGACACCGGATGTTTATCTCTGTGGACGCTGTCAGTAAGCCTCTTAGAAGTCTACTTGGGGCGCGGAGATTTGTCAGTAGCGTGATGGCCGGTGTGGCGAGCTATTTCGATTGTGCAAGCGATCGGCGATGCGCGAAGCGCAGGAAAAGTCCGCACACGTTGCCGTAGCGACGAACCTGGGCGTCTCCGGCGGGGTAGGAAAACATCCTATGGCCAAACAAAGAATCATCTGAGAGAAACGCCATAGAACTTCGGATTTGCGTCACCTTGGCGTGTTGTAAAATCGGCGATGTACTGTCCGAAGGCAGTGAAGCCGAGCCAGTGGTGAAGGGAAAGTAGGGAGAAGCTAATGTCACCGCATCGTCAACCGATGGCCGTCATGGACCGGCCGAATCCGTTTGCAGCACTTTTTCAAGAAATCACCGAGATCGCGCAGGCCGCATTGCGACGGTCCGCATATTTCGAACTGCGCGACGTGACCTGCGACTTTCGCGGCGGCGTGCTGACGCTTCGGGGGCGGCTGCCGAGTTACCATCTGAAGCAGCTCGCGCAGACGGCCGTTGCGGAAGTGCCGGGCGTGGTTGAAGTGGACAACCGGGTCGAAGTTGCCACACAGCGTCCGGCGCCGGGCCCCGTCCGGGATGAGCAGCGGGAAATGGTTGCCGCCCACTAGCATCGATTGCCGGGAATGGTCGGACGAATCGTCGGGGAGATTCATTATGCTGGTACTTTCACGCAGGACCGACGAGAGCGTCTGGATCGGGCGATCGATCCAGGTGAAGGTTCTTGAAATCCAGAACGGGCGGGTGAAGCTGGGGTTTGCGGCGCCGCCGGACGTGCCCGTCCAGAGAGAGGAAATTCGGGAGGCGTCGGCTGCTGCGGCCAAACGTTTGCGGCCGCGAGCCAGACGCCTTTGCGAAGTGTGAATGACGCAGTTGCGCGGCAGAGTGAAGACGGACCGCTTAGGCGATGTCGGCTCCATCGGCAGTGCGAGCGTGATCCAGGATCACGTGTTTTGGCAGCCCGCGGATTGCGGCGCATTCATCGATGGTAAAGCCTGCGGAAAGAAGCCGGCCGGTCCAGTAGTGTGGGGCGCGGGCTGCCTCCGCGCTCGCTTTGACTTCGGGCAATTGTCCCCGGGCTGTCGGGCGGCCGCGGGCCACCTTTTGCCCTCGCAATTTCCGAACGAGGTCCAGAGATAGCGCCAGGTCGCCGACGAGCGGCGTTTGACCGCGCATCACTTCAACGCCGAACTCGGTTAGTTCGACAACCGGGCGGAAGCGGTCGATGTCGGTTTGGCGGACGCAGTGCGCGTCGATCAAGGCGTCGATGATCGCGAGCACCTCGGGCTGTTTCAGGTCGGAGAGCAGGCCAAACGTGCTGAGACCGCGGAAGCCCAATTTCTTGATCTTGGCGTCGTTGGAGCCGCAGAGCATCTTGGCAATGAGGTTCTTTCCGCAGGAGCAGCGGGCGCGGGCTCGGGCAACGCCGCTAAGGACCTTGCGGACGACGTCGAGTATGGCGTCATCGATACGATCATCGGCCGTTGGCGGCATTGGGGCATTGGCGGCTTGTCGGCGAGAATCCAGTGACGCGGCGGCGTCCGGTGATACGACTTCCGCCGCGGCGGGCGCTTGCTTCGTGATCGTTTTTCCGCGCCGCCGGCAATTGTCGCAGTGGCCGCAATCGTGGCCGTCCTGCTCGCCGAAGTAGCGGAGGATTTCACCCTGGCGACAAGAGCCGCTTTGGGCAAAGCGGACGACCCGATCGAGTTTCTCGTATTCGAGGTCTTTGCGGCGCTGGATGGCCTCGAAATCGATCTCAAGTTCTTCGAAGGGCAGGTCGCGGCGGATCATGCGTATCGCTCGACCGCGGAAGGGTGGCACGTAGGTGAACGCCTCTAGCTTGTTGAGCTCGCGCAAGGCGTAGGCGACCGACTGTTGATCGAACTCGTTGCTGACGGTAAGGTCGCGGAGGTTGAACTGCACCAATTCATGGCGCCGCGGCCCGAGCAGGCGTTCGACGGAGTGCAGCACCTTTCGCTGGCTTTTTGCCTGCTTGGGCAACAGGTCCACCAGCGTGGGCAGGTCGCTATCGACGCGGACGGAAGCGGAGTTCTGCGAGGCGATGAGCCGCTCCAGGACGCCGGCGCCTTCAAGAAGCTGCTCGCAGTTGCCGACGCCGTCCGTGCCGATCGGCAGGCTGATCGCCTGCTTCAGCTCGTCTTGGGTCATCTCGATGGGGCTCTCGTCGCGGTCGCAAAGGAAATCGTAGACTGCTTGGACGTGCTCGCGGCCGGGGTAGGCGCTCTCGATGAAGTATTCCTGGATATAGCGGTCGGACGCGTGGTAGAGCATCAGGCAGTGGGAGGGCGCGCCGTCGCGGCCCGCGCGACCGGCCTCTTGATAATAGGCTTCGACGCTGCCGGGGATGTTGTAGTGGACGACGAAGCGAACGTCGGACTTGTCGATGCCCATGCCGAAGGCGTTTGTGGCGACGACGACTTCGCCCTGCCCTTGCATGAACTGTTCCTGGGCCGCGCGGCGTTGATCGGGGAGCAGTCCGGCGTGGTAAACCAGGGTGCGGCGTGCGGCGCGCTCGGCAACGATTTGGGCGACTTCTTCGGCCCGCTTGCGGGTCGAGACGTAGATGATGCCTGCGCCGGGCGTTTGGCGGAGAAACTCGATCAGCCGTTCGGGTTTTTCACGCTCGCTCCGCGGCGTTTGGACTTCATAGAACAGATTCGGCCGTGCAAAGCCGGTGATGAACGTTTTCGGTTCGTGCAGGTCGAGTTGCTCGATGATGTCACGCCGTACGCGGTCGGTGGCCGTGGCCGTCAGGGCGATGGTTGGCGGGTTGCCAAGCAGGCGGCGGAAGTAACCGAGCCGGGCGTAGTCGGGGCGGAAGTCGTGGCCCCACTCGCTGATGCAGTGGGCCTCATCGACAGCCAAGAGCTTGGGACGCACCTCGCGCACCACGTCGACGAACCGTCCGCTGCGGAATCGCTCTGGCGAGACATAGAGCAGCCGAAACTCACCGGCGGCCACGCGCTCAAGCCGGTCCTGCTGCTCGGCGCCCGTCAGAGCGCTGTTGATGAAGCTGACTGGCAGGCCCAAGGCTTGGAGCTGATCGACCTGGTCCTTCATCAGGGCGATCAGCGGCGAGACGACCAGCGTCAGGCCGTCCAGTGCGATGGCGGGTAGCTGGTAGCAGAGGCTCTTGCCGCCGCCGGTTGGCATGACGCAAAGACAATCTTGGCCGGCCAATACTGTGGCAATGACCTGCTGCTGTCCCTCGCGGAACGCGCGGAGTCCGAACTGCGGCAGGTAGGATTCGGGCGTCATCATCGCGCGTAGTTGAGCTATCTCCGAGCCGAAAAACGGCTTATCATTGTAACTATGGATTCGATTCCCGACGATCCCGGGCGGCGAGGCGTGGTGGGGATCGTGCTGCGCGGCGAGCGGATGCTGGTCATCCGGCGGTCGCAAACGGTCGTGGCGCCGCTGGTGTACTGCTTTCCCGGCGGGGGCATCGAGGGCGACGAGTCGGAGGAAGAGGCACTGGTCCGCGAGTTCCGCGAGGAGGTCGGGCTGACGATTACGCCCGTGCGGCGGTTGTGGCACTGCGTGACGCCGTGGAAAGTCGACTTGGCGTGGTGGCTCGGGCGGTCATCGGCGGATGCCCCGCCTGTGGCGAATCCGGAGGAAGTGGACTCGATCCACTGGCTGACCACCGGCGAGATGGCGCGGCTGCCGGACTTGCTCGAGAGCAACCGGGAGTTTCTCGAACTGGTGGGGCGCGGAAAAATTGGGCTAGAGTTGTAGGGGCCTGCGGGATCGACGGGGAGCGTCGCGCGGAGCGACATCCCGTTCTTTGGCCTCACGCGGAGCGTGGGGAGCACGTTGTGGGTGAACAGATTCTGGAATCTGAAAAGCACGACCGGTGGGTGACGGCGGGCGTGTGCGCCTTTCTGCTGCTGGCCGTCGGCCTCGTCTTTGGACAAACGGTCCAGTACGGGTTCATCAATCTTGATGACGACCTGTGCGTCTACGAGAATCCGTACGTCAAGAATGGTTTCTCGATCGAGGGAATCCGCTGGGCGTTTACGAACCACGACGCCGGCATCTGGGCGCCGGCTTGCTGGCTGTCGCATATGTTGGACTGCCAGATGTATGGCCTCGACGCTTGGGGCCATCACCTGACCAACGTGGTGCTTCACGCCGCGACGGCAATTCTCTTGTTTCTCGTCCTTCGCCGGATGACTGCGCGACTTTGGCCAAGCGCGCTGGCGGCCACGCTGTTTGCGGTTCATCCGCTGCGGGTGGAATCGGTGGCGTGGGTGACGGAACGTCGCGACGTGCTGAGCGGGCTGTTCTTCATGCTCACCTTGTGGGCGTATTTCAATTATGTCCGGGGCGACACCATCGACGGCGCCGGGGACCGCGGATCGGGCGGGACGCGTCGCGCGGTGTGCCGGTACGTCACGGTCGCGGTCTTCTTTGCTTTGGGACTGATGGCCAAGCCGATGCTGGTGACGGTGCCCTGCGTGTTGTTGTTGCTCGATTATTGGCCGCTGGGGCGGATCGGGCAAAAGCCGAGCTTGCGCGTCCTTACGCGACTCATCGCGGAAAAAGTCCCGCTGTTCGCGCTGGCCGGGGCTTGCTGCATGGTTACAGTCTGGGCGGAGTACGTGTCGTTGCACAAGACGCACGCCGCGCGGTGGCAAGTCGAGAACCTCTTGGTTTCCTATGCCGGATACCTGCGTCAGACCTTTTGGCCGGTGGGGTTGGCCCCGATGGCGTCGCGGCGAGGAGTGCCGCTGCCGCTGTGGGAGGTCGGCGCGGCGGCGTTACTCCTGGCGGCGGTGACGGCCGGGGCGCTCGCAGTTCGGCGAAGACACGCCTATCTGATCGTTGGCTGGCTCTGGTTCCTCGGGATGCTCTTTCCGGTGACTGGGCTGGTGCCGTTCGGCACCCAGGGCGCGGCCGACCGATTTACCTACCTGCCGCAAATCGGCCTGTGCATCGCTCTGGCGTGGGGCGCGGCGGACTTGTGCCGCGCGGGGCCGCGACGTCGTCGGCTGTTCGCGGCCGCGGCGGCTCTGCTCCTCGCGTCATCGATGGCGTGCGCGTGGCGACAAACCACGTATTGGCGCGACAGCTTCACACTTTGGAGCCATGCGGTTCGTTGCGCGGCGGACAACCACCTGACGCATAACCTTCTGGGCAACGCCCGCGCTGAATGCGCCCACGCGGGCTCGGCGATCGACCTCAATGAACTAGACAGGGCGATGGGCGAGTATCGGGCGGCGATTCGGATTAAGCCCGGGTATGCCGAGGCTCATTTCAACCTCGGCGTGGCGTTGGCCGATTCGGGCGACTATCGCGGCGCCATCGACGAGTACCGCGTGGCAATCCGGATCGAACCGGACTACGCCTACGCGCTGAACAATCTCGGCCACGCGTTGGCCGTTGAGGGGCAACTCGACGAGGCGATGCGATGCTGCCAGAGGGCGATAGAAATTCTCCCGCGCTTCGCCGAGGCGCACTTTAGCATCGGCGAAATCTGGTTGCTGCGCGGGCATCGCGACGAAGCGATCCAGGCCTACCGACAGGCCGTAAAGCACAACCCTGATTATCTGGAGGCGCAGTGCCGGCTGGGCGAGACGCTTGCGGCCAGTGGTCGGGCGGCCGAAGCGCTTGCCCAATACAAAAAGGCCAGGACGCTGGCCATTCGGCAGCATCAAGCGGCGTTGGCCGAGGAACTGGGGGCACGGGTCGCCAGACAGGCGGCTAGTCTGCCGTGACGCCGTCGTCTGAATCGCGGAACGCGTAGGTCGA
>JAJFUI010000137.1 GCA_021372555.1 Planctomycetaceae bacterium | reverse complement strand
TGGTGGGGCCGGTCGTGCAAATATTGGCGCCGAAGTACGTCGACGCCGTGCCTGTGGTGCAATGGAGCCTGCTGATTCCGCTGCTGACGAGCCTGGCGCCGGTCAGCTTGATGTTCAACGTGGTGCGACGCCAGGATCTGTACTTCGTGGCGATCGTGTTGGGCATGGCCGCGTACGTTGCCAGTCTGTTCTGGCTGATCCGCGACGGCGTCTCGCTCACCGCCTTTCCGCAGGCGATGGCAATTGGGCGAATCGTGTACGTTGCGATGTGCTACGCGTTTGTCGCTTATCTTCAGCGTTGCGCCAGTGCGCCCGACGTTGTCGCGGCGCCGGAGGAAAGCGTCTGACTGCCATGACGGGTCGTGACACGTTCGCAACGTCGAAGGCGGAAGCCGCGAAGTATTGGCCCACGATCCGCTGGGACGCTACTGCTTTCCTGACGATGCACGACGGGCGGCAGTCGCGGCTGTTTTACGACAAGATTTCATCGAGCTTGCGACAGGACGCGGTGCTGGCTCTGCGGGGTATCGCGGGCAGGTTGGCGCAGTCCGCAAAAGGATTTATTTCCGCAGTATGGCAGCCGCGCCCGTCACGGCGGCGGGCAGAGTCCGCCTACCTGCTGTTGGTCGCACCTGGCAATAGCAAGTATGCAAGCGAAGAGCAGTCGGTGATCGAGGCGTGCCACGCTAAGGGGTTGGCGGTGAAGGCAATTCATATGAACCCGACGTCCGACACGCATCTGGACACGGAGACGCTGCCGATTGGTTCGATGATGACGGCCTGGGACCATGTTCGAGTGTTGGGTGGCTGGCTGAGAGGTCTCGCTCGGGGATTGCCCGGTTGTATCTTGGGCGGCAGGAAACGGCGAAGCTTGTACGTTGCGGCGATTCCCGGTATGTGGGACTACCTGCGCAACATTAGACTCGCCGAGCGGATTGCCGCCGACGTGGGGCGACCGCGTGCGGTGTTGAGCCTGCTTCCGTCGGCGCCGATATCGATCGCGATCGTTGAATGCATGAAAAACCACGGGGTGCTTACCGCTGCCATCAGGACGCAGACGACGTCGCGGAACATCGAACATCTCGTGATCAACACCGACGTGCTGTTTTGCAAGAGTCCGAGCGAGCGGCGGGCTTATGAGGAGGTATTTGCCGACGGCGGGCCGCGTTTGGAAGAGGGGTGCGTGCTGAGTTTGCCGGAGGTGTCTGCGGCGGAGCCGCTGCGGCTGCCGGAGCGGTACGCACTGCTCTTGGGCACTGCGCCCTCGGCCGATCAGAGCCGGCGCGACTACGAGCGGTTCACGGAAAGGCTTTTCGGCGTCGCGGCGGCGGCTGAGCTGCCGATAGTGTTCAAAGGCCACAATCTGACCAAGCAACTGGACGACGCCTGGCTTGCCGACCGTCCGATGGGCGAAGGCCGCTTCACGCGTGTGGACGACATCGGACGGAACCGCGAGCTTATCGAGCGAGCCTCGCTGGTCGTTTCAGCGCCGAGCACGCTGCTATACTACGCGATTCTTTGCGACAAGCCGATCGTCGTGGTAGAGTCCAAGATTGTCGCATCCATTCCAGACGAGTTCGCGAGCGCCCCGATTTGCAGAATCGCATGGAACGAACCAGAGGCGACCGCCCGGCTGGACTGGGAGTCGCTACGACGTTCGGCGACGGCCGCGAGGGCGTGGTTTGAGGAGAACTATTGTATGCAAAAAGGGGCGGACCACCTGATTCAGCGCCTCTTGAGCGGAGCCGAGCAACCCCAGGAGGCGTTCCTGTCCGCCGGAGCGGCAGCCTGAACACTATGACGAAACGTTCAAAATGCCTGTTCCTGTCGTGCTACTTTCCGCCACCCTTCGTTGGCGGCAGCTTGGTCTACTATTACAACCTGCTGTCAAAGTGCACGAGCGATGAGGTGGTCGTGGTGACCACGTCGGCCGAGAACTCCGCCGAATTCGATAGCGGCGTTCCGTACAAGATCGTGCGCAATCCATTAGTGCCGATCAGCGAGGGCAGACGCCTGAAGCGGTTCCTTTGGCCCTTGGTGCTTTGCCCGTTGCTTATATTTTGGATTTTGCGCTATCGCGCGTCGACCGTGCACATCAACAGCGCTCGCATGGACATGATCGGCGCGTGGCTGGCGACAAGACTGACGCGTTGCAAGCTCCTCGTTTCGGTGCTTGGCGAGGAACTCGCCGTGTGCTCGAAAGAAGGCATCGCCTATCGTGCCGCCCGGGCGCGACCTTGGATTTCGTGGTTGCGGAATCTGCATGACCGGATTGCGATCGGGCTGTTGCGACGATGTGACGGGGTAATGACGTGCAGCTACTTCACGAAGCGCCTGGTGGCGGCCCACGGAGTGCCGGAAGAGCGGATTGTTGTGATAACGCCCGGTGTGGATACGGCCAAGGTAGCGTGTCAGCCGGCCATTGCACCGGAGTTGGCCGCGCGGCTTGCGGGGCGACGTCTGCTGCTGACGGTGGGGACGTTTATCGAGCGCAAGGGCCAAGAGATGGTTTTGCAGGCCCTGCCGCAGGTCGTGCAGCGTTTTCCCGATGTCATGTATGTCGCGGCCGGCCACCCTGCGGACATCCCGTACCGCGACCGCTGTCGTGCGACCATCGCTGAGCACGGCCTGCAAGACCACGCAATGATCCTTGAGAATCTCGACAACGAAGCCATTGCCTGGCTCTATTCGTCATGCGACGTCTTCGTGATGCCGAACCGCACGCTGCCCAACGGCGACACGGAAGGTTACGGCATCGTCTTCCTGGAAGCGGGAGCTTGGGGCAAACCTGTGATTGGCGGCCGCGCTGGCGGCGCCGTGGACGCCGTGGATGAAGGGACGACCGGCCTGCTGGTGGACGGAGCCAACGTTGACGAGATCGCCGAGGCGATTAGCCGCCTGCTTTCCGACGGCAGCCTAGCCCAGCGGCTGGGAGAAGGCGGACGTCAAAAGGTCAAACGCAGCGGCTGGGATGCGAAGGCCGACGCGTATTGCCAGTTCCTCGAACAATTCGGCGATGTGCCAGTGCAGATGAACCGCACGCCACAAACAAAAGGAGAGAAATAATGAAGCGAGCATGTATCACCGGAATCACTGGGCATGACGGTTCCTATCTGGCGGAACTGCTGCTTGAAAAGGGATATGAGGTACATGGCCTCGTGCGGCGCGCCGCGCTCGA
>JAJFUI010000131.1 GCA_021372555.1 Planctomycetaceae bacterium | reverse complement strand
TCGTGGCCGCCGTTTCGGAAGTAGAACGCCCGGGCGTGTTCGAGGAAGCGGTCGACGATGGAACGGACCTCGATGTTTTCGGAGACGCCGGCAATGCCGGGGCGAAGGCAACAAATGCCGCGGACGTTGAGCGTGATTTTGACGCCGGCTTGGCTTGCGCGATAGAGCGCACGGCAGGTCTCGGCGTCTTCCAGCGAATTGGTCTTGGCCATGATGAGGCCTGGCCGATCGGTGGTCGAGGCGTGGATTTCACGTTCGATGAGGTCGAGGAGCTTCTGGCGGAGGCCGAGCGGCGCGACGGCCAGTTTCGCCCAGCCAACCGATTCGGAATAGCCGGTCAGGAGATTGAAGAAGGCGGCGACGTCGGAGGCGAAGTCGCGGTCGCAAGTCATCAGGCCGATGTCGGAATAGAGTCGGGCGGTGCGATCGTTGTAATTGCCCGTGG
Organism: Planctomycetaceae bacterium; assembly: GCA_021372555.1. Taxonomy (GTDB): domain Bacteria; phylum Planctomycetota; class Planctomycetia; order Pirellulales; family Thermoguttaceae; genus JAJFUI01. The sequence goes on along the minus strand of JAJFUI010000131.1, from coordinate 19,097 downwards.
CCAGATGGACGTAGCGCTGGATGCGTTGGTCTTGGCGGCGGACGATGAGCAGCGCCTTGGCGTGGGTTTTGAAGCCGGCGACGCCGTAGATGACGTGGACTCCGGCATCTTCGAGCCGCCGAGCCCAATTGACGTTCCGCCACTCGTCGAAACGGGCCTTCAGTTCGACCAGCGCTGTCACTTCCTTGCCGTTTTGCGCTGCGCGGGCCAGGGCGCGCACGATCGGCGAGTCGCCGCTGGTGCGGTAGAGCGTTTGCTTGATGGCCAGGACTTGCGGATCCTCGGCCGCTTGTTCGACGAGTTTGACGACCGGGTCGAAGCTCTCGTAGGGGTGGAAGAGCAGAACATCGTGGTCTTCGATGGCTTCCCAAGGGTTTTCGACGCCGATCAGATCGCGGGGCGGCTGCGGCGGCCAATCGTCGATCCGCAAGGCGTCGAAACCGGGACGGCCGACGAGCTCCATGAGGGCGGAAGCCTCTTGCGGGCCGTCGAGGTCGTAGACCTGCTGGTCGTCGAGTTTGAGCCAGTTGGCGAGCCAGCTCCGCAGACGCGCGTCGGAGCGGGCCGAGATGGTCAGACGAACCGGGTCGCGCCGCCGTCGGGATAGCACTACTTCTTCCATCACGTGCAGCAGGTCGTCGATTTCTTCGTCGTCCTGGAGAATCACGTCGGCGTCGCGGGTAATGCGGAAGGCGGCGGTAGCGACGATTTCGGCGCCTGGGAACAGCACGCTCAGGTTGTCGGCGATTACATCCTCGACGGGCGCCAGGTGAACGCCGGATTCGGCGGGCAGCGGTACCCATCGCGACAACTGGCTGGGCACCGGCACCACGACGACGCGTTGCTCAGGGTCGTTGTCCTTCCCGCGGCGTGTGATCATCGCAGCGACGTGCAACTGAAGGTTAGGGAGCAACGGTCCGGGCGAGAGGTCCTCGATGGCCAACGGGGTGAGGATGGGCTGGATTTCGCGAGCGAAGTAGGACCGTGCGAATCGTCGATGGTCGTCGCTCCAATGGTCGCGGTTCCAAACGTGAAGGCCGTGCTCGGCCAACCGGGCGAAGACTTCGCGAACGCCTGCGGCTTGCTCATTGACCATGCGATGGACGCGGTCGGCGATGGCGGTCATCTGTTCCGCGGCAGTCATGCCGGCGGCGTCGCGGCGACGGAGGTTGGCCGCCCGGCGTTGGGCGAGCCCGGCCACGCGGACGAGGAAGAACTCGTCGAGGTTCGAGTTGACGATGGCGAGGAACTTGAGCCGTTCGAGGAGCGGCAGTTCGGGGTCGAGCCCCTCCTGGAGGACACGATGGTTGAACTCGAGCCAGCTCAACTCGCGGTTGATGTACAGGTGCGGGGCTTTCAGCGGGTCTTTGGGCATGGCGCGACCGAAAGGAAGTGTGGGTGCTCGGGTTCGGAGTGGGCGGTCGCAGTGTGTGACCACCTCAGCGGTTCACTGCGGTTGGTGCAGTTCATGAGCTCGCGCACTCCTTTCCTACGTCTCTTCCAGCCGGATTTTGACGCCGTAAATGTCTTCGAGGAGGTCGCCTTTGGTTTCCAGGGCGTGCTGTTCGAGGAGCAGATCGGCGCCGCCGGGAATCGAGACGATGAGTTCGTCGCCGCGGCGTTGGAAGTGGATGTCGGCGGCGCGGCGGCGATGGCCGCGGATCATGGCGTCGGCGACGCGGAGAATCGCCGCCAGCTTATTGACGACCATGCGGGCTTCGCGCGACAAGGCCATGTACGTGGGGTGCGAAGAACGCGGCAGGCTGCGGCGATGGTATCGCGCGACCAGGGCCACCAGGGCGATTTCGCTGCGGGTGAGACCGAAGATTTCGGTGTTGGCGATGAGATATTCGCTATGCTTGTGATGGGCCCGACTGCTCACGAAACCGCCGACCTCGTGCAGCAATGCCGCGACCCGCAGCAGCAGACGGTGGCGGGCGGTCAGTCCGTGGTCGGGCAGGAAGGCGTCGAAGAGGCGGATGGCCATTTCGGCGACGCCTCGGGCGTGGTCGAGATCGACACGGTATTTTTCCGCGGTGGCGGTGGCCGAGTGGATGACGCCGGCCAGCAGCGACTCGTCTTCTTTTCCGGTAACCTCGCGGGCGAGTTCGAGCAGGAGGCCGTCGCGCATCGAGACGTGCGAGACGATCATTTCGGCGGCCTTCGTTTGGTGCAACAGCACCTGATAGACCAACAACGCGGGGTTGAGCGTTTCAGCTTCGGCGAAGGGCAGCCCGTGATGCTTGGAGAGTTCCTCGGCGGTGTGGCATTCGCAACGTTCGACGAGCTTGTCGAAGTCCTTTGCGTCGATGACGGCCAAGTCGGAGGAATCGGTGGCGACGCCGACTTCCCGGGCGGCGAAGCGGGCATCTCCGCCGACGGCGACGAACGAATCGATCTCGCCCAGCGGTCCGGCGATATCGAGGCCAGAGAGGGTATTGGAGATGTGCTGGCGCAGCAGGTCGGCGGAACGTTGCGGCGACTCTTCGCTGGTGGCGAACATCTCCTGCAATCGGATCGAGCCCAAGCGGAGACTTTGCGAGGTGGCGATTTCGCCGTTTTCGAGGATTGTCAGCAGGGTGCTGCCGCCGCCGACGTCGGCGATGAGCGTGTGGCCCTGGTTGACGCCGAGGGCGTCACCGACAGCTTGGCGGACGGCAGAGACGGTGAGTCGGCTTTCCTCGGAGGTGTCGATGACGTCGACATTGAGATGGGTGGCCATGAAGACGCGGTCGAGGAACATGTCGGCGTTGGCGGCCTCGCGAACGGCGCTGGTGGCGACGGCGCGGACCTGCTCGGCCTTGTAGAGGTCGAGCAACTGGCGGTAGTCGCGTAGGACGGCGACGGCCGCACGCATGCTTTTGCCGCCGAGGCGGCCGCGGCGGAAGGTGTCTTGGCCGAGGCGGACCGCGCGATGGAGCTGTTCGAGCGTTTCAACGCGGCCATCGGAAAAGACCTCGGCAATCACCATGCGCAGGGCGTTGGCGCCGACGTCGATGACGCCAACAGGCTTGGCCGTGATCTTGATTGCGGGCGCGACGGTAGAGATGTCCATGACGCTATTGTTCTGATCGGGCACGCGCGGTCAAGAGCAGGCAACGATCCGCCGCGCTAACCCCTGAGCAAGAAGTGACAGACAAGCGTTCGGGGAGTTGTTGTCGCCCGGCCACTACAAATCGTTCGACAATCGCGACGGTTTAGCTGATTCCGGCTAGCCTTGCTGTTTGGAGTTGGTTTGCTGGTCGCTCAGGGGCTGGTACGGTGGACGGACGGTGGCGGTCAGGCGGTCCCAGAGGCCGCGGCGGCCCAGTTCTTGCCAGAAAGTCACGAGTTCCTCGAAGGCTTGGCGGCGGCGTTCGGCGCGATTTTGGCGGAGATATTCGATGCCGGGCACGAGGTGCTGGAAGCGGCCGGCGTGGCCGAACATCTCGGTGATGCGTTCGCGTTCGGCTGCGGAAAAGGCGGTCAGGTGTTCCGCCCAAACGTCGCAATCATGAATTTCGCCCAATAGCGTTTGCACCCGCTTGATGGCATCGACGGCCTCGTCGAGCTGGCCGGGATACAACGGGCGGCAAATTTCCAGGGTGTAGCGGAGGCGCTTGGCGGCGATCCGCATTGCGTGGTGGCTCTCGCGATCCTCGGGATCGGCCAACGCCGTCTCGCGATTGAGAAGTTTGTCAAGCCGGCTAAGAATATGACGGCTTGTGCGAGCGAGGGTATCGCGGCTCGGGGCGTCGGCGGCCGGCGCCTGCAGCTCGCGGGAGAGCTTCTTGGCAATGCGGCGCATTTCGCGCAGCGATCGCTCGGCTTCCAGTTCGTCGATTGCCTTGCCCACGCGGCGCTGCAAGCGTTCGCGGTCGTGTTCGAGGCTAACCAGCACCCGAGCGACCCCGGGGAAACATTCATGGGTTTGCAGCGCGCTGAGGGTGCCGCAGAGCAACTCGATTTGGACATCGCGGTCGCGGGCGTCGCCGAGCGCGGTGGTGATGCGGCGGATGGCGTTTGTCCAGCGTTTGACTTGCCGGCGGGGAAAGCAGCGACCGAACATTCTTAGCGCGGCGCGCAGGCGGCGGGTGGCGACCCGCGCGCGGTGAACAAACTCGATGTCTTCGGCCGCGCGGACGCCGTCGAGTTGCTCGGCGAGTTGCTTCGCCTGGTGGCGGACGTAATTTGCGGCAAGTAATCGGTAGTCGGGGTCCATGCGATGCTCCATTCCCATCAGTATAACGACGAGAAGGTGCCTATACTACCCAAAATGCCTGCCCGGTCAGCGGTGGTCTTCTCAGGGGGCGAAGTTGCCGCACCCGGGTCTCGCCCTGCTCTGTCCAATTGCGGAGGGTTTCGCTAGGATGGCCGCAACTGGTGCGGACGCAGACGGTCTGCACAGTTCCTAATGTCGGAGAGGAGCCATGACGAAGGCAGAGATTCTTGCTCAGCTAGCGGCCCAGCAGATTACGGTTGATGAGGCGGCGAAGCAACTGGCGGAGTTGGAAACGCCGCAGCGAGGTTCGTTGTATTGCAAGGTCAGCCCGAAGGGGGCGATGAGCTTGTACGGCCTGCAGCGGATGCCGGTCACGCTGTATATCGAGCAGTGGGAGCGGCTGTTGGGATACGGCAACGAGATTCAGGCGTTTCTCAAGGAGCATGACTCGGAACTGAAGCGGAAGCAGCGGTAGCGGGGCTTTGCCGATCATCGCGATCAGCAGAATCGCCGAGGCAAAACAGATCACCGCTCGGCACAAGTGCCGAAGTTGAACGACGCGCGCGATGGTCAGGGCACGTGGCAACTGGCTTGGCCACGCTTTTCCAAGTACTGCTGGTGATACTCTTCGGCGCGGTAGAACGAGGTCGCGGGCGTGATCTCGGTGACGATCGGACGGCGGTGTTTGCCGCTGCGTTCGAGATCTTCTTTTGAGCGAACCGCTGCCGCGTGTTGCTCGGGCGTGTGGTAGAAGATGGCGGAGCGGTACTGCGTCCCTACGTCGGGGCCTTGGCGGTTTCGTTGCGTTGGGTCGTGGCAGTTCCAGAACGTCTCCAGCAGTTGCTCGTACGAGATGACAGCCGGGTCGAACTCGACCAGCACTGTTTCGGCGTGGCCGGTGGTGTTCGAGCAGACGCGTTCGTACGTGGGGTTGGGGACGTTTCCGCCGGAATAGCCGACGGTCGTTGAGGCAATGCCGCGAAGTTGACGGAAGGCGGCTTCGACGCCCCAGAAGCAGCCCGCGGCAAAAGATGCTTGTTCCATGGCGTGTGCTTTCAGCCCTATCTCCAGTTGACGAACCAGTACGTGTAATCGTCGAGGAGTTGGCTGTTGGGGCTGTCGTCGCGGAGGCCAAGCTCCGTGACGGGAATTTCCAGTTGACGATCGTGGTTTCTGGCTTTGCAGAGCAGGCCGTGAGGACCGCGATTGTGGTTTTGTCTGGGGTCCATGAGTTCCGTGACTTCGATCTGATGGACCAGTTGCCGCTTGTCCTTGCCAATCTCGCAGCAGAGAGCATCGAAGGGCAGCGATAGTTGGCGGACCAAGTGGTCGTAATAGGTTTCCAACGTGGCCGAGGCGACGCTGGGAATGGGCGAGTCTCCCGTTAGGCCAAAGATCGTTCGGATGCGGTCGTCCTGGTTCGCCAACGCGAAGTGGAAGGGGTGGCTATCCTCGCCGCCCGACTGCCGCCGCAAAAGCTGATTGTCCGGCATGAGCGACCCTCCGGGAACCCGGGCTGTGAGACGGGAAGCCACGCACCGGACATATTCTTAGCAGCTCGGAGCGGAATTTCAAGTGCGCAGGCGACGGGTTGCGGTTGACCAACGGAGTTGTGCGCGGCTTAGGCGGCAACGACTTGCTGTCATTGTGTGGCCGCAGTCACCAGCCGGGGTTCTCGGACCGCGGAAAAGGTCGAGGTCGACAGTTTGGCTTGACATAAATGTATCGCGCAAGGCGGCCATGCCAGTTGCCTGGTGGACGCGGATACCGCCGACGACAGTAATTAGGTCTGGGTTGCGGAAATCTTCCTTGGCGGACGAGGTAGTCCGTGCTGGCGTTGGCGGATGCGGACGGCGCCGGGGGAGGCGGCACCGCCTCCGAATCGCGACTGGGTGGGGCCCCGCACCCGCTGATAAATTTGCCGATCGAGTCGATCGAATGCGGACGGGGGCGCAGGCGGGCGTCGGCATGCCGCGGAGCATCGCGAGGGCCGCGACTTGAGAAAAATGCGGCCGCACGATGCGACTCCTCTTTCCGGAACGGCGGTATTATGATCGCTGGCGGCGCCCGCAGCAGTCTCTTCGCGATTGAGGATGCGGCAAGTTCGTGCGCGAGGCAGAGTTAGTGACGCTTGTCGGACGACGATCCAACAGGTTTTCCACGAAGAGAGCCTTCCAGCAAAGAGGAAATTTTCACGGTGAGTTTGACGGTGGCAGCGACATTTCGCTCAGTTTTTCGCTGAGAAACGCGGAAAGAAAATCGCCGGCTGCCGCCCCGTTTGACAGCAGTGCTAGCATCGCTAGAATCAAGTCTTCGCGTACGGATCGACCGAATGGACTCGTGCCAAGGATGCAGCGGAATTGACCAAGGACGATAGGGAGATCGTGCCGGCCTTGCGTTCTTCGCTGGCTGGTAAGGTCGGGCAAGAACGGTTCGATTTGTGGTTTGGCGCGGCAACGCGGCTGGACTACGACGGCGCCGCCTTGAGGGTTGGCGCACCGAACCGATTCTTTCTCGAATGGATACGATCGAACTTTCGCCGGCACATCGAGGACGCTTGTTACGACGTGCTTGGCGGGTGTCCGACCCTGGAATTTCGTCTCGATGCGGCGCCGGCGAAAACCGATGGCGGCTCGATGCATCTCGTCAAGAACAACGGCACGCGATCAGCATCCAGCGCGGACTCCGCTGCCGCCAGTAAGAGCGTCTCGTCCCCGGGCAATGCGATCATTGCATTTCCCGGCGCGGCCGAGGCGATTGCACCGCAACCGGAGGCGACTGCTCCACAAGATGAGTCGGCAGTCCCGCACAGCGAGAATAGTGAATTGCCGCGACGTCGGTTCGCCAGTCTTGAGACGTTTGTAGCGGGCGAGACGAACCGCATCGCGATTGCCTCGGCCCAGATGGTCGTTCGTCGGCCGGGGCAAGTCACGCCGCTGATGTTCCACGGGCCGACAAGCGTCGGCAAGACGCACCTCTTGGAAGGCATCTGGACGGCGGCGCGCAAGTCGCATCGGCGCCTGACGACCGTTTATCTGTCGGCCGAGCAGTTCACAAGTCAGTTTCTCGAGGCGCTGCGCGGCAGCGGACTGCCGAGCTTCCGGCGAAAGTACCGCGGCGTTGGTTTGTTGATTCTCGACGACCTGCAATTCTTCGTCGGCAAGCGGGCGACGCAGGTCGAGCTGCTCCACACAATCGACAGCTTTATTCGCGAGGGGCGGCAACTGGTTTTTGCCGCTGACCGCTCGCCTGCCGAACTGGCCGAGCTTGGGCCGGAGCTGACGACGCGTTTGACCGGCGGGCTGGTGTGCGGCATCGAGCCGCCAGACCACGCCACGCGGGTGGCGATTGTCGGACAGATGGCGCGTCGGATGAAGTTGCGCGTTCCGCCGGAAGTGCAACAACTGGTGGCGTCGCGCCTGACGAGCCACTCGCGGCAGCTTTCAGGAGCGTTGTGTCGGCTGCAGGCGACCAGCGAAGCCTTGGGACAGCCGATTACGCTGGCTCTGGCCGAGGAGGCGCTGGCCGACCTGGTGCGTCAGAATGGCCGCGTCGTGCGTCTGCCCGATATTGAGAGAGCGGTTTGCGAAGTGTTCGGACTGGAGCCGTCCAGTCTGCATTCCGAGGCGCGCGGGAAGGGAGTGAGCCACCCACGAATGCTGGCGATGTGGCTCGCCCGGAAGCACACCCGGGCCGCGTTGAGCGAGATCGGCCATTACTTCGGCCGTCGCAGCCACAGCACGGTGGTGTCAGCGCAGAAGCGAGTGGACGGTTGGATGGCCGCTGGTCGGACGCTGGACCTGGCCGAGCACCGCTGGTCGACCGACGACGCCATTCGGCAAGTTGAGCGGCGTCTGGCGGCGGGTTGAGCAACTTGTGCGACACGCCGCAATCTAATACGCTACGGGGCGGCGACCGTTTTCACGCACAAATTATTGATGCCGATATTGCCATTGAATTTGCGTTCAACCGCAACCACGGCTGTTCCAGCCGAGATTGCTGGCTGACTGGCCGCGGCATGGTCCCTTGGCAATACAGGACCCAATAACACGCCCGATGGTTCTCCGCGCGTTTCTACAAAACTGGCTTCGGACCGCAGCGAAGGCCCAACTGGGAAAGGTCGTCGGCGAGGCGTTGCAGGGACAGCTTCCCGCGCCCGAGGCGCCGCCGGTTGAGGAACTCAAGCCGTGCCACGTCGGCGTGGTGTTTGCGTTGGGGATCGAGGCTGGCTGCTTCGAGGACCTGTTGCAGGGGGCGGTGACGATCCGGGCGCACGGTTTTCGGCTTCGCGAAGGTGGGCTGCATGGCCGTCGAGTGGTGCTTGTCCTTTCGGGGGCCGGCCGAAAGAATGCCCAGCGGGCGACGGAGATGCTGATCGACGGGCATCGGCCGGGCTTGGTGGTCTCCGCCGGATTTGCCGGCGGATTGTCGCCCGAACTGAAGCGGAACGACATCTTCATCGCCGATAGGCTGGTGGGCACATCGACGATCGATGTGGCGGGCAGCGGGTTGGCCGCGGGGACTCATCCGGGGGTGCATCGGGGGGCACTGCTGACGGCGGACCGTGTTGTCGGCTCGCCGGTCGAGCGGCGAGAACTCCGGGATCGCCACGGCGCGATGGCGGTGGATATGGAGACGTCGGCGGTGGCGGGGGTGTGCGTTGCTCGGAGGGTTCCGTTTTCCTCCATTCGGGTGATCAACGACTTGGCGGACGAGACGTTGCCACGGGACGTGGAGCATCTGCTGCGTCAGAGGAGCGGCGCCGCACGGTTGGGGGCGGCGTTGGGGGCGGTATGTCGTCGGCCGGGAAACCTGAAGTCGCTCTATCAGTTGCACGAGAACGCCCTGGTGGCGTCGGGGCGGCTGGCTCGGTTTTTGAGTGAGTACATCGCGCAGCAACGATGAGCGTGCAGTGAAAGGCATTGAGCCGTTTCGCGTGGTCTTCGCGGGGGTGTTTCCCCCCTTCTGAACAGCCGATGCTCGCAACCCTATACGGTGGTTGGCGATAGGGGCGGTGCGGGCTGGACCGGCTTGACACCCCATCGGCGGGCCTGTATGCTTACAGGATTGCGGAAACCACTAACTTGTGGTGCCGTAAGATTTTGGAGCGTCTCGGCCGATGCTTGGGGTCGAGCGGGGCGCGGAGAGTGTTTTTTCAGCCAGCCAACGGGTTGGACGAAAGCGAGACTAAATGGACCCCAATGAACTCCTGCGCGTCGTGGACACCATCCACCGCGACAAGAACATCGACAAGGAAATCGTCTTCGAGGGGATCGAAGCGGCGTTGGTTTCCGCTGCCAAGAAGCACTACGGAGAAGAGGCTGAGGTCGTTGTTCAGATCGATCGCACGAGCGGTGTGATTCAGGGCACTCACAACGGCGTGCCCATGACGACCGCTGAGATGGCCGAGCGAATTGGGGCGCAGACCGCCAAGCAGGTGATGATCCAAAAGATCCGCGAGGCGGAGCGGGACTCGCTATACGAGGAATACGACGAACTGCGCGGGCAGTTGGTCACGGGCGTCATTCAGCGCTACGAAGGCGGCGCGGCCACTGTCACGCTGAACAACGTCGAAGCGATCTTGCCCAAGGGGGAGCAGATCCCTGGTGAAACGCACCATGCCAACGAGCGCGTGCGGGCAACCGTTTACGAGGTGAAGAAGGCCGGCAGTCGGGTGAAGGTTATTCTGAGCCGGACGAAGCCGCAGTTGGTTCAGCGACTTTTCGAACAAGAGATTCCGGAAATCGCCGAGGGAGTGATCGAAATTCGCGCGATCTCCCGAGAGCCCGGCTATCGCACGAAGGTTGCCGTCAGCAGCACCGATCAGCGGGTGGATTGCGTCGGGGCGTGCGTGGGCGTCCGCGGCAACCGAATCAAGAACATCGTGGACGAACTCTCTGGCGAACGCATCGACATCGTCCGCTACAGCGAGGACATGCAGGCGCTGATTCCCAACGCCCTGCAGCCCGCCGAAGTTGAGGAAGTGATTCTGTGTCAAATGCTGGGCCGGGCGATTGTGCTCGTGCAAGAGGACCAGCTATCGCTGGCGATCGGCCGGCGTGGCCAGAACGTGCGTTTGGCCAGCAAGCTCTGCGGCTGGGACATCGAGATCATGACCCGGGAGGAGCTGGACGAGCAGATCGAGCAAGCCGTGACCGGCTACTCGTCGATCGAAGGCATCGAGCCGGAGTTGGCCGAGCGGCTCGTGGGCGAGGGCTTCCTCTCTTACGACGACCTCGAAGTGATCGAGCCGGACGCCCTGATGGAGATGGGTGGTCTTACGGCGGAACAGGTCGACCACATCGTTCAGCAAGCCGAAGTGAAGGCGAGTATGGCCGAGCGCGCCGCTGCCGAGCAGCGTCGCCAGCAACGCGAGCAGGAGCGGTTGCAGGCCGCCGAGGCTGCGGAGGAAGCGGCCAACCCGTCGGCTTATTATGCGGATGGCCGGCCGGCGGAAGCGATCGAGCAAGCAACCGTTGCGGACCCTGCGCCCGCCGTCGATGACGCCGCGAAAGAGGAAACACTCGACACGCCAAGCGTGGCAAGTCCGGGGGAGACGTCTGATGACGCCACCCTGTAACGGAGAAGACAACTACTATAAGAGGAAATGGCCCCGTGCCCATTCGTATTTACGCCCTCGCAAAAGAACTAAACCTCGACAGCAAGGTGCTGGTCGAGATCTGCACCCGTGCTGGGGTGAAGGGGAAGGGCTCTGCGCTGGCCAGTCTGACCGACGAAGAAACGGTGAAGGTCCGGGCGTTCATGAGTGCCGGCAAGACGGGCCGAAGCAGCGCACCGGCGGCGTCAGAAGCTGAGGCGGCTGCTCCGCCGGTTTTTCGCCGAGAGGATTACATCGCACCGGCGGGCACGGCAACGGGCAAGATGCGGGTTTTGCCGCCGATTCGCACGGCCCCGCTGAAGAAGAAGCTTGAAGCCACGCGTCCGGCGGCGCCGGTGGAAGAGCCGCCGGCAACGGTTGCTGAACCGGTCGAAACGAAAGTGGAAGCTCCGGCGGCGAAGGTCGAGGAAGCTCCCGCTCCGCCGGAGAAACCGGCGGTCACGCCTGAGCCGCCTATGCGGAGAATGGGGCGGCCGGTGCTTCTCAGCCGCAGGCCGGCGGTGCTGCCGTCGAAGCCGGCCTCGAAGGACAGAGAGGGCGGAAAGCCGCGGGAGCGCGAGGAGCGCGAGCGCGGGCCGGCTATCAAGCTGGCGCCTTTGCCGGCCGCGAAGCGACCGTTGCGGATGAAGCCGGCCGAGCCGGCCCCGCAAAAGCCGGATATCAAGCTGCCCGCAGATGCGATTCGCGCGAGCAAGGCGGGAAGCAAACCGCTGTCGGAGCATCTTCGCAAGCACGAACAGAAGCGTATGGCCGAGGCGGCAAAGGGCTCGCCCAGGCCGGGTCTGGCGGGCAAGTCGCCTTTGTCGGCCGAGCCGGCAGCGCCTAGCCGCGGCGCGCGCCGCGGTGGCCGTGGGGCCGTTGCCACAAAGGACGAGGAAGGCAACGTCACGCTCGGCGGTCGCGAGCAGCGGCAACTGAAGCGGAAAAAGACCGCGACGGTGCGACGCCGCAAACCGGAAGACGGCGAGGACGATTCGGGCGGCAGCCTTCGGCGGCGCACGCACATTCGTCGAACTGGAACCAACACGGCTGCCCCGCGGAAAGAGAACGTGACGATCACCCTGCCCTGCACGGTGCGAAGCTTTTCCGAGGCGATCGGCGTTCCCGCCCGGACAATCCTCGGCAAGCTCTTGGAGCTGGGCACGATGAGCAACATCGCTGCCACCTTGGATGCCGAGTTGGCCGAACTGCTGGCCGCCGAGTTGGGTGTGCAGGTTAACTTCCATCGCGAGGTCAAGCTGGAACAGCAGGTCCTCCAATCGCTCGAAGGCGAGGACGACCCGGAGAAACTCCAGCCGCGGCCGCCGATCGTGACCTTCCTTGGCCACGTCGACCATGGGAAGACGTCGCTGTTGGACCGGATCATCGGTATCGACGTCGCCGCGCACGAGAAGGGCGGCATTACCCAACACATCCGCGCCTATCGCGTCGAGAAGGATGGCAAGGCGATCGCCTTCGTCGACACACCTGGGCACGAAGCCTTCACCGAGATGCGGGCACGCGGGGCCAACGTGACGGACATCGCCGTGTTGGTCGTCGCCGCCGAGGACGGCGTGATGCCGCAGACCGAGGAAGCGATTAGCCACGCGAAGGCCGCCGACGTGCCAATCGTTGTCGCGCTGAATAAGATCGACCTGCCCGGCGCGAACGTCGAGCGGGCCTATCAGCAGTTGGCGGCCAACGAACTCCTGCCGAGCGAATGGGGCGGTGAGACGGAAGTGGTCAAGACCAGCGCGACGACCGGCGAGGGGATCGACAACCTGATCGAGACGCTGCTGACCGTTGCCGAATTGCATGAATACAAGGCCGATCCCGATCGGCCGGCCTGTGGCACGTGTCTTGAGTCGGAGTTGCACGAGGGGCGAGGCGTGGTGGCCAAGCTGCTCGTGCGAAAGGGCACGCTGCACAATGGCGACGTCATCGTTTGCGGCAGCACCTTTGGCCGGGTCAAGGCGATGTATGACACGCTCAACCCGCGGCTGAAGCACGCTGAGGCCGGGCCGTCTACGCCGGTGAACGTGACGGGGTTGGACGCCGCGCCGGGCGCCGGCGATCGTTTCTACGTGCTCCAGGACATCTCGCAGGCGCGGCAGTTGGCCGAGGAGCGAGCTTCGGCCGCGCGGGTCCGCGAGTTGGGCAACGTGCAGCCGCACGTCACCTTGGAGAACCTCTTCGAGCGGCTGGGCCAAGAAAGCAAGGTGCAAACGCTGAACATCATCCTTCGGGCGGATGTTCGCGGGTCGATCGAAGCGATCCGCAAGGAGTTGTCGAAGCTCACGCATCCCGAGGTCCAGGTCAAGGTGCTTCAGGCCACCGTTGGCGGCGTTACGGAAGCCGACGTGCATCTGGCTCACGCGTCGGACGCGGTCATTATCGGTTTTTCCGTGGTGCCGGACGAAGGCGCGCGGGCGTTGGCCGAGAAGCTTGGCGTCCAGATTCGCCGGTACGACATCATTTACGAGGTGACCGACGACTTGAAGGCGGCTCTCGAAGGGATGCTTAAGCCGGAGAAGCAGGAGAAGGAACTGGGCCGCGCGCTGGTCCAGCAGGTGTTCCACATCAGCCGCGTCGGCAGTGTGGCTGGTTGCCGCGTGCTGGCTGGCACGGTGCAGCGCGACTCGCGGGTTCGCATCATCCGCGACAGCCGGGTGATCGGCGCCTATGCCCTGGAAACGCTCAAACGCGAGAAGGACGATGCCCGGGAAGTCCGCGAGGGTTACGAGTGTGGCATGAAGCTGGCCGGGTTCAACGACATCAAGGAAGGCGACATCCTCGAAGCGTACAAGATCGAGGAGATTGCCAGAACTTTCTAACGCGGATCGGCGCGTTGGCTTTCGACGGCGATAGGCCGCTTGAAGGCTGAGGGGTCGATCGTTACAGGCCGAGAGCTGAATGTCCCGACGAATGGAAAAGGCCGCTGCCGCGATCCGCGAGGTCGTGAGCATGGCGATTTTGGCGGAGCTGAACGACCCGCGTGTGCGGGACGTCACGGTCACGCATGTCGAAGTGTCGGCGGACTTGCGGCACGCCAAAGTCCACGTGTCGGTGATGGGGGACGAGACTCGCCAGAAGCTTTCGCTACGTGGCTTGCAGAGCGCCGCCGGGTATCTTCAGGCGAAGATTGCCGAGCGGATCGACATACGGTACACGCCCAGGTTGAGCTTCCTGTTGGATCAAGGGGTCAAGCGGTCGATCGCTGTGGCCAAGATCCTGCGGGAGGTGTTGCCCAAGGAGCCGTCCGACGAGTCTGAGGGCAAGGACACGGACGTTTCGGCCAGCGAGCAGGAGGCAGCCGGCGGCGGCAACGAGGCATCGACGGGAAACGCATCGTCTTCTGATCGAAACGAGCCATCACCATGACCGCTCAGAACCGCAGTGCTCAGTTCGTCAAGCTCCACAAAGTGCTGAAGAAGCACTACAAGCCCGTGCCGGTGAATTCCGCCCGGACGGCGATGGAGCATTTACTGTTCGCCTGTTGTCTGGAGGACGCTCCGCACGATGCCGCCGAGGAAGCGTTCGCGGCACTGGTCCATACGTTCTTCGATTGGAACGAGGTGCGCGTGACGTCGATCGCGGAGCTGTCCGAGGTGATGGCCTGCCTGTCCGATCCGCGCGCGGCGGCGAACCGCGTGAAGCGAGTGCTGCATGCGGTGTTCGAGGCGACGTTCAAGTTCGACCTGGAAGACCTGAAGAAGAAGAATCTTGGGCCGACTGTCCAGTGGTTGGAAAAGCTCGACGGGACAACACGGTTCACGGTGGCGTATGTGGTCCAGGCGGCGTTGGACGGGCATTCCATCCCGGTCGATGCGGGGACCATGGCTGTGCTGCGAGTGCTCGACTTGGTGAGTGAGAAGGACGCCGCAACGGGCGGCGTGCCGGGTTTGGAGCGGGCGGTTCCGAAGTCGAAGGGAGTTGAGTTCGGGTCCATGCTGCATGAGTTGGGGGCGCAGTTCTCCGCAAATCCGTACTCGCCGGCCCTGCGCGAAATCCTGCTTTCCATTGATCCAGAATGCCAGTCGCGGCTGCCCAAGCGGCGCGTGGATCGGGGGCAGCGAAAGCTAGTCGAGCCATCGACGGAAAAGACGTCGGCGAAGAAGCAGCAGACGCCGGCAGGAAAACCGCGAAAGGCGGCCGGGGCCGCCCCCGCGGCCGATTCGCCCAAGAAGAAGTCGCCTGCGACGGTTGACTCTCCGTCGAAGTCGTCGAAGTCGGGTAAGACGCTGTCGCGCACCACTCCGCCGAAGAAGCGTTCCGCGTCCGAAGGGCTTGCCAAGCGGAAGCCGCGCTGAAAGGAAGAGATTGCCGGGCGAGGGATGAGGGATGAAGGGCGATAATGAGACGTGTCTTGTTAACGGTTGGCCTTTTGCTGGTCTCAGGCGCGACGGCATTCGATTGCGCCGCACAACCGGCTGACACGCTGCCGCTTGCCCAGTCCCGAGAAGGGTTCGCTCTTGCTTTCGCTGGGACCGCGACGAAGGTCCCTGCTCCGCTGACTCTGGACGACGTTCCCGAGACGCTCAAGCCCCGTCAGGAGCGGACCGAGGCCGATCGAGACAAGGTCAAGGCCTTGGCCCTTTTCGCCGCGGCCAGGACTCACGAGGATCGGCAGGAGTATGCCGACGCACTGCGATCCTACCAGCGGGCGTTGCGTTGGGATCCGACGTCGACGGCGGCGGCCGAAGGCGCGATTTTTACAGCAGCGCGGCTCGGCCGCTACGGCGAAGCGGCGCGATACGCCGTAGCAACGAAACCGCCGCGGCTCGACCCCTTGGTGCTCGCTCGGCTCGTGATCCACATTGCCGAAAACGGCGAGCCCGCCAAGGCCTTGGCCTTGTATGAGAAATGGGCCGGCAGGTCCGATCGGTGGGCAAAACCGCGCGGCGCCGACATCTTGTTGCGGATGGAGATCGGCCAGCTTTACTTCACCCAGGACAAGCCGAAGCAGGCTGCGGAGTGCTTTGCGGCGGTGATTCACGCCTTGGAGCATCCGACGGAAGCCGGAATAACCGACGAACTGAAGAAAGTCTTGGTTGGCGAGCCGGGGCCGACGTACCAGATGATGGGCGACTGCTTCCTGGCCGCGGGCCGAATCGAGGAGGCGCAGGCCGCCTTTCAAAAGGCGGAGGAGCTGACGCCGAACAAGGCCACGCGGCAACTCAACCTGGCGCGCGTGCAGGCGAAGACTGGCAAAGCGGCCGAGGCGCTCAAGACGCTTGACGGACTCCTTGAAGACAAGGCCGCGAATCGCGATGCGATGGTCTACGCGACGCTCGTCGAGGTGCTGACCAAGCTTGGCAAGAAGGAAGAGCTGATCGGTCGCCTGGAAAAACTGCGGGTTGCCAACCCGAAGGATCTGCCGCTTGGTTACTGCTTGGCGCAGCAGTGTGACGCGGCGAAACAGACTGAGAAGGCCCAGACGCTGTATTTGGAACTACTCAAAGTTGCGCCCACGACGGCGGGTTACCGGGCGTTGGCGAATATCTGCCTTCGGCAGAAGCGGTACGACGCGTTGCTGGACGTGCTCGGCGAAAGCGTTGAGAAAATTGGCGCCGCGGAGACTCTCGACGGCCAGTTGCAGACGATCGCGGCCCAGCCCGACGTGGCTCGGGAAGTCATTGCGGCGGCAAGGGGAAGGTTGAAAGCGTCGGCCGAGCGGCTCGGCTATGGCGGCCGCATGGTTGCCGCGCTGCTGGCGCTCGACGCGAAGCAGTTCGACACGGCCAGCGAGTTCTTCCGCTTGGCGTTGGCGACGAAACCAAAACATACGGACGACGTTTTCTTGATTTGGGGCGTTGGGCTGCTAACCGGCGATCGTTCGGCGGAGGCGGCCAAGGTGTTTCAGCAGGCGATTGATGAAAAGGCTTTGCCGGCAAACAATCCGGCGTTCCATTTTTATCTGGCTGGGGCGCTGGCGCTCGATGGGCGGACGGACGACGCTTTGGCTGCTGCTCAGGTTGCCGCGGAGAAAAGGAAGGACGCCCCGCGTTTCGTCGCGCGGCCGGCCTGGGTGCTGTACCTGGGCAAACGCTATGACGAGGCGGAGAAGGCCTATCGTCAGTTGCTGGAACGGTTCAATGCCGACTTTGGGTCCTCAGAGGCTCGCGACGTGCTGCGCGAGGCGCGGCTATCGCTGTCGAACCTCGCGGTGATCAAAGGCGATTTGCCGCAGGCGGAGGAATGGCTCGAGCAGGTCTTGGACGAGTTCCCCGACGACACCGGGGCCATGAACGACCTCGGCTATCTTTGGGCGGACCAAAACAAGCACCTCGGCCGCGCCGAGCGAATGATTCGGCAGGCGGTTGCAGCGGAGCCTGACAACACCGCGTATCGCGACAGTCTCGGCTGGTTGTTGTTCCGGCAAGGCAAGCACAGCGAGGCGCTGGTCGAGCTGGAGAAGGCCGCGAAGGACGAGAAGCCTGGCGGGGCCGTGCTCGACCACCTCGGCGACACGTACATGAAACTGGATCGTCGCGACAAGGCCGTCGCGGCATGGCGGAAGGCCGCGGAGGCCTACCGGCGCGAAAAGGAAACGGACAAGGCAACTTCCGTGGAGAAGAAAGGGAAAATGACGAATCCAGAATGACCAGTAAGGAACTTCGAACACCGCGTCGAGCTGCGACGCGGCTTTAGCCTTCGAATTGCCTTCCTCTTTCGTCGTCGATCGTTCGGACTTCGTCACTCCCCCTTCCTCACTTCGATCATCACTAAACCATAGAGAGATAGGTGCGATATGTCAGGCCATTCACATTGGGCAGGCATCAAACACAAGAAGGCGTTGGTTGACGCCAAGCGCGGCAAGCTCTGGAGCAAGTTGGCCAAGGCGATCATCGTCGCGGCCAAACATGGCGGCGGTGACCCAGATCAGAACCTGCGGCTTCGCTACGCCATCGACGACGCCAAGGCCGTTAGCATGCCCAAGGAGAATATCCAGCGGGCGATCAAGCGCGGCACCGGCGAGTCGGGAGGCGCAATCCTTGAAGAGATCCTTTACGAAGGCTATGGCGCCGGCGGAGTGGCTATCCTCTGCGAGATTCTGACCGATAACCGCAACCGGGTGGCCGGCGAAATTCGCAAGATCTTCGAGCTCGCCGACGGCAAGCTGGGCGGCAGCGGCTGCGTCGCCTGGATGTTCGAGAGCAAGGGGCTCTTCCTGATTCCTGCCGCGGCGATCGAGGAAGACAAACTCATGGAACTGGCCCTCGAGGCCGGCGCCGACGACGTCCAACGGGTCGACGACAAGTACGAAGTGACCTGCGACCCGACCGTGTTCCGCGAAGTGTCGACGGCGATCAGCAACGCCGGATTGACGCCCGAGGCGGGCGAGATCACCCGAATCGCGAAGAACACCGTCGATATCGACGACCCGGACACCGCGCAAAAGGTGCTCCGCCTGATGGAACGCCTCGACGATCACGACGACGTGCAGAACGTGTCATCGAACTTCAACATCCCGGACGAAGTGATGAAGGCGATTGGCGAGCAGTGAACGATGGGCCGTGAGGGGTAAGCCGGGGCTTGCCTCTGGCAACAGAAGAGACTGAAAAAATAAAACAGCCGGGGTTAATCCCCGGCTGTTTTTTTCACTCTCATCTATCGTGCGCTCGCAGTTTTGGAGCAGGCGCCACTGCTGGCTTGCTCAGTGCCGTGTCGCGCTGGCCCCCCTGCCCCTTCGCCGCGAGCGGGCGAAGGGACTCACGAGCAAGCTGCGGCGAGGCGGTCGATTTCGTCCTTGGTTCGCTTTTCGGTGACCGCGACCAACATGCAGTCGGACAGTTCGGGATACCAACGGCCGAGCGGCACGCCGGCGAAGATGTTCTGTTGCCGGGCCTTCTCGATCAACTCTTCGACCGGGCGTCCCTTGACGCGGACCACGAACTCCTTGAACGTCGGCTGATTGAACTTGAGCGAGAGCGACGGCGCGGCCGCCAGACGTTCGGCGGCGTAGTGAGCCTTCTGCAAGCAAAGTTCGGCGACGTTCCGCATGCCGGTTGGGCCCATCAACGCGAGGTAGACCGTCGCACGCAGTGCGTAGAGGCCTTCGTTCGAGCAGATATTGCTGGTGGCCTTCTCGCGGCGGATATGTTGCTCGCGGGTTTGGAGGGTCAGCACCCAGCAGCGGCGGCCATGGCGATCGACGGTTTCGCCGACCAGCCGGCCCGGCATGCGGCGGAGGTACTGCTCGCGGCAGGCCATGATTCCAAGGTACGGGCCGCCGAAGCCCATGGGGCTGCCCAGTGATTGGCCCTCGGCGACGACGATGTCGGCCCCGTAGTCGCC
>JAJFUI010000122.1 GCA_021372555.1 Planctomycetaceae bacterium | reverse complement strand
TTGCCTATTCTACGCACCCTATGGAGCGGGGGAATCCAAGGATGGTGCTCTGCGCACGCGCGGCGAGGACTGCGCACCGATCGCGCTGCGCGGCCTCGCTTCTGCTCGCCGTCGTGTTGGCTTTGCTGGTCGCTGGCGGTTGCACCTCGAACAAGGTTTCCCTACGTTCGGTGCCCAGCGGGCCGCTGGTCGACGCGCTTGATCTGACGTCATGGCGAGGCCCCAAGCCAAGCGCGCGGACGGTGCAACTCTTGCGTGTATGCAATCTCAGCGATGAGATGCATGGCGACTACCGGCCGCTCCTAAAAAAGCTTCAGGCGATTAACGACCGCGAGCCCTCGAGCGACACCGTTTACGCCATGTCGGAGTTGGCGTTCATCGGTGGCAAGAAAAACGAGGGGATCGACCACCGCGTGGCGTTGGATCTCTACGGCGCATCCGTCTTGCACGCCTACGAGTATCTATTTGACCCCCGGTTCTGCGCCACGCGAAACCCGTACGACCCGCAGTATCGCGGCGTGTGCGATCTATACAACGGGGCATTGGAGGCTGCCCTACGGATCGTTTGCGCGGGCAAAGAGCTGCTGCCCGGGGTGACGAAGACGATCAACACGGCCTCGGGTGCGTGGGACATTACTTGCACGCTGCCGGCCGGGGCGGGTTCATGGCGTCCCGAAGATTTCGATCGCTTCGAGTTCGTCTCAGACTACCAAGTGACGGGCCTCAAGAATCTGTACGTCAATCACGGCCTCGGCGTCCCGCTGATCGCCATCCGGCGAGCCCACGCCGGCGAGCCGGTCGCTGCCAAGTACTACCCGCCAAAGCTTAGCTTTCCAGTAACGGCTTTTCTGCGGCCGGTCAGCAACCTCGATCCGAGGACAAGCCAAGCCGCCATCCAAAATCAGTGTGTGCTGGAGTTGTACGATCCGCTCATTGCGGGCGAAACGATAGTCGGCGGCCGGCATGTGCCGCTGGAAAGCGACCTGACCACGCCGCTGGCCTTCTTTTTCTCGCGGCCAGAGTGGGATATGGCCACCATCGGCCTGCTGCGTCCGGAAGCCCTATTGGCGCCTCGCCCGCAGGACTCGTTGCTTGCTATGCAACCCGGCCGGCCCGAACGGATCATGGGGCTCTACATGGTGCAACCGTACGAGCCGGGCAAGATTCCAGTGCTCATGGTCCACGGCCTCTGGTCCAGCCCAATGACCTGGATGGAGATGTTCAACGACCTGCGGAGCCAGGCGGAAATCCGTAAGCACTTCCAATTCTGGTTCTATCTCTACCCGACGGGCCAACCCTTCTGGCAGAGTGCCGCCCAGTTGCGACGGGACTTGGTTCGGATGCGCGAAGTGCTGGATCCCGAACACCGCGAGCCGTCGCTGGACCAAATGGTCGTCGTCGGTCACAGTATGGGCGGGCTTGTGTCGCGGATGCAAACCCTTTCCGGTGGCGACGACTATTGGCGTCTGGTCAGCGGCACCCCGTTGTCCGACATTAAGACCGAGCCGGGAGTGCGCGAAAAGATCGCCGAGACGTTCTATTTTCAGCCGAACCCCTCGATTCGCCGCGTCGTGACCATCGCCACGCCCTGCCGCGGCAGCACGTTCTCCAACCAGACGACGCAATGGCTGCTGGGCCAGCTAATTCACCTGCCGGAACGGCTCGTCAACGGCCAGCAAAAACTCTTCCGCGACAACCCCGGAGCGTTCGCAAACAACTCGCTGGCCCGGATCGACACCAGCATCGACTCCCTTTCGCCGAGCGACCCGATTTTCCCGGTGATGCTGGCCGGCCGCCGGGCGCCTTGGGTGACTTACCACAACATCGTCGGCGTGCTACCGCGTGATTCGTTGTTGACCAAGCTCACCACCGAGGGCGACGGTGTTGTTCCGCGCAGCAGCGCCCACGTCGACGACGCCGTCTCCGAGATCACCGTCCCCGCCGATCACAGCTCAATCCACAGCCATCCCGCAGCGGTGCTCGAAGTCCGCCGTATTCTGCTCGAACATCTGGCCGAGCTGGAAGGCCGACCGGTGGACGTTGCGCGCCGATAGCAGCGGAGGAGGTCACGCCCTGGCAGGTGATCCGCGGGTTGGGGCTGTCGAAGCGGGCGATTAGCAGTGTCTATGCTTGTATGGCCTGCCAGCCGTAACAGTATGGTAGAATTGATGGTTGCACTCCCAAAAGCATCGGTGGAGCGATTTCCATGCTGTTACGAAGCGGCTTCTGGCTGTTGCTGGTCTTGTGGTCAACACAGGCTACCGCGCGAGACATCTTCGTCGACAATCGCGCAGGCGACAACCGCGCCAATGGCCGGTTTCAACAATCGACCCAGGGCAACAATGGCCCCGTGCGGACGTTGACCAGAGCTCTCACGCTGGCTCAAAGCGGCGACGCGATCGTGCTGGTCAATACTGGAGTTTCGTACCGCGAAAGTATCAGCCTTGTCGGTAGCCGGTGTAGCGGGACATCGGAGCAGCCATTCACGATTCGCGGCAACGGCGCGACCTTGGACGGATCGCGACCAATCCCATCGAATGAATGGAAGCCGTACGAACGCGCGGTGTTTCGCTTCCGCCCACGGCTCGTAGGTTACCAGCAGTTGTTCCTCAACGATCTGCCGGCTCCTCGAGTCATCGCCACAGGAAAGTCGCACCAGCCGCCGAAGCTCGCTCCGCGTCAGTGGTGCTTGCTGGACGGCCAGATTTATTTCTGTGTGGAACCCACGAAGCTGCCCGGCGACTACCGTCTGAGCTGCGCTTCCGAACAGACCGGGATCACGTTGTTTCACGTCGAGCACGTGGTTATTGCCGACTTGACGGTGCAAGGTTTCCAACTGGACGGCGTAAGCCTGTTCAACAGCGCGCGAGATGTCTCGCTGGTCGGCGTCACCTCCCGCGGCAACGGGCGATGCGGCGTCACGGTAGGCGGAGCCTCGCTAGCCACAATCAACTCCTCGTTACTCGGTGACAACGGTATGGCTCAGTTGCTGACGTTGCCATGCTCCGAGACACGGTTGCGGAGCACGGAGATCCTGAGCAACACCGGGCCGGGCTGGCTCGACCAAGGCGGTAGCGTTGTACGCGACGGAAAACCCATTCGCGGGGGACTCGACGAGTTCCAACCGACGCGCGCGGAGCAGAAGCCATGAGACGCGACGCGGTTGGCCGCCCAATGGAAATCCTCCTGGTCGAAGACGACCTCGAGGACGCAGGAATGACTATCGACGCGCTGCGGCAGGGAGACGTGCCTTGTCGAATCAGCTTGGTCTGCGACGGGCAGGAAGCCATGGAATTTCTGCTTCGTGAGCAGCAGTACCGCCGCGCGCCGCGGCCCGATCTGATTCTGTTGGACCTGAACCTTCCCAAGAAGACCGGCCGCGAGGTGCTCGCCGACGTGCGGGCCGACGATCAACTGGCCGGCATCCCGGTGGTCGTCCTCACCAGTTCACGGACCCATCAGCAGATTTTGCAGGACGAGAAGCTTCGCGTCGAAAGCTATTTGACGAAACCGGTGGATCTGGCCCAGTTCAATGGCGTCGTGAAATCGTTACGAAAGTACATGCTTTCCGACGTCACGCTGCCACAATAGGCCCTGCGAGGCGCCTACGGGGCATAGCCCTGTCCGGACCCGCTGCCGGGTGCGCCGTAGCCGAGGTTGCCGTAGCCACCAGGGCTGACGTAACCGGGGAAAGCGTTGCCACTGACGTTGAACTGAGGCGTACTGACGCCCTGCAAGGTTCGGACGTTCGTCTGGAACCGTTGCAGCGAAGCCTGTTGGATGCGGCTGTCCCGTTGGAGGCCAAAAAGATCAGCCCCGAATTGCTGATTCAACCGCTGTTGCTGTAGAGCGGGCCGAACCAACGTGGTGTAGTTGTCGATGGTGCCGCCAGCAGTGTCGTTGCGGAAGAGTTGGAGATATGGGCTCACCCCCGACGAGGATACTTGGTTGCCCGAAAGCACCTTTTCAGGCCCGCCCGCCGGTGCAAATGATCGGAAGGCGGCTGATCCGGC
>JAJFUI010000115.1 GCA_021372555.1 Planctomycetaceae bacterium | reverse complement strand
TTGCCTGACGATCAGTGTCCGAACGGCGATGGCAGTCCCGGAGAACACTCGCATCATGGATCGGAAGGTTGCGACGAGGGGCATTGCTCAGCCGTCGTTCAGAGCCAGGCCAGTAGTCTCTCGCCTGTTCAGCTGTCGCAGCCGCTCGCCACACCGTTGCTCGAAGACCACTTCGGTTTGAGTGGTTGTTTCCGTCTGCAACGCTCCACTGCCACCGGCCGGCTTCTATTGCCGGTCCGTCTCCACTTGGCCAATCAAGTCTTGCTGATCTGATTGCGCCCTCTCGCTGAATCTCTTTGCACTTGACGCTGCGCGCTTGGCGGCAAGTGGTTTTCCCGTTTCTTTGCCTATCGCTGCGACGAGCAGGGAGAGGATCGCCATGAGCACCCAATTCTATCGACATTCGTTAACTCTCAAGCGACGGTGGTGGCTCGCGGCAGCCCTGCTGCTCGCCGTCGCCGGGCTGGCGATTGCCGGTTGGCAGTCTCCCAGACTGAGACACCTGGCGACGACCGCCCTCGGCGTCAAGACGGCCCACACATCCGATGATGGTCATCACCATGCCGGCGAAGCACCCGACGCCGACGACGACCATGACAAGCACAAGGACGCTGATGGCGACCACGAGAAGCATCAAGACGCCGACGGCGATGAGGACGAACACGGCCACGCCGGCGAAGGCAAGGACGAACATGCCCATGCCCACAAGAAATACAATCACAAGCACGACGAAGCCGGTGCGATCAAGCTGAGCAAGCAGGCCCAGGGGAACATCGGCGTTAGCCTAGTCAAGGTCGAACGCCGTTCCTTTGAGCGGACGATGACGGTGCCCGGTTTGGTGATCGAGCGTCCGGGCTGGTCAGCGGTGGAGATCACCGCGCCGATGACGGGCGTAGTGACCGAAATTTACCCGATCCAGGGCGAGGCCGTTCAGCCTGGCCAGCCGCTGTTCGACATCCGGCTGACTCATGAAGACCTGCTGCAAGCACAGACCGAGTTCCTTCGCACGATCGAAGAACTGGATGTGATTGGCCGCGAGGTTGCGCGACTCGAAAAAGTCTCCGCCGATGGCGTCATTGCCGGAAAGACGCTTTTGGAGCGCAAGTACGAGCAGCAGAAGCAGGAGGCAGCGCTCAGGGCACAACGCCAGGCATTGCGGCTGCACGGGCTGTCGCCAGAGCAGGTGGACAACATCGCCTCCACTCGCACGCTACTGCAAAGCCTTGTGATCTATGCGCCGGCCAAAAAAGAGGCGGCGTCAGCCGGCCATCCAAGCCGGCACTTGCAGGTGCAGCAGTTGAAAGTCACGCCGGGCAAGCACGTCAACGCGGGCGACACGCTCTGTCTGCTGGTAGATCACCATGAACTCTACATCGAGGGCATTGCATTTGAGCAGGACATCCGGGCCGTCAACAAAACGGCGGCGGCACGTGGCAGAGTGTCGGCAGCGTTTGGGTCGAAGTCGACGAGGGACGAAGAGATCGTGCCGAACCTCCACATTCTGTACCTTGACGACAAGGTGGAGCCGGAGTCGCGGGCGTTCCACTTCTACGTCGCACTCCCCAATCGTGTGCTGCGTCACGACAAGGCACCGGACGGACGCGGCTTTATCTACTGGCAATTCAAGCCAGGCCAAAGGACCCAAATTCGCGTGCCCGTGGAGCAGTGGGCGGATCGCATCGTGTTGCCGATCGAAGCCGTCGCGCAAGACGGCGCGGAGTCGTACGTCTTCGAGAGCAACGACGACCACTTCGATCGACGCCCGGTTCACGTTGAATATCGCGACCAGGATTGGGTGGTGCTTGCCAACGACAGCGATCTCAAGGTCGGGGCAACGGTGGCGGCATCGGCTGCTCATCAGATTCAATTGGCGCTAAAGAACAAGTCCGGCGGCGGGGTCGATCCGCACGCCGGGCATAACCACTAAGTGACAGCCGTTTCGCTTGCCTGCTAAGGACGCGGTTTACCACAGGATACTCTCATGCTGAACGCCATTATTCGTTTCGCGCTGCGTTATCGGCTGTTGACAATCGCCGTCGCCTCAGTGGTGCTGGTGTATGGGGGGTACGTCCTGTATCACCTGCCGATCGACGTGTTCCCCGACTTGGATCGGCCGCGCGTCACGGTGATGACCGAGGCCCCGGGGCTGGCTCCCGAGGAAGTGGAGACTCTCGTGAGCTTTCCGCTTGAATCGGTCTTGAACGGGGCGACGGGCGTGCAAGCGGTTCGCAGTTCGTCCGGCATCGGCCTGTCGGTCGTCCAAGTTGAGTTCGCCTGGGGAACCGACATTTATGTGGACCGCCAAATCGTCGCCGAGAAACTCGCTTTGGCTGCCGAACGATTGCCGGAAGGCGTTCGGCCACAAATGGGCCCGATCTCCTCGATCATGGGCCAGATCATGATTATCGGCATGTGGAGCGAAGGCGAAAAGACGTCTCCGATGGAGGTTCGGACGCTGGCCGATTGGGTCGTGCGGCAGCGACTGTTGACGATCCCACGCGTCGCTCAGGTCATCACGATGGGCGGCGGACGCAAACAGTATCAGGTGCTCGTTAACCCCAACACTCTTCGCAACTTTGGTGTCACACTCCACGACGTTGAGCGGGCAATGGCGGCCAGCAACGCCAACGCCACGGGCGGCTATCTCAATCGTGGCGCACGCGAATATCTGGTCCGTTCCATCGGTAGATTGCAGGGGGTGGAAGACATCGAGAACGTGGTGGTCAAGGCGGATGGCGAACGCCCTGTGCTGCTGCGGCAGGTGGCGCGCGTCGTGGAGGCCCCGCAGGTGCGGCGTGGCGACTCGGCCGTCAACGGCGCGCCGGCGGTAATGCTCACCATTGCCAAGCAGCCCGGTGCGGACACGCGGTTGTTGACCGACCAGATCACCGAAGCCCTCGAACAACTGAAGGCCAGTCTTCCGCCCGACATTCGCATCAACCCGGAGGTCTATCAACAGAAGTCGTTTATTGAGCTGGGCATTCATAACGTTATCGACGCGCTTCGGGACGGCGGTATTCTTGTTGTCATAATTCTGTTCCTGTTTCTGCTGAACTTTCGTACGACGTTCATCACTCTGACCGCCATTCCGCTCTCGATGGTCATCACGGGGCTGGTATTCAAGTGGTTCAACATGTCGATCAACACGATGACGCTCGGAGGACTGGCCGTCGCCATTGGGGAGTTGGTGGACGATGCCATCGTGGATGTGGAGAACATCTTCCGGCGATTGCGTGAGAACCGACACTTGACGCAGCCCAAGCACCCGCTGCGCGTCGTGTATGAGGCGAGCACGGAGGTCCGCAATTCGATTGTGTTCAGCACCATCCTGGTGGTGCTCGTGTTTGTGCCGTTGTTCGCGTTAAGCGGCATGGAAGGCCGGCTCTTCACGCCGCTGGGCGTGGCTTACATCGTGTCGATTCTCGCCTCGCTGGCGGTTTCGCTCACCGTGACGCCGGTTCTGTCCTACTGGCTGTTGCCGAAGGCCCGAGTGATGGGCCACGATAAGGACAGCCTCGTGCTACGTTGCCTGAAGTGGCTGGCGGGATACCCGATTCGGTTCAGCGTACGGCATCCCTGGCCGGTGCTGAGCATCGTGGCAGCGGGCGTTGTTGTGAGTTGCTTGGTCGTATCGCAGCTGGGCCGCGACTTCCTGCCGCCTTTCAATGAAGGGACTGTACAGATTAACGTCGTACTGCCTCCGGGCGATTCACTGGAGACATCCAACCGAATCGCCGGAATGGTCGAGCAGAGGCTTAGGAACGTGCGAGGCGTCGTGGCATTTGGCCGGCGCACGGGCCGGGCTGAATTGGATGAACATGCCGAAGGCGTCAATATGTCTGAGATCATTGTGAGCTTCGACCCGAAACTGGGGCGCAGTCGCGAGGAGATCATGGCCGACATGCGCGAGGAATTGACGCAGGTGCCTGGGGCTGTCATCGCTGCCGAGCAGCCGCTGCAACACGTCATCGGCGCAATGCTTTCCGGCGTGAAGGCGCAGATCGGAATCAAGCTCTACGGCGATGATCTCAGCGTGCTACGGCTGAAAGCCAAGGAAATGGAGGCCGCCATCAAAACAGTGCCAGGCGTGAAGGACCTGATGGTCGAGCAGCAGATCGAAATCCCGCAGTTTCGCATCACTCCGGACCGGAAATCGCTAGCCTCTTACGGGCTGAACTCGGCCGACGTGAATGAACTGGTGGAAACGGCGATGAACGGCCGCGTGGTGTCCGAGATTGTGCTTGGCGAACGGAAATTCGACCTTCTGGTGCGGCTGGACGATGCGTTCCGCAACGACCCGCAAGAGATACGGCGAATGACGCTGGAACTGCCTCGCGGCGGCAAGATTCCCCTGAGCGCCGTGGCCGACGTGGTGGACTCCAGCGGCCCGAACACGATCAACCGCGAGAACGTCCGACGTCGCATCATCGTTCAGTGCAACACAGCCGGCCGAGATTTGGGCAGCGTCGTTTCGGATATTGAGCGACGGCTGACACCGATCAAAGCCTCCTTGCCCACCGGGTACTTCGTGCAACTTAGCGGTCAGTTCGAGAGCCAACAATCGGCAACGAGGACCATTGGACTGTTGAGCATCGTGTCGCTTGCGTGCATGGTTCTAACACTGTACACGCTCTTCCATTCATTCAACCTGAGTCTACAGGTCTTGGCTGCCTTGCCGATGGCCGCAATCGGCGCGGTGGCGGCGCTGGTCATCACCAAGCAGTCGCTGACGGTGGCAAGCATGGTCGGCTTTATCTCGCTGGCCGGAATCGCCTCGCGGAACGGCATTCTACTAATAGCGCATTACCTGCATTTGGTTCGCCATGAAGGGGAGCATTTTACCCCGTCGATGATCGAACGGGCTGGCAAGGAACGGCTCGCGCCGATGCTGATGACGGCGCTTTGCGCGGGGATCGCACTAATCCCGCTGGCGCTGGCTGCCGGTCAACCGGGCAAAGAGATTCTCTATCCGGTTGCGACCGTCATCTTGGGAGGGCTGTTTAGCTCCACGCTGCTGGACTTCTTCGTTCGCCCAGCTCTGTTCTGGACGTTCGGCCGTAGAGCGGCAAAGCGGGCCATGAAGCAGCATCTTCACGAACCGGAGCTGAAGGACATCGAACATCAAGCGAGCGGTGACGGTCGAAGTGAACCCTATCGAATGGATAATGTGGCTCATGCGCAGCGGCTTGATACATCGCATTCCGAGGCTATGTCGGGCGGTGACGGGCACGCCATCTGAGGCGTGACCCGCCATCCGAGATGTGGTGCAAGCGACGGCGGGACTCGAAGGCCGTTTCGCCGCCTGCCGAATGACCATCGTGGGCTGTCGTGTGACCAGGGAAAAGGAGTCATGTCGTGCTTAACCGTCGGTTACACCTTTTTGTAGTTGCAGCGTTTCTCGGATTGCTGCTTGGAAGTTCCCACGCGACGCTGGCGGAAATGACGCCGTCTGGCTCCGCATCCTCACGCCAAGATGCCGCCGCTAGGTTCGATGGCGTGGCGGAGAACCGCTCGGCGGCGGGCTCGCCCTCACCATCTGCGAGCGGTATCGACGGCAGTAACAATGCGATTTCACCCCATGGCAATCCAAGTGGTGTAACTGCACGCTCGTTCGGCGCCGATTCGTCCAACGAACGCTTGCTGAATGGCAGCGAGCCTTGGACCTGGCAACTGCTGCCGGATGGCTTGATGTACAAGTCCTACCTGGCAGGCAATAAAGAACCGCGATTGGGTTCTCAGTGGGTCCACGAGCGAAACCTCGGCTGGCAATGGGACCCAACGCTGGGTGGTCGGATTGGGCTTGTTCGATATGGCACCACGAACGATGCGTGGCCAGAAGGATGGCAGTGGGACCTGGAGGGGGCAGCGCTCGTTCGCATGAATATGGAGCATAACAACGATGTTGATCATGTTGACTTCCGTGCAGGCGCGCCGTTGACCACAAGGCAGGGACCGTGGGAGTTCAAGGCCGGCTACTATCACCTGAGTTCCCATCTCGGTGACGAATACATGGTCCGCAACGTCACGCTGTCGCGAATCAATTACGTGCGTGAGACATTGGTCTTTGGGACGGCGATTCGTCCTACCCCGGACATCCGCTTGTATTCGGAGGCGGGCTGGGCGTTTTACGTCGATGGCGGCGCCAAGCCGTGGGAGTTTCAGTTTGGGGCCGAGTTTAGCCCCATCAGACCGTCTGGTCCGAGCGGCGATCCGTTTGTCGCCGTAAATTGTCATTTGCACGAGGAGACGGACTTCAGCGGCAACTTGACTGTGCAGACAGGTTGGCAATGGCGCGGTCGCTCCGGCCACCTGCTCCGCGTTGGGCTGCAATACTTCAATGGCATGAGTGAACTGGCTCAGTTCTACGACACGTTCGAGGAACAAGTTGGTCTTGGAATGTGGTACGACTTCTAGGCGGTTTGCTCGGCGATTTGCCGTCGCGTGGTTTCATGGACTAAGGAAAAGTGCTGCGAGAGAAACCGGTGACAAGGAGGTCATCCAATGAATATCGTCAAGCTGTGTGTCTGCGCCATGCTAATTGGCGTTCTGCCCAGCGCGGCAATTGCCCAGCAGGCGGGACGGTCCGACAGGTCTGTTCCAAACGAGAGCAATGTACGAGTGGTTCCTGAAGAGCCAACTATTCCCCTGCCGCCGATGGACCAGCCGCAGGGAGTTCCGCAGCTTCCTGGGGCGTCCACTCCTCTGGCAGCCATGACGCTCGCCGAACTGGAGGAAATGGCAGTACGGTGCAATCCGACCTTGGCGCAGGCAGCGGCCCGCGTGCAGGGCGCACAAGGCCAGTATGTTCAGGCCGGTCTCTATCCAAATCCGGTTGCCGGGTATCAGGCAAGCGAAATCGGCAACGAGAAACGCGCGGGGCAACAGGGCGGATTCGTCGGCCAGGAAGTTGTCACCGCAGGAAAGTTGCGATTGAGCCAAGACGTTGCGAGCCAAGAGATTCGGCAGGCGGAATTCGTCTTGCAGGCGCAACGATGCCGAGTGTTGACGGACGTGCGGCGAGCGTTCTACGACGTGCTTGTCGCCCAGCGGGCGTTGGAACTCTCCGAACAGCTGGTCCGTATTGGTGAGGAAGGCATCAAATCGACCGAAGCACTGACGAAAGCGAAGGAGGCGGCTCGCGTCGATGTTCTGCAAGCGAGGATTGAAGCTGATTCCGCCAAAATCTTCTTGGAGAAGGCGAGAAACCGATATGCGGCAGCCTGGCGCAACTTGGCGGCCGTCGTCGGCGACTTCATGATGCAGCCCAAGCCGTTGGCGGGCAATTTGTTGGACGGCATGACTCGACTTTGTTGGGACGACACGTTCAATCGACTCCTGGCCGAAAGTCCTCAGCTTGCCGGTGCTCAGGCTGGCGTTGCTCGCGCCCAGGCGGTGTTGAGTCGAGAATGCGCGGGACGGTATCCCAATCTTAGTGTGCAGGCGTCCGCGCAATATGACAATGCAACCCAAGACGCCATTGTAGGCGCGCAGGTCGGCGTTCCGCTTCCGATCTTCAATCGGAACCAAGGGAACATACGCCGTGCCGAAGCTGAACTGGCGGCGGCCCAACAAGAGACCAAACGGGTGCAGTTGGGGTTGCAGCAGCGATTGGCCGTCGTGTTCGAGCAATATGCGACCGCGCAGCAGCAAGTCGAGAAGTATAACCGTGACATCCTGCCCAACGCCGAGGAGTCCCTGCGGCTTGTCAGCATGGGCTATCGCCAAGGCGAGCTCAGCTACCTGGTGCTGCTCACTTCTCAACGGACTTTCTTCCAGACGAACCTCGCCTATTTGGATGCGCTGCGCGACCTTCGTGCCGCTACGACAGCCATCGAAGGCAACCTGTTGAGCGGCAGTCTCCAAGCGACCGTTGGCACGGAGTGAGAATGACCAACGAAAGGATGGACACTCAGAAAGTTCAGTTTCGGCGAGGCGATTTGGTCCAGCATTCGACTGAGGAACGCGCTTCACGCGGAGACCTTCGTGAGGCATCCATTTCGGCCTTAAGATGACCACGGTGACAGAATCGCATTCAGGCGCGTTCCTTGCGGGCGGGGCCCCGTTTGTCCTGCGTGGGCTGCACTCCTGATGCTCGCGCGCGATGCGGCATATCGGGGACCGTGAAGCGTCTTGCGCTGGCTACGCAGACTGCTCCGTTCTGTTATTCCACCTTGTGATTATTACGGGCGTTGCATCGAGCGGGTGTTGCCCTGCCCCCGATCGAGCCGCGAGGCAGGAGACGGCACAGCGTTTGCATTTCTTGGGGAAATCGCGTTGTCGCCACTTTCTATCACAGGAGACAAGTCATGACTGTCCGATTTTCTTGTATTCTGATGGGCGGCGTTGTGTTACTTGCCTTATTCGGCATTGCGCTGGCGGCGGACAAACCGGCCAACGATGCGGGAACACCGACCCAAGGCGAGATAATACTGCCATCGAGCCAAGCTAGCGACCTGAATGTTTACGAACAACAGGACACGAGCAGGAAGCTGGGGAACATTGACAATCTGATCGTCTACGCCCACACGGGCCGCGTCTTGTACGCCGTGCTCGACACGGGGGTAGGCGGCAAGAAAGTGATCGTTCCGTGGAGCGTCTTCCAGTTGCGGACATCGACGAGCGATAGCAGCAAGCATTTCCTGGTCTTGAACAAGACTTCGCACGATCTGAAAAGCGCGCCGACGTTTCGGGCTAACCGGCTTGCGGTCTTCACCGATTCTCACTGGGTTGGAACCATCGACAAGTTCTTCAGCGTGAGAAGCACGATGCCGACCGAGACAGTGAAGCGACCAGGAATGCTCTCCGTCGCCCAGATGATTTTCCAGTCCAGTACGCTGAGCGACATGAATGTCTACAACAGGAACGACCCCAGCCAGAAGCTCGGGAACATCGACAACCTGATTGTGGACACATCGAACGGCCGCGTGCTGTATGGCATCCTTGACACCGGCGTGGGCGGCAAAAACGTGCCAGTTCCGTGGAACGCGTTTCTGCTAGAAAAGGGCACGGGCAAGCACAATTTCTGGCTGACGCTCAACAAGACTCCGGATGACCTGAAGAACGCGCCATCGATCGAGAAAGGCAACATAACGGATCTGGCCCAATGGCGGCGTTCGGTGGATGAATTTTTCGGCGTGCGAACGGCTGCTCGGCCGACGCATTGAGGAGGTCGCTACGGCTTTGTGCTTGCGTGGCGATTCGCGATGTTGTCGCGTGGCACTCGCCGTTCCGAGCTACAGTGCGCGGTGCGCAACTTTAGAGCGGCCGACTGCACGGGTCCGGATGGCGAGTGCCGGCGTGCGGTCTGAGTGATCGGCCGCCGTCCTCAGGTTATCGGAACAGGCCTGAGACGGAGCCGGGGAGGAAAGTTGCCCTGGCGACCTAGCAAGCGCTCCGACGTAGAATGCGCAGCGACAAAGCCGTGTAACGATAAAGAGCGGGAAGACGCCAAGCGTTGTCGGCAACGATGGCGGAGGACGTTCGTCGCACGGCATCTGCCGTGGCAGTCGCACGCCGAGTTGGGGCTACGCCACCTCGATTTTGCCGATCTTCACGCGGGTGTAGAGCTGGCGGTGGCCGGTCTTGCGACGAACATTCTTGCGGCGGCGGGCCTTTTGGATGACGAGCTTGGGGCCTGCGACGACTGAGAGCACTTCGGCCGTGACGGTGGCGCCATCGACCAGCGGTTGTCCCACCTTCAGTTCGTCGTTCGTTTGGCAGGCGAGAACGCGGTCAAACTTGACCTGATCGCCGACCGACAGCTCGCGGTAATCGATATCCAGTTCCTGGCCTTCTTCAACGCGAAACTGACGTCCGCCTTCCGAGATGATTGCGTACATGGGACTAACCTGCGTGCTTGCGTCATCCTAATGACAAACCACTAAGTTTACAGATGGCGGCCGGCTTCTTCAAGGGGATTTAGCGGCTTTGTGTCAATCGGCCACTCTGGTGGGTGGTTGGGGCGTTGCGCTATCCGCGTGGATTTTGGTCGACGGCGGGCGACGACTAGATGCTCGGGATGATTTTCAGCTCTCGCAAGGCATTCAGGAAGAATTGGAAGGCGATGGCGGCCAGCAAGAGGCCCATCAGGCGGGTGCCAATCTTCATTGCGATGGGGCTGAACCAACGGGCGCCGTGGGCGGAGAGCCGGAGCAGGAGAAAACTGGTTAGGCAACTCGCGATGATCGACCCGTGCAACACGAACTCTTGCGCAAAGCCCTGCGCCTTGCTGTGCAAGAGAATGGCGGTGGAAATTGCCCCTGGTCCGGCCAGCATGGGAACGGCCAGCGGCGTAATCGCGATGTCGTCCTTGGCCGTGCCGGCGTTGGTTTCCTCGGCCGTTTCGTGGACGGTCGAACGCTGGGCGTGCAGCATGTCCAGAGCGATTAATAGCAGCACCACGCTGCCGGCCATCTGGAACGCGGGCATGGTAATGCCCAGGTAACGGAACAGGACTTTGCCGATCAATCCAAAGCCGATCAATATAAACGCGGCGATGGTGCAGGCGAGTTTTGCCGTGCGGATGCGCTGCGCGGGCGTATCGTTGGGCGTCATGGCGAGGAAGACGGGCACCAGCGCGAGCGGGTCAATGATCACGATCAGCGAACTAAACGCCAGTAGAGCGAATGCGAACAGATTCATGCGGATTCAAGATGCGGTGCGTTAACCAAACCTAGACGCTGGTAGGGCCTTGATACCAGCGACTCGGCTTCAAAACAGGTAAGACGGTAGGTCGGGTGGCGCGGTATGCGAGTCTCAGCCCGCCAAGGACTGGCGACGTGCAACCACCCGACGGCAAAACGATCGCGACGTTTCGACTAGGGGAACTTGACTTCCCGGTCGTCCTTGTCGCGGCACTGGACGACGAGGTGCTCGGGAGCGACCCCCTCGACGCCGATAATTTGAAGCGACATCTTGCCGGCCTCTTCGAGGCGGGCGAGCTCGTGGCGCTTGCGGTTGTTCAGGTAATCAGCCACTTCTTCGGCAACGGTAATCGTCACCTTGGTGATGGCCTCACGCTGGCTGGCGAGGATCAACATCCGGACCACGTCGATGGCCATGCTCTCGGCCGTCTTTACGACGCCGACGCCGGTGCAGGCGGGGCATTCCATGTAGGCGCTCCGCTTCGGATTGGTGCGGATTCGCTGCCGTGTCATTTCGATTAGGCCGAAGGGGCTAGTGCGGAGGATCTTCGTGCGGGCACGGTCGCGTTTCATCGCGTCACGCAGCGCCCGCTCGACGCCTCTGCGGTGCTTTTCCTTCCGCATGTCGATAAAGTCGTTAACGATCACGCCGCCGAGGTCGCGAAGGCGTAGCTGCCGTGCGATTTCCTTGGCCGCGTGAATGTTCATTTGAAAGGCCGTTTCCTCCGCGGAATCCTCTGCGCGGAAGCTGCCGCTGTTGACGTCGATTGCCACTAGAGCTTCGGTCTGATCGATGACGATCGAACCGCCGGAGCGGAGCGGCACACGGCGTCGGTGGATCTTCGCGATCTCCTCGTCGAGGTTGTACTTGCAGAACAGGGGCTCTTTGCCCTCGTAGAACTGGAGATGATGGACGTAACGCGGCATTACGAGTTGCAGAAATTCTTTGGCCCGCTCGTGCGCTGCCGGCTCGTCGATGTAGATGGCGTCGACTTCGGGCGTGAAGATGTCGCGAATGGTCCTGATGATCATATCGCTTTCTTCGTAGATGCCGCACGGCGCCGGCTGCTTTTTGATCCGCCGGGCGATGACCTTCCAGAGCCGCAGCAAGTAGGCCATATCGCGCGAAAGCTCGCGGCGGGTGCGGTCGCTGCCGGCCGTGCGAACGATGAAGCCCACGCCTTTGGGCGGGTTCATCTCGATCATAATGTCGCGCAAGCGGCGGCGGACCGTTTCGTCTTCGATCTTGCGAGAGACGCCGATTCGTCCGAGGGCCGGCATGAGCACCAGGTAGCGGCCGGGAATGCTGATGTAGGTCGAGAGCGTCGGGCCTTTGCTGCCGATGCCTTCCTTGATGACCTGCACGAGCACTTCGTCGCCGCGGCGGAGGATTTCCTGGATCGGCGGCTTGAAACGCGGCCGGGCGCTGAAGCGGTGATTGCGCGGGCGATCAGCCTGCTCGTCACCGACTTCCTCGAACTCGTCGTCTGCGCCGGACTCGTTGTCGCGTCGAGGCGTGCGGCGAGACGCCGCCGATGCCATAGCCTTGGCCGGATCGAAGCCGCCTTGCCGGAAGTATTGGGGCTCGATGTCGCTAACGTGCAGGAATCCGTTTCGGCCGACGCCGAAGTCAACGAACGCCGCCTGAATGCTCGGTTCGAGGTTGACAACGACTCCCTTGTAGATGTTCCCGACGTAATTGTCCTGTCCGGCGCGTTCGACGTAGAGCTCTTCCAGCACGCCGTCCTCAACGATCGCGATGCGGCATTCCTCCGGCTGCGCGACGTTGATAAGCATTTCCTGTTTCATTTGGTGACTTTCTTGTTCGGCAATCCTGACGAGCACCCACTCGTTGGAGCAGCGGAATCGTCTGCGGCGAGCTCATGCGGCCTCCAGTGCGGTGCGGCGGAGGTGGGCGCCACGCTGCTCGACATCGGCAAGGCCGAGGGCCGCCAACATCTCGCGCACGCCGGCGCTTCCGTCGCTGCACAAGCGGAGCCGCATCGTCAGCACGCCATCTGCCAGGGCCAGATCCAGCACCAGCGGCCGGACGTCGATGGAACGACGCCCGCGGGCTCGCTCCACCGGCCAGGAAGATGCAGCTAGCAGACGCTCGATCCGCTCGGCCAAGCCGGCTCGTTCCGACGCGGGAATCGAGGCTTCGTACGAGGCGCTGCGGAGTTGGACTTTCTTGGCGCCCTCGGGCAGCACCTGCACCGCACGGAACGTCAGCCCCGGGGGGGCCTGAGGCGTCAATCGCCGCATTAGATCGTCCGCGGTGGCCGGCTCGGCCAATTCCAACTCCATCACCTCGTCGAGTCCCTCGATTCCGACTGCCAGGGCCGAGGGGAAGGTCATCCGCGGTTTCGGATGGAACCCCTGGCTAAAGCCCAGTGGCAAGCCGGCGCGGCGGAACAGCCGCTCCAGGCACCGCATGAGATCGCGGTGCCCGATCAGCCGCAGGTCTCCCTGCTTAGCAAAACGAATGCGTACTCGTAGTCGAACCATCAATCCGACTTTCCCCGCCACTGCCGTTGCCGGCGGGGAACCTCAAAAAAACCGTTTGTATTCGTAAAAGTCTCTCGTCGTTTGGAGAGGGTTCGGAGGGCGGCGCAGTTCTGCTCTAGGTAGCGGGCCGACCCCTGTTTTGCGAACCCTGGTCGCGCCTTTCAAGCAAGTCGCGCGACGGCTCTCACTCCGTTATCTCCCGCACGTATTTCTTGACCTCCTCCTTGAGATAGTTTTTCACGTCGCGGGCGTGTTCCATGCCCATCACACGCTGCGCCACCGCCTGACACTCAGGGATAGTGACGCTGCGGCAAAGGCTCTTTACCTCGGGAATTGCGCTTGGCGTGACGCTGAGCTGTCGTAGCCCCATTCCGAGCAAGAGCATGGTGTACAGCGGGCTGCCGCTCATTTGCCCACACATGCTGATCGGCAACTGTTTTCGGCTTGCGGCCTGGATCGCCATGGCAATGAGACGCAGCACGGCCGGATCGGCGGGATTGTAAAGGTTCACGACGTCCTTATTGCTGCGGTCAACGGCCAACGCGTACTGAATCAGGTCGTTGGTGCCCAAGCTGAGGAAGTCAACCTCCTCGACAAAACGATCCGCCATCATTACGGCGGCGGGCGTTTCGACCATCATCCCCACCGGGACGTCGCGGTCGAAGGGCACGTTGTGTTCCTGTAGGTCCTCCATCACGTCCGCGAGCACCATTTTCGCTTGCCGGAGCTCGAGCAGAGTGGAGACCAGCGGGAACATGATGCGGACTTTGCCGAGCGGCGTGGCACGCATGATCGCCCGCAGTTGGGTGCGGAAGATCGGCAGATTGCGAAGCGCCAATCGGATGCTTCGCAGACCGAGGCAGGGATTTCGCTCGTCCTCCATACGCGCCATGTTCGGCATCTTGTCCGCGCCCAGGTCGAACGTGCGAATAACGACGGGCTTGTCGCCCATCGCCTGGACGACGCGGGTATAGGCTTGGAGGTGAACCTCTTCGGTTGGCTCGCTGTCGGCGCCCAGGTAGAGGAATTCGGTGCGATAGAGGCCGACGCCGTCGGCGCCGCGGTCGACGCAGTGATCGACCTCATAGGGAAATTCGATGTTTCCGAGCAACTGGACGCGGACGCCGTCGCGGGTTTCGGCCGGCAGCTCGCGCAGCGGTTCGAGCTTGGTGGCCTGGATCCGAAGCTCTTCGGCCTCCCGGCGGTAGCGATTAAGCGTCTCCTCGTCGGGCTGGAGGATGACCAGCCCCTTGTCGCCGTCGATGATCGTCAGTTCGCCGCCGGAGACCTCGGTCAGGAACGCGCCGGTGCCGACGACGGCGGGAATTTCCAGTGCTTCCGCGACGATGGCCGTGTGGCTGCCTGGCCCGCCGACTTCGGTCACAAACCCGCGGACGAACCGTCGGTCGAGGTTGGCCGTTTCACTCGGCGTGAGGTTGTGGGCCAACACTAGCACGGGCGAGGTGAGGTGAGCAATTCCCTCGCGACGGCGGCCCAACAGGTGGCGAAGCAGGCGTTTTTCGATGTCAAAAATGTCGCTGGCTCGCTCGGCCAAGTAAGAGCTTTCCAGACGCTGGAAAACCTGGGCGTAGCGGCGCAGAACGCGGCTTACGGCGTACTCCGGGGAGTAGTGCCGCTGGCGGATCATTTCCTCGACTTCGCTGCGGAGCTTGGCATCCTGCAGCATCTGCAAGTGGGCCTCAAAGATGCCGCCGTATTTTTCGCCAAGCTCGGCGGAGACGGTCTCGCGATGGTGGGCGATTTCGGTGGCGGCCGCGGCGACAGCCTTTTCCAATCGTTCCAATTCATCGACGACCGCATCGCGCGCGACGAACCGACGGGGGATCCGGAATCCCTCGTTGTCCATCACCAGCGCCTCGCCAATGGCCACACCGGGCGAGACGGCTATGCCTTGCAGTTTTCTCATCGGCGTTGTTCGGGCGGCACGCGGTGTGCCGACTTCCTCATAGCAGCACAGGCCGTGTGCCGCGGTCTGCCTTCATTGTAGGCGATACCTTCGCGTGCCGCATCTCCCGCACAGGGAACGTGCGGATTACCTTGTGCCAATCTACTTTGCGAACGGTTGAGCCTCTTCGCCGAATTGCCCGGCGAATAGGGGCTCAAGCTGGTCCAAAACGGCATTGGCGTCGGGGCCCTGAGCCTCGATCTGGAGGGTTTCGCCGGGCTCCGCCACGAGCGTCAACACTTGCAGGACCTCGGTGGCGGGGACGCGTTGATAATCCTTGATCAGCGTCACGGTCGCTTGCCCGCGGCGCACGACCTCAGCGATGGCCACGGCGGTCCGGGCGTGAACGCCCGCCGGATCGGTGACCACGACGGTTCGGGTTATGGCCGTCTCGGACATGGGGTTTGGTCAGGATCCGAACTGGTTGTTGTCGGCTTCCATTAAGACGGTCTTGATGTCCTCGACGGACTTGGACTGTTTGAGGAAGCGGCAGAAAGTGTCATCGCGGAGCTGGCGAGAGATGTTCTCGAGCGCCCGCAGATGGTCGCCCGGTCGGTCGGGTGGAGAGATCAACAGGAAGAACAGATGGACGGGCTCGCCGTCAAGGCTGGCGAAATCGACCCCTTGGGGGCTGACGGCAACGGTACCGACTAGACGGTTGACGCTTGGGTGCTTGGTGTGCGGGACGGCGACGCCACGGCCGATGCCGGTGCTGCCCAATTCCTCGCGTTTGAGAATTGCCTTGACAATGCTCTCGAACTCTTCGTTTTCGACCTTTCCTGCCCGGCACAACGCCTGGACCATTTCGCGGATTGTGGATTCCTTGTCCTGGGCGTCAAGCTGCGCGAGGATCGCCTCGCTACAGATAAAATCAGCGAACTTCATTCGTTACTTCTCCTAGGCGGGGCAGGCCGTCAACCTGCCTCACGGTCCTTTTACTCCTCGCGGTGCCCGGCGCCCCGATGACGGTCTTGAACCTTCTCTTTGTGCTTGCGCAGTTGCTGCTCCATCCGCTCGACCGCGATGTCAACGGCGGCGATCAGATTCTCGGCCTGTTCGGTCGCGACGAAGTCGTGCTTTTTGGCCGAAACCTTGAGATCGACCCGGGGCAACTCTCGATGCTCCACATCCAAGGTGATCTCGATGGCGGAAATGCGATCATAGAGTCGGGTCAGCTTTTCCACTTTTTCGCGGACAAGTGCCTGAGTCGGCTCGCTGACGTGCCCGTGCCGGATCGAAATGTTCAACTGCACCGGATCGGCTCCTTAGTTGCGGTAAACCATGCATTTTAGCCGCTTGTCGATGGGGATACAAATGCAAACTGCCCTACGGCAGTGCCGGTCGGCCTGCAAAACCCTCCTAAGTCTAGCCTTTCGCCTGCCAGGCGCAAGGGGGGCTGGTCGCCCGACTCGAAACCAGCGGCAACTCTTTGGTATGTCGGCATTTGCGTACCGATCGGTCCAGCAACCGCGGTCGGAGGTGGCAAAGTGAGGGGTACGCGGGCGGGAGCAGGGATCTGGGGCTACCCTGGCAGACCGGGTTTTCCGAATACAGCAGCAAAGAACGCTGCGGCGGATATTTCGAAAACGATGATTGCGTCGACAAGGTTGACAAGTGGGTGAGGCGGCCCACGTGTCGGCGATGCGGCATCTTTGGTCGGCTTTTTCCGTATCAAAGGCGGCCGGCCCTTGCGGCTTGGCGACCGCCCTCGTAGCATACGAACATGCAGGCCCACGAGCATTCGATTACAGGAGTATCGCATGTCGTTTTCGCACGTTGTTGTGACTGTAAGTCTCGGTTTTTTGACCATGGCAGCCGCCAGTAACGCTGTGGCGGGAGAGCTGACGCCGAACGACGCTCGGGCGAAACGCTTCATCGAGCAGTACGAAGCGACCGTGCGACCGTTGGAAATTCAGATGAATCTCTGTTCGTGGGTGGCCAACGTTAGCGGTAAGGAGGAGGACTTCGGCAAAAAGGAGCAAGCCGAGCAGGCGTTGGACCTCAAGTTGTCGGAGCCAGAAAACTTCGCTGAGCTAAAGGCGATCAAGGAGGCTGGCGTCTCGGATCCGCTGCTGGCCAGGCAGATCAAGGTCCTTTATCTGTATTATCTCGAGCGGCAGATTCCGCCCGCGCTGATCAAGAAGATGTCGGCCAAGGCGAACGCCATTCAGCGGGCATTCAACGTCTTCCGCCCGAGCGTCGACGGCAAAGAGCTGACCGACAACGACGTTCGCCAGGTTTTGACGAAGTCCCGCGACTCGAAGCAGCGGCGTGCCGTGTGGGAGGCCAGCAAGAAGGTTGGCCCCAAGGTGCTCGTGGACCTTAAGGAACTGATAGCCCTGCGGAACGAGGCCGCCCGCAAGCTCGGCTTTGCGGACTTCTACGAAATGCGGCTCCAATTGGGCGAGCAGGACAAGCAGCAGGTGCTGAAGCTTTTCGACCAGCTCGACGAGTTGACCCGCGGACTGTTCCATCAGGCGAAAGGTGAGATGGATGCCGCGCTGGCGCAGAACTACGGCATTGCCGTGGATGACCTGCGGCCGTGGCACTACCACGATCCGTTCTTCCAGGAACCGCCGGCGGTGCAAGGCGAGATCCCTGAGTCGGTTTACAAGGATATAGACGTCGTCAAGTTGGTTAAGACGTTCTACACAGGGATCGGCCTGCCGATCAACGACCTGTTGCCTCGTTGCGACCTGTATGAGAAGCCGGGCAAGAACCCGCATGCCTTCTGCCAAGACATGAACCGTGAGGGCGATGTTCGCGTCCTCGAAAACATCGTCCGGAACGCCACGTGGACGACCACGACGCTGCATGAGTTTGGGCACGCGGTCTATTCAAAGAACATTCCACGCACCCTGCCTTATGCCATGCGCATCGAGGCCCACACGCTGTCGACCGAGGGCGTGGCGATGATGTTTGAACGCAATGCGAGGAACGTCGATTGGCTGATGGCAATGGGCGTCAAGGTGCCGGACCCAGATCGGTATCGGGCTGCTGCAGCCAAGTTCCGCCGGAACCGTCTGTTGGTCTTCTCCCGTTGGGCCCAAGTGATGGTCCATTTCGAGGCCGCACTCTATGCGAACCCCGATCAAGATCTGAACAAGCTCTGGTGGGACTTGGTCGAGAAGTACCAGGAGCTCAAGCGGCCCGAAGGGCGTGATGAGCCCGATTACGCGGCCAAATATCACATCGTCGGAGCCCCAGTCTATTACCACAACTACGCGATGGGCGAGATGTTCGCCTCGCAAATGGAGCATGCGCTGAATCGGGCCATTCATCCGGGCGCCGACATCGCCAACGCGAGCCGTGGCGACTGGGTTAACAACAAGGCTGTCGGCAAGTTCATGCGAGAACGCGTCTTTGATCTCGGCATGACCGTGGATTGGAACGGGCTCGCTCGGCACGTCGATGGCCAAGACCTTAACCCAAAGGCGTTTGCCGAAGACCT
>JAJFUI010000071.1 GCA_021372555.1 Planctomycetaceae bacterium | reverse complement strand
CCAACGGATTTCTCTCGTGGTTTG
This sequence comes from Planctomycetaceae bacterium, assembly GCA_021372555.1. Taxonomy (GTDB): domain Bacteria; phylum Planctomycetota; class Planctomycetia; order Pirellulales; family Thermoguttaceae; genus JAJFUI01. The sequence continues at coordinate 6,689 of JAJFUI010000071.1, read as the reverse complement.
CGCCGGAAAAACCTTACATTGTAGCTGAAGCAACGGTGGTGTCAATGATTTGGATTTTTTGACGCGAACCGCGGGCGGGGTGAAAAGCGGCAGGCTCCCCCTTGAAACCAGGGAGGCATCCGTGGGAAGATTGTGGAGCGCTTGCTTGTCGGCGGTGGAGGGTCTCGCGTGTTTCACCCGCGACCGCGATAGCGTCGGTCCCGTTTCCAAGTTCATTAATTGTTACCATGAATTCGATGAAACTCTTCACCGGTCGTGCTCATCCGGCTTTGGCCAAACGAATTTGCGAGTATCTGGGGCTGCCGCTGGGCCGGGCGATGATGGGCAACTTCCCGGACGGCGAGATTTCTTGCAAGATCGACGAGGATGTGCGCGGCCGCGACGTCTTCATCGTGCAGCCGACTTGTCCACCAGTCAACGAGAACCTGATGGAACTGTTGATCATGGTGGAGAGTTTCAAGCGGGCCAGCGCCGAGCGGATCACGGCAGTGATTCCTTATTTCGGCTATGCCCGACAGGATCGCAAGGACGAGGGACGGGTGCCGATCACGGCGAAACTGGTGGCGAACCTGATCACTCGGGCTGGGGCCGATCGCGTGCTGGCGATGGATCTGCATACGGCCCAGATTCAGGGCTTCTTCGACATCCCGGTGGACCATCTGTACGCCGCGCCGGTGATCGACGAGCACTTCAAGCAGATGGATCTGTCGGGCGATGATTTTGTCGTCGTCAGCCCGGACGAAGGGAGCATCAAGCGGGCGTTGGCGCACATGTCGCGGCTGGGCGGCCACTTGGCGATCATCGACAAGCGTCGCAGTTCGGCCGAGCGGACGAAGCAGGCGAACGTCATTGGCGGCAAGGTCGAGGGGCGGGTGGCGCTGATCTTCGATGACATGATTAGCACGGCCGGTTCGATCTGCGGCGCGGCGGAGGTGATGCACCAGCACGGAGCGCGGCAGATTTACCTGGCCGCGACGCACGGGCTGCTGGTTGGCAGTTCTGTGGAGCGGCTGCAGAATGCTCCGATCGATGGGCTGATTCTGACGGACACGATTCCGCTGCCGACGGAAAAGGAAATTCCGAAGCTTACCGTGCTGAGCATCGCGCCGCTGCTGGGCGAGGCGATCAAGCGGATTCACCGGAACGAATCGGTGAGCCGGCTGTTTGTGTGAACGGGGCTCCAGATGGGGCTTCGTTTTCGGCCATTCGGCAGCTTTGCGCCACTTGCCTTGGCGGAGCGCGGAACGTAGCATTCTTTGCGTGCGTGGCAGCGTTTCTCTGAAATGCCTCCTGACGCTCAGCGTTGCCACTGTCTACCGGGCAGCGGTTGGTCTCCATTCGCGCAAGGGAGGCACAAATGACTCGCTTGGTTTGTCTGGCGACGTTGGCGGCGGCGGTCTTGGCAATGCCTTCGGAGTCGGATGGCGCGGTGATCGTGTACACTGCGAATCTGAGTGGCCCCAACGAAGCGCCGCCCAACGCGTCGCCTGGAACGGGGTTTGTGGAGATCGATGTCGATGACGTCGCAAACACGATGCACGTGCATGCGACCTTCAGTGGTTTGCTGGGCACAACGACCGCCGCGCACATTCATTCGCCGACAACCACGCCCGGCATGGGAACGGCGGGTGTAGCGACGACCGTGCCGACGTTTGTCGGCTTCCCTCTCGGCGTGACGAGCGGGGTATATGACAACACGTTGGACTTGTTGTCCGCGTCGTCGTACAACCCAGCCTTTGTCGCCGCCAACGGCGGGACGGCGGCTGCCGCGGAGGCGGCGCTGTTGGCAGGGCTAGCTGACGACCGCGCTTATTTCAACATTCACACGAGCGTGTTCGGCGGCGGTGAGGTTCGGGGGTTTCTGACGCCCGCAGTGCCCGAGCCGGGGACGGTGGTGGTATGGTCGTTGTTGGCGGCAGTAGCGGTGAGCGGCGTGTACGTGCGGGTGAAACGGTAGGATTTGGGCAGCGAATTGTGCGGTGCTGAGCGATGCGCAGGCTCAATCGGCGTGTGCCAGCTAAGGCTGACGTATTGACGAGATTTCAGTCGCGCGCAGAATGACGGTGCGTGCTCGGCGCGGGCGGCGGCCTACGCTGGGCGGCAAGTTCTCTGACGGCGACGCTTCTTTGGGCTTTTCGCGATAGCGGCGGTCATTGGTGTGGCGGTGCTCTGGCATAACGGAACCAGTGCCATGCATGATCCGGGACGCCGAAAGAACGGGCGGGCGCGGATTCCTGCAACGCCAGAAGAGGCCGAGACGCTTGCGGCCTCGATCGAGAGGGCGGTGCAACGCGAGACGAACCGCAAGGTGGCAGACCTGTCGGTTGAGGTTGGACCGCAGGGCGTCCGACTGAAGGGGCATTGCGAAAGCTATTACACTAAGCAGTTGGCGCAACATGCGGCAATGCGCATGCCCGGCGGCGATCGGCTGGTAAACAGCATCGAGGTGTCTTGACGACGCTGTGGGCGATGGGAAGGCGGCGCAGCGACGACGACGAATTGCCTATGTTTCGCGAATTGCCGCATCGATCGTTTCGGCGGCAACGCATCCCAATGCGGAGCGGCGATTTCGCGAGGAGCAGACGCCGGATGGCGGCAATGTCCCCGCGACAGTAAAAGTCGGCGAAATCCGCTCGCCTTCCGCGACCAGCAGAGCCGAAGAGACTAAGAGTAGCACCTAGAGTTCTCGAATCGCCGCGCCGGTCAGGTCGCCGAGTCCGCGCGGAGACTCGTCTTGATGAAGCTCGCGGCGACAGCGCGGCCTTCTGCGGCTCGGCAGCGCTGGGGAAACGGGGGGGCAATGGCCTGGTCGTCAATCAGGATGCGCTCGGCGTGTGTAGCGGTTGCGCTGGCTCTGGCCACGTATGCGCTACACGCAGGCGAGATTGATCCGGGAACGCCCTGGCCAATGCAAGACTCACTGGACAACGATCCTAATGCGCCGCCGCCGTTGGTTCTCGGCGAACAGTCGGTCGAAGCGGCGTGGTACACCCGCTTCGACTATCTGTCTTGGAACGAACAGACGGACGGCGAGCGGCTGTTGGACGAGTACGGCACGCTGTATACGTTCGGCTATCAACGACGGATGGGTTCGAAGCGGGGCCGGCTCGAACTATTCGATGCGGTCGTGCATTACAGCGGAGAGACGCAGGACGGGCGGCAAGTGGCCTCGACGACCGGTTACATTGGCGCTCGAGCCGAGGGGGAGTGGATTTGCGACTTCGACGTGCGACCGACGGCCACAACGAGCTTCGTGGCGGGGCTTGGGACGCGGTTCTGGCTTCGGAACATGCCAGACGCCACCATCGTCGGCAGTCACGGCTATGCAGACGGCTATCAGGAGACTTGGTGGACGCTCTACCCATACCTTGGGCTGGAGAAAAAGTGGCTGACAGAGAACGGGATCGAGATTTTTCTGTCTGGTCGGATCGGGTGTACGGCAGTGACGTATGAGTTGTCGTCGTACGAGAGGGTGGTTGTGGACCCGGTGACGGGTCGCGTCTTCGTGGTCGATCCGATGCCGCTGTATCCGAAGGTGAACATGACGAGCGAAGTGCAATGCGGGCTGCGTTTTGGGCGGTTCGATGTGTCGGCGCGCTTTGAGTCGATGGCGTGGCAGAAATCAGCAGTAGCGCGCGGCATGTACCAACCGGACAGCAGGATGACGACGATAGGACTGATGCTTGGGCTGAGTTTCTAGGTTGCGGCGAGGCGATTGACCATGAACCGAACGCAAGCCATGGTGTGCCGAGTGCTCGTCGCAGTGGCAGCGATGTTTGGCGAAGCGCACAGCCTGCTCGGCGAGGTGACCGTGGTCGGCTGCGCGGGCCTGGCTCCGAAAAGTCGGGATCAGTGGGCTTCGTCAGGTTATACGGCGGTGGCTGCGACGTTTAGCACGGCGTACGGGCAGGAGTGGCCCTTGGAATCGGCGGTGAACCCCGACAGCGGGCCAGCGACGGCGACACCGCGGATTGTGAACTTCGAGAGCCCGTGCGTGTCGGCCTTTTATGCGAGGTTCGACTATTACCATTTTGGCGAGCAGAGCAGCAACAAGATAGACGTGGTGAACGAGGACGGCGCGCTTTATACCGTGGGCTACGTGCGGCGTGTCGGCCACGAGCGTTTCCGCTTTGAGTTTTTCGGCGGGAACGGGGAGGTGGCCGAGCGGGTGTCGACGGTGCCGAACGCCAATTTTGACGTCAACAACCTGGGCGTCCGCGCGGAGGGGGAGTACATCTGGCCACTGGAACCGGCCGGCTGGCCGGGGTTGGAGTTCTTCGCCGGCCTGGGCACGCGGGCTTGGATCCGCGACATCAATGACACGGTCGCATTCGACACCACGCCGTTGTTCGGCTTTCAGGAAACGTGGTGGACAGTCTATCCGTACATCGGGCTCGAGTGGAAGCGGATGACGGGCAATTGCGTTGAGACGTTCGTCTCCGGTCGTCTGGGCGTTACCGCGTTCACGTATGAGCACGACTCGTCGCTCAATGCGCCGGCCTTTCAGCCGCGGCTGGACATCACTGGCCAGGCGGAGGCGGGGATACGCCGCAAGACGCTGAGCGCTTCGGTGTTCTTCGACGCGATTACCTGGCAGCGCTCAGGCGATGTGTTCTCCCAAGGGGCGATGTACTCCTACCCGGCATCGCAACTGGTGACCATCGGAGTCAAGCTTGGGCTGGCCTTTTGACGGGATCGCTGCCGTCACTGCAAGCCGAAATGGCGAAGCACGATGTTGAACACATCGGTGTCGGCCATGGCGGGGCCTGGCAGGAGCGTTGGCTCGGAGGCGAGAAATACGGTGCGCTGAAAACCACCCTCAGCCGGAGCGCCGTGGGAGCCTTTGACGAGCGCCGCGTTGAGCGGAATACTTTTCGAGACCGGATCAAAGAACAATTCCACCGGATCGTAGCCTGGCTTGCGGTGGATATCGACGGTTCGGGCGAAGGCGGGCGCGTGGTCGTCGGAGAGCCACCAGTAGTAGGCCTGCCAGCTTTGCGGCGTGGAAACGAGGATCACGTCGCCGGCGCGGGGGTGTTCGAGGGCGTAGCGACCACGTTCGGCGCCGACGAGGACTTCGGCGATGCCGGGCTGTCCCCGGAAGAGGTCGGCAACGCGGGCGACGAGTTGCGGGTCGGGCTCTTGGGCAGACAGGTCGGCAACCTGCCCCACAGCAGCGTGGCCCACGAAGACGTGAGAGAACTGGTGGTCGACCATGGCGAAGGCCTGACTGCGGTCGAGGTCGAGGTGTTCGCCATCGTCGGAGTTGCGGACGGCGAGGAGGCCGGCTTCTCGCAAGATGCGGTTGGGATAGGCGACGTGGTCGACCGGCGTAATGGCATACTCGCCGGCCACGAGCCAAAGGAGTTCCTCGCCATAGGCTTCGCTTAGCCCCTGGGACAAGCGACCGATTAGATCGTCGAGGTCGGCCACAGCTTTGTCGGCGGCGACGCTGTCTGGACCGGTGCGCTGGGCGGCGTAGTCGAGTTGCGGCAAGTAGATGTAGAAGAAATCGGGCTGCCACTGCTCCGCGGCAATAATGGCGGAGTCGGCGATCCAGGCGCTGGCGGGAAGGCCAGCCATGGGGCCCCAGTAGTTCATGAGCGGAAAGTGGCCAAGGCGATCTCGCAGCAGGCCGTAGAACTCGGTCGGGCGGGTGTAGCACCAGAGCGATTCGGAACCGTCGGGGTTGTGGATGGGCGCCGGCGTGCAAATGTAGTCGGCCTCGCACCCTTTGGCGTGCAACGGGAACCAGACCGCGCTGGTCAGGCCGCGGCCGTGATGGGAGAGCAGGTCCCAGATCTGCGGCTGGCCGACGCAATCATTTGGCGCCGTCCACATTTCGACCTGGCGACGGTCGCGCCAGTAGATGCCGTTGCCCAGGATGCCGTGCTCGGCAGGGCGGCGGCCGGTGGTCATATTGGCTTGCACGGAACAAGTGACGCAAGGAAACGAGGGGGTCAGTTCGGCGATGCCGCCGCCGGCAGTGAGGTTTCGCAGCCGCGGCATGACGGCGACGTCTTTTTCGCGTAGGGCGGGGATAGAAAGGATGATGACGGGCTTGGGCATGAACAGATCGCCGGTTCGAGTGGTTGGTTATTATTGATGCCGATTTTGCCATTGATCCGTGTTCAGCGGCAAACACGCTGTTCCAGCCGAGTTTACTGGCTGACTGGCCGCGACATGGCCCATTGGCAATGCTGGACCCAATAGAGTCGCGGTTTCTTCAATGTCACCGCCGGTTGACGTTTCTTTAGTCACGGCGGCGGGCAGAGCACTGGCCGTTGCCATGCTAACACTCGGAGAAGCCGGTTTCAATTGCAGGGATGGAGCGGACGATGGGCGCCGCCGTGCTGGTGGCGGCTAAACAGCGATGGCGAACCGATTTGACGCGTATACAATGGGATGTTGCAGAATGTATCCCGGCCTGCCCACTAGCGAAACGCGGCGCGGGGGGCGTATAATCGGGGGACGGGCCGGCGGCAAAGCCGGCGAGCTTTTTTGACTCATCGTGAGCGGAGGGCGTGACCATGCCTGTCCCGATGGAATTGTCCCGGATTATCCTCAGCGAGATCAATGAGCAGCAGTTCATTTTTCTTAAGGAAGTGGACGGAGAGCGGACTTTTCCGATTGTGATCGGCCTGTATGAGGCGGTGAGCATCGAGCGGCAAATCAAGGGGAACACGTCG
>JAJFUI010000068.1 GCA_021372555.1 Planctomycetaceae bacterium | reverse complement strand
AAGATTACGAGGCGTTCGAGCGCATCCTCGGCGATGCCGTGCGTCGGACGAGGATGCGTTTGCTGGCCTATTGCGTGATGCCGAACCATTGGCATCTCGTGGTGTGGCCGCGCGGCGACGGCGACCTTTCGGCGTTCGTCGGCTGGCTGACGCTGACGCACACGCAGCGCTGGCACGCGCATCGGCATTCAATCGGTTCCGGCCACGTGTACCAGGGGCGTTTCAAATCGTTCCTGGTCGAGTCCGACGAATATCTGTGGACGGTTTGCCGCTACGTGGAGCGGAATGCGTTGCGTGCCGGATTGTGTGAGCGCGCCGAGGAGTGGCGATGGTCGAGTCTTTGGCGGCGCGAGTTTGGAGACGCGGAATCACGGGAGGTTCTGTCGAAATGGCCCTTCGACGCACCAGCGGACTGGGTGAGCCGCGTGAACCGGGCGGAAAACAAACGGGAGTTGGAGGCGTTGCGTCGTTGTGTGAACCGAGGGCAGCCGTTCGGAAGCGAAACCTGGGTGGAGCGAATGACGAAGCGTTTTGGCCTGGAGTTGGCATTTCGTCCCCGAGGCCGCCCCCGCAAGGAACCCGCCAATAAAGGTTCCTGACACCTCTCTGACCACCTGTATGGCAGACGGGGCGCGGGGGGTTCGCGAACGCGACATTCAGGGGCTGAAGTACTTTGACCAACTGCTGCCGCTGTTGGAGCGGTTGCACGACGTCGGCCGCCGACACTTGCTGAGCTGTGGGCATTCAGATTCAGGCGTACTGTGCGATCATCGCCTGCCTGTTGATCAGCCTTTGCACCGGCGGGCGCCCACGCTTCGCAGCTACGAGATGGTCTGTCTCTATCTGCAAGGCTGGGCGGACCTGGACGAACTGACGGAACACCTGGAATCGTTGCCGCCGCACGTCGCGGGGTGAGAAGCAAGCCGGTCCGGCATCGACGGAACACGGCCGCGTTGTTGCTGCGCCGCTCCCGAAGCGATCGATCACCACCCGCGATTACCCCCTTCTCGCACTGCGCGAGCTCTCGCATTCTCGCTACCATGAACGCCGTCAGCTACAATACGCATTCGTCGTGCCGAACAGACGTGGAATGTCCCCTTTGTTCTGTTCCCCTTTGTCCCTTCCCGCGTTTCACGTACACGTGGAGGCTTAGCAATGTCGAAGCGAGCGATTGAGAAGATATGGTTGAAGGTTCTAGTCGCGAGCCTGTTACTCGTACTTGTCATCGCTGTGGTCGTATATGTCGTTGAAGAACAGCAATATGCGTTAGGTCGTGCTCGGAGGGCGCAATGCCAGGGAAACATGAAGGGCATAGCTGTTGCATTAGCAATGTATCAGGGACAATACGGATCTCTTCCCCCAGCTCATATCGACGCGACGAACGGAACGCGAATGCATAGCTGGCGGACGATCATTGCCACCCAGCCGGGATTGAATTATGCTTTTCCCGCCGCTACGGTTTACGACTTTCAACAGCCCTGGAATGGACCGCACAACACCAAGATTGGTGACTGCCGTCCGCCAGCATACGTGTGCCCCAGCGACGGCGATGCAAACGCCACGGGGCGATTAGTCAATTACTTCGTCATCGAAGGGGACAAGACATGGTTTCCACCCAAGAACGTCAGGTCACTTACCGGTAGACCTGCGGACGCGGGTTCAATTCTGTTTGCGGAAGCTAGAGGGCTGGGAGTTGGATGGACGGAGCCCCGCGACCTCAACTATAACGGCATGAGCTTTTCGATCAACGGTTCGGGAGCTCCGTGTATCTCAAGCGCACATCCGAACGGAGCGAACGTCGGCATGGCAGACGCCAGCATTCAGTTCATCAACAAGGACATTGCGCCCGAGGTCTTGAAGCAGATGCTGAGGGCCCCTACGAGAGCGGCCGGCGGCGGATCGGATAGCATAGAGCCGGCAGATGAGGCCCGCGATGATGCGTTGCCGGCCGATGGTTCGCAACAAAAGAATCGCGGCAAGTAGATTAAACGGGAAAGGCCGCTGTACGACGCCGCCAGTCGGATCATCGAGATGAAATCCGCGGCCGACGCCACCACGGGCAACACGTGGGGCGTCGTCGATTGCACCTACGACGCACCGACCAACTCCAGACCGCCACCTACGCTTACGATCCCACGGGCCAACTCACCGGCGCGACGTACAGTGGGGCAGGTTGTCAACCTACCGAGTCCTATTCCTACGATGCCAACGGCAATCGAACGGGTTCCACTGCTGGCTCGTCCAGCAGTGCTTGCGTGGTCCCGACAACCATCTCCTCTCCGACGGCACGTACCGTTATCTCCACGACGCCGAGGGCAACCGCATCGCCCGGTTCATCGACGTGAACGCGGATGGCCTTCTGGACGCCGGCGACACGGACATTGCCGAGTACACGTGGGACAACAGGAATCGGTTGGTTGAAATCACCAACCGTACAATCTTCGGCGGCGATCCGACGCAAGTCGTCGATTACCTCTACGATGTCGAGAACCGTTGGATCGGCGAGAACATTTGGTCCCCTCTCTCTTCGGGAGAGGGCCAGGGTGAGGGCTGCCTGAAATCGAGGATGGAATGGCGGCTGGCGGCGACTTGCTACTTTTCCAGCGGCGACAGTGCCGCCTGCAAGAATCGCCCGCCGCTCTCGTACCAGCCGCCCGTGGTGAAGCGGCACCAGTTCAAGTCGATCAGGAAGGCGAACCAATGCCCCCGGCCGTCTGCCAGCGAGGCGATCATCCGCCGGTGCGGCAGCGGCTTCTGATGGTAAAAGCCCAGCCCGTGTTCAGAAAGGTGCCGGCCCACCACGACCTCCGTCTCGCCCTCGGGAGTGACACCATCCGCGGCGACGGGCGTCAGATGGACCAGGCACGGAAACGGATAGCGGCTATCCCGACGCCGCTCCATCAAATCATTGCGCGGATATAAGGCCGACAGCAGTCCCCAAACTTGGGCCCGAACCTCGTCGTCCACCCCGGCTTGTGCGCCGCCCAGCAAATCGAGTTGCGGCGTGGGCAATCTCATGAAGCTCCCCCTTGTGGAACCAGATCACCGCCAGGCGCCCGATCGCGAAGCGTCGCCGCCGGCTGGCCAGATAAGTCAAAACGGCCCCCCAAGACGAGCACGAAGGACGGCCATCCAAACCCTAGGTCACGGACGCCACGATGTCAAACACCACTGCAGATGCCCTTCGCCAAATCGTCACTCTGAGCGAAGCGAAGAATCTCGGCCGAATAAGCGTCCAATTGGCCCGCCGACGTCCATTGACGATCCACGGGCCGAAGGCCCGGCCGTTCTTTCAGCCCACAGGGCAACGCCCTAAGGGCCAGGAGCGATTGTCGCCCTCTCACATCCGCTTCACCGCGGCAAACCGGCAGACCTCGAAGCACCGGCCGCACTTGATGCAGCGCAACTGGTCGATGATGTGTGGCTCCTTGCGAACCCCGCTGATGCAAGTGACCGGACAATTGCGGGCGCAAACGGTGCAGCCGACGCACTTGTCCGCGTTGATCTCGTAGTGAATCAGCGACTTGCACTTGTGCGCCGGGCAGCGACGCTCCGTCACGTGCGCGACGTACTCTTCGCGGAAATGTTCCAGCGTGCTCAAGATCGGGTTGGCCGCCGCGCGACCCAGCCCGCACAACGACGCCCGACGCATCAGCAGCCCGAGCCGCTTCAGCTTGTCGAGGTCCTCCATCGTGCCATTGCCGCTGGTGATGCGTTCGAGGATTTCGAGCATCCGCGTGGTGCCCTCACGGCACGGCGTGCATTTTCCGCACGACTCGTCTTGCGAGAACGTCATGAAGTACTTGGCGATGTCGACCATGCAGTCGTCTTCGTCCAAGATGATCATGCCGCCGCTGCCCATGATCGAGCCGGCCTTGGCCAGCGTGTCGAAATCGACGGCCAGATCGGCCCACTTCGCCGGAATGCATCCGCCAGCCGGCCCGCCAGTTTGAATCGCCTTGAGCTTCTTGCCGCCGGTCGGTCCGCCGCCGATCGTGTCGACCACGGTGCGCAGCGTCGTGCCCATCGGCACCTCGACCAGTCCGGTGTGCGTCACCTTGCCGGCCAAAGCGAAGACCTTTGTCCCGCCGCTCTTCTCGCTGCCAATCTGCGCGAACCAATCGGCGCCGTAATTGATCACGGCCGTGACGTTGGCGAACGTCTCGACATTGTTGATCACCGTCGGACGGCTCCACAGGCCGTGCTCGGTGGGATACGGCGGCCGCACCCGCGGCTGCCCGCGCTCGCCTTCGATCGAATGGATCAGGGCCGTTTCTTCACCGCATACGAACGCTCCGGCGCCCAGCCTGATTTCCAGATCGAAATCGAAGCCCGAGCCTAGAATGTTCTTGCCCAGCAGGCCCCACTCATGACACAGGTCGATCGCCCGCTGGATGCGCTCGATGGCCAGCGGATACTCGGCCCGCACGTAGAAGAACCCTTGATGGGCGCCAATGGCGAACCCGCCGATGATCATCCCCTCGACGACGTTCAGCGGGTCGCTCTCCAACATGCTGCGATCCATGAACGCGCCCGGGTCGCCCTCGTCGGCGTTGCAGATCAAATAGCGCGTCTTGTCCGTGGCGCCGGACGCCATCTTCCATTTCTGACCGGTCGGATAGCCTCCGCCGCCACGCCCTCGAAGCTTCGAGCGGCTGATTTCGTCGATCACCCACTTGGAATCGTTCTTCTCCAGCACCTTGGCCAACGCCTGGAAGCCGCGATAGTGGAAATATTCCTCGATGCTCTCGGGATCGATGACACCGTTGTGCCGCAGGGCCACGCGGCTCTGCCGGTTGAAGAAGGCGACGTCGCCGTACAGCTCCAGAAACTTTCGGCCCACCGTCTTGCCCGGCACTTCCAGCCGCTCGACGGGCCGGCCGCCCACGAGATGCTCGCGGATCAACTCATCGAGCTCCGCCTCGTCCTTAACGCGATACAGAATTTTGTCCGGCCGAACCAGCAAATGCGAGAACCGCCCTGCCTCGGCCGTATTGCATGCCCCGAAGCAGCTTGCCTGGGTCACGCGCACTTGATCGGCGCCAAGCCCCGCGGCCTGCAACTTCTCCGCCAGCACGGTCGCGAACGGCCGCGGTCCGCTCCATCCGCAACGGGCACTCCCGCAAATCAGAAGCTCCCGCGGCGCTATCTTTTCCAGCGGTCCGTCCAATACCCGCTCCAGCACCGGTTTGCCTTGCTGAATGTGGCGGGTGAAAATCTCGTGGACCAGTTGCCGGCTCACACGTTCATACTTCACCGGCAGTTGACCCGGGATCATCACGCCTACGATCGGCTCCCGGCTGCATCGCCCCGTGCAACCCGTCTGGTGCAGCAGGATGTCGCTGCGACCGGCCGCGGAGATGTGCTTGCGGAACTCGTCGAGCACCTCGCGACTGCCGGCGGCGTGCTCGCAGGTGGCCGACCCCACCTGGATGCGGATCGGATTGCCGTCCGTCCGCCGCCGCAGCGTCTCGTCTGCTCGTCGAACGAGCGTTTCGTACTGCTCTAAAATGTTGTTGGCCACGGATCGACTCGTCTTCCTGTAGCGTTGCCCGAGGTGGATCCCACTCGGGAGAGGATCATAGGACTTGGGTCTTCGGTCTTGGTCTCATAATCGGACCTAAAACCTAAGACCTAACTCGTAAACCCTGTTGTGGTGAGTTTATCCCCCGTGCCGGCGCGGGGCAAGGCTTCCCCCCCTCCCACTGGCCAACCGCCAACCCGGTTGCTAAGATGCGTCCCGGCACGCGGCTCGGTGACGCGGGAGCCCGGCGCGGGGTGGAGTGAGCGCAGCCAGCCCCGCCAAACCCTCGCCGATGCCGCCTTTGCGCGCACCAACTACCTTGCTATACTGTTCATAGGTTCACATAAACCCAGGCTCACTCGACGCCCACAGGATACGAAAACCATGGCCAAAAAGCCCCAATCGCCCACGAAGACCGCTGCCGGCAAGAACGGCTCCCCCAGCATCCTTGACGCCAACCCGATCCTGAAGACAACAGTTGCTCAGATCGAGAAGGAGTTCGGCGAAGGGGCGATCATGCCGCTCGGCGTCAGCACCACCGCCCCGATCCGCGGCATCCCCACCGGCAGTCTCGCCCTCGACGTCGCTCTCGGCGGCCAAGGCATCCCCTGCGGCCGCGTAGTCGAGGTCTTTGGCCCCGAATCGAGCGGCAAAACCACGCTGGCGCTCCACGTCGTCGCCAATGCTCAACGCCAGGGCGGCATCGCCGCCTTCATCGACGCCGAGCACGCCCTCGATCCGTCCTGGGCCAAAAAACTCGGCGTCCAACTCGAATCGCTCCTGGTGAGCCAGCCGGGCTCGGGGGAAGAAGCGATGCACATCACCGAAATGCTCATCAAGAGCAACGCCGTGGACATCATCGTCGTCGACTCCGTGGCCGCCTTGGTGCCGAAGAAGGAACTCGAGGGCGAAATCGGCGACTCGCACGTCGGCCTGCAAGCCCGGCTGATGAGCCAGTCAATGCGAAAGCTGACCGGCGTGATCTCGAAGTCGAAAACCGCCGTCATCTTCATCAACCAGATCCGCGAAAAGATCGGCGTGATGTTTGGCAACCCCGAAACCACTCCCGGCGGCCGCGCCCTGAAGTTCTACTCCTCCTGTCGCATCGATGTCCGCCGCATTAGCCAGATCAAGGAAGGTGAACAGGTCACCGGCCAGCGCGTCCGCGCGAAAGTCGTCAAGAACAAGGTGGCCCCGCCCTTCCGCGTTGCCGAGTTCGACATGATGCACGACCACGGCATCTGCTACGAAACCGACGTCCTCGACCTGGCCATGGCCCAAAAGCTCGTCACTCGCGTCGGCGCCTGGTTCCGCTACGGCGACCAGCAACTCGGCCAGGGCCGCGAGAAAGTCCGAGACTATCTCAGGGAAAACCCGAAGCTCGTCGAGGAGCTCCGCCAAAAGATCCTCGCCGCTGGCGTCGCCACCGGCCCCGCCGCGCTGGCCGCCGAGCCAGAAGCCGCCGCAGAGGACTAAGGCCTCGAAGAACATTAGCCGCGACCGGTGGTCGGTCGCGCGTTTGTCGCAAACGTCGCTGTGCCCCCAGCGGGACAACCGTTTCCCCGCGCAAGGCAACGCTTGGTCGTCCCCCGAGCTAGGCGAACATGTGGCCTTCGGTCGGTGAATCATGGCGATGACGACTGCGTTCAAAGACCGGCTGCCAAGCGATATGTCCTACCCGGTCGGTCTCCAGACGTTCATGCGGGACTTGGCGGAGGTTCCGCAAGCCGACATCTTGTCGGTGTGGTTCGTTAAGCCCCGCCAGCGCGCGCAGGACGACGACTACGCGGTGCTGACCGCGGAGTTTCAGCATTGCCGACTCGGGCTCTCCGAATGCAAGAGCATGTCGAATCTCTACGAGCCGACATGGAGACTGGTGGTCTATGGCGTTGCACGGAGCCAGCGAGCTGTCGTCAAGAGCTTGCTACTCAAACAGGGAATTCCCGAGATTGCCGCTTGGTTGACATCGCCCCGTAGCGACACGTGGTTGCAGGGCAAAAAGCAGATGACGATATTCTTCAACCAGCGTGATAATAGCATTGTTGCCAAGGAGACGTTCCTGCAGTGATGCGTCACGGTCTTGAATGGCCGCCTGCTTTCCTTGCTCATGAGTCGGCGTTGCATCGGCTGGCCGCCTGACTAACGAAGTACCGCCCGCCCGCCGCAGCGAGAAAGCCTAGTTGCAGCAGCGCAGCCGCGGCCATCGGCCAAGCCCCCCCTGCCCCGCTGCCATAAGCGTGCATGCCGCTCGAGATCAAAAAATTCACGCCGTACCACGTGAACAGCACCGCGCCAAACCCGAGCACAGCCGTTACGCACATGCCGAAATCGCCGGACCAACCGGCATGCCTGGCGTGCAGCAGCGCCATGTAAACCAGTAGCGAGATCAACGCCCACGTCTCCTTCGGGTCCCATCCCCAAAATCGCCCCCAGGCGTTGTCCGCCCAAAGCCCGCCGAGAATCGTCCCCGTTGTCAGCAGCACCACCGCGACTTTAATCGCCGTGTACGCGAAGCCGGCCAGCCGCTTGCACTCCGCTGGCTCGATCGTAGGCAGCACACTCCGTGTGCTGCATTCTTCGCCCGGGGACTGTCCCGATTTTTGTCCCAGCAAAAATGGGACTGTCCCCTTTGACGGCAGCGTAGGCTCGGGCGCCATGCCCTCGCTTCCCGTAGGCATGTACCGTCCAAACAAATACCACCCCAGCCCCATGTTCCCCAAAATCATCGCCATCGCGGCCGCGGCATAACTCATCATGATTGTCGTGACGTGCACCACCAACCAGAAGTTGTCCCGCAGGATCGGCATCGCCGAACCGATGTCCCGGTGCATCACCGTGGCCGGAGCATAATAAGCCAGCACCATTGCCGTCGCGCTGATGATCGCCCCCGCCAGAAGGAACGGCTGCCGCTGGAGCACGCCGGTCCCCTCTCCCTTTGGGAGAGGGTTAGGGTGAGGGCTACGCGGCGTTCCGATGACCGTATCGCACGGCGACACCCCCTGCCTTCCTCCCTTTGGGAGAGGGGCGGAGCCATTTCGTCTTAGCAGGGGCAGTAGCGTGAGCCAGATCGCCAACAGGGCCACGAAAAGCGACACGACCACGACCGACTCGAACATGCCGGTCAGCGGCGCGAGCCCGGTGATGTATGCTCGGAGCCCCAGGCCGGCGATCGTGAATGCCTGCCCGAAGGCCAGTAGTGCAAGCCCGAGCCACAGCAACGTCCGTTGCCGGCGTCCAACCGCCGCCACGATCGAGGCGGTGGCCGTGATGCTCACCAGCCATGCCCAAAAGAACGGATCGAACCGGTTGTACAAGACCTCGGCGTCGATCGCCTGCGGCCCTGGGTAGGCCGTCGCGCTTATTGCCGATCGGTCCCTCTCGACGACCGGAAGCCGCGCCCGCACCGGCTCGATGCGGTTGCCCAGTTCACCGACGGCTGCCGCAAACCGCTCCATCGCCGCAGCGAATCGCGCCGGCCGGTCAGTTGCCGCGCGATCGACATACACGGATCGCACGGCGTTCCACGACTCTCGCACCGCCTTCACTTCTGCTTGCGGATACGCCCGCAACAACTCGTCCGATCCGTGGATCATTGCCTGAAAACCAAGCCACGGCGACGCGTCCTCGTCAATCGGCCGGTTCTCTTCCAGCGCCGCCGCGCTCAGCCCGGGCGTCAACCGAAGCGACGGGCCGCCGTCGTACATCGCCATATGCATCTCGGCCGCCTGACGACTCAATTCCGCCGCCAACCCGGTCAGCCGCCGGTCGCCAGACAGCCTTGCTGCCAACTCGTTGGCCGTGCGGTCGAACTTGGCGGCCAGCGGCTCGATCTTGTCGCGGCCTGCCTTGCCGCTGTGTGACTCGACCAGCAGTTTCTGCAGTAGTTGCCCCAACTCTGACATCGACTGTCGCACCTGTCGGTCGCGGCTGACCGAACGTGCCGCCTCCCGATCGCCCGCCACGTTAATCCAGGCCGCTCCCGCCAAGCGAAGTCGGCTGAAAAATCGCGACGACACATCGTTGGTTGGCCGACCGCTGATCCAGCGATACCGGGTGTGGGCCTCCAGCAGCGAGTTGGCTTTCTTGTAGGCGTCCGTCGACTGAAACGCCCTTCCTTCTGCCTCCGCTTGCTGCCGCAGTTTTGCCCAGCGGCGGCCGAATGCCTCGTCCCGCACCGCCTTCTCGAACTGCGCAGGCGAAACAAATCTCAAGCGATTCCCTGCGGCGTCGTAAAGCGGGAGCCCGAGAACGTCCTCGCGCAGCGTGGCATCTTTGGCCAGCAGAAACGGCACATTCTCCCACCGCTCCGGCTCGGCCAGCCATGCAAACAGCAGTTCCGCCGCGATGTACTTCCGAGCCGGCTCGTTGCCCACCGCGAGCGTCGGCGCCGCGCTGCCGCAGATGGCCTCGACGCTCTGCCGAGCGACCGTGTCCAACGGCGCCACTCGCCCATCGCCCAACGCCGGCAAATGTTGCCACACGGACCAATCGAGCGACTCAGGCGTCCCAGCGAAAGCCGCGCCTCCCGAAAGCATCGCTGCCACTAGAAGACCGCCGGGGGCTAATAGCCCTCGGATCACCATTCCGCCATTCGCCCCACTCGGCGCGCATCCCTCAACGCCGCTGCTCTCTTTCAATCCGTTCGACCGTAGAGCCTTAAACCAGCGCTGCCCATACACGATTACCATGCCGAGAACGATCAGCAGACTGCCAAACGCTTTGGCCCCACGGCCAGGATCGTAGTTCACCGTCAGATGCGTGCGATACAAGTGGTCGCGGCTTCGGTCATCCCCGATCAGCTTGTCAAACTCTTCGCCCGGCGTCCAAGGACCTTCATACCGCGATTGAAACAAGCGATACGTCAGTCCCGAATGTGGATCAGTAAAATCCGCCGGGGCGTTCAGCGTAATCAACACATTCTCGCGCAGCTTCTTCGGCGGATCGCTCCGGTCGAGAAAATCCACGACGCTCGAATAATGCGACGCCACTGCGCTCGCTGGGTCGAGCCTGCGGTGGAACTTGTGGAGGTAGACCTGAAAACCCAAGTCGAACCTGGGCGACTCGCTGGCAGGATCAACCACTCGATGCGCCGCCTGTCCCTCGTAGATCGACAACTGCCCGTCGACGCCCCAGACCTTCGTCAAAAGACATCCGGCCAGCAGCACCAGGATGCCAACGTGAGCCACAAAAAACCCTGACTGCCGCCATCGCCAGGGAAAGCGAACGAGCATCGCCGCCAAGATGTTCGCGGCCAGCAGTCCGTGCATCGCCGCAAACCACTTCGTCTCGTACACCATCGCCCGGGCGAGCTCCGAACCCAGGGCCTTCTCGACAATCGTCGCTGCCACCAGCACACCCAGGTACGCAACAATCAGCACCACCGCCAGCTAGAGCGACCCCATCGCGCGGAAAGCCGCGCCGCAAAGGCCGCCGCCCAATCCTCGATAGCTCGGCACTTCAGTGCCCAGTCGATCCACTGCCGGCCCGGCCACGCCTTCTGACGCGACCGGGCCAAACATCGATCGCATGTCTGAGTCACTCATCCCTTATCCCTTACCGCAAGCAGCGAGCTCTCCGTATTTGTGTATCACCCATTTTACCCGGGTGACGTGCGAAGCGTAGAAGAGCCGAGGGCGCAGTAACGGATTATGGCGGTTGGGCGAAACGCTTTGCTGGCGGGTGTGTGGTGCATGCGTCCCGCCTGCACGTGCAGCCGAGACGGCCGCACCACAACGCAAGCGAAGAGCCCAATGTGCGCTATCCGCTACCGCCGGACCGCCTCGTCTTGTTCTTCACGCCGACAGGTTTCGAGCTCCCGCCGATCCGCCGCTGCCCGCTCTCGCAGCCCGGCCAGTTGCCGTTCGTCGCTCAGCATCCGGTTTTCGACCACGCGGCAGTGCTCTTGCAGATTGTCGATTTGGACGAGTTGGG
>JAJFUI010000049.1 GCA_021372555.1 Planctomycetaceae bacterium | reverse complement strand
GATGAGCACCTGGAACTGTCCGTCTCCGGCATGACCTGCCAACACTGCGCGGCGGCCGTCGGTCGCGCTTTGCGGGAGTGTCATGGCGTGACGGCGGTCGAAATCGACTTGAAGGCTGGCCGGGCGTATGTGACCGGCGAGCACTTAGCGACTGACCGCCTTCTCGCGGCGGTGGGCGCGGCCGGGTATGCGGCCGAAACACCCCCCAATCAGGCAGACGGTTAGTCTCCGCTGTCGGTCGTCTCGCGCAGTGTTTCCGGTCCGGGTGGCTTCGGTGCATCTACGAAGCGAGCGTCGATTGTGGTAGACTGCGGGGGGGTGTCTTCGACGACTGAGACCGGTGGAGGATTTCTTGTGGCCGAGAAGCCTTGGGGAGGGGTGTTCGACCAGGCGACAGATCGCCGCGTGGAGCAGTTCACCGAAAGCGTGAGCTTCGACCAGCGGCTTTTTGCGCAGGACATTGCCGGTTCGATCGCCCACGTGCAGATGTTGGCCAAAGTCGGACTGGTGCCATCCGACGAGGCGCAGCAGATCGAGCACGCCCTCGGAGAAATCCGCGATGAGATCGAGCAGGGCCGGTTCGCGTTCCGCGCCGAGTTGGAAGACATCCACATGCACGTCGAGCGGGCGTTGGTGGAGCGGCTGGGCGACGTGGGTCGGAAGCTCCATACCGCCCGCAGCCGAAACGACCAGGTGGCCACCGACCTGCGGCTGTGGGTTCGCTGGGCGACGGATGAGATTGACGCTCGGCTTGTCGCGTTGCAGAGGGCGTTTGTCGGGCGTTGTGATCGAGACGCGGACGTGATTCTGCCGGGCTACACCCACATGCGGCGAGCGCAGCCGGTGTTGGCGCCGCACTACTGGCTTGCCTACTGCGAAAAGCTGGATCGCGACCGGGGACGGCTGGCCGACTGCCGCCGCCGCACTAATGTGTTGCCTCTCGGCGCGGCGGCGCTGGCCGGCAGTAGCTTGCCGATTGACCGGCAAGATGTCGCCTCGCGGCTAGGGTTTGAAGGCGTGGCTGCCAATAGCCTCGACGCGTCAAGCGATCGGGACTTCGTGCTGGAGTTCGCCTTCGCGCTGACGATGATCGCTGAGCACCTGAGCGGCTGGGGGGAAGAGTGGATTCTGTGGTCCACGGCCGAGTTTGACTTCCTCACACTGCCCGAAAGCTTTTGCACGGGTTCGTCGATCATGCCGCAGAAGATCAACCCGGACGTGCTCGAGTTGATTCGCGGCAAGACGGCACGTGCCGTGGGGAATCTGCAGGCGCTGTTGGTGCTTCAGAAGGGCTTGCCGCTGGCGTACAATCGCGATTTGCAAGAGGCAACGCTGCCGCTGATGAACTCGTTCGACACGGTGGCGGCGTCACTCGACCTGGCCGCCCCGCTCGTGGCTGGCGCGGAGTTAAATCGGGCGGCGATCGCCGAACGGTTGGACCGGGGGCACCTCGACGCCACGACCTTGATGGAACACCTGATTCGGCGCGGCGTGCCGCAACGAACCGCCCACGGCTTGGTGGGTCGTTTGGTGCGCAAAGCCATGGATCAGGGTGTCCGACTCGCGGACCTGCCGCTGGAGGATTTCCGGCAAGCCTATCCGGAACTCGACGCAGGTGTGTACGAAGCACTGGGACCGGCGAAGGCGGTGGCCGCGATGATCAGTTACGGCTCGACAGGACCGGAACAGGTGAAGCAACAGGTGCGGCGGTGGAAGGAGTCGCTGCAGTTGACGTAGAGCACTGCGACTACAATGAAGCGAAACGACAATGCTATGAGCCATTTATCGTCAGTCCGTCATTGGCTGCTGGTCGCGATTGTTGGGTTTCTGATCGCGACTCCCGCGTTGGCAGAGGAGCCCAAGCCGAGGCCGGGCTCGCCATCAAAACCCGCAACGGCGAAGCAGTCAGTTGAAGACGCCGCCAAAGGTGATTCGGGCGTCGCGGCCATCCTGGCCACCAAGCCGACGACGCCGGCAGAGCGCGTGCGGGCCGCAAAGATCTTGGCGGACCTCGGACGAGCTGACCTGGCGAAAGACTATCTCAAGAGAGTGCTCGACGCGAAGCTCAACCAGACACAGCTTACGGAACTGGTTGACCAGCTTGGCGTCCAGACGTTCGTCGAGATCTCGGGACAAGCCGCGTTGCAGCCGGAAGCCAAGAAGCTGGCTGACGCCGTAATGGCGGCAAATCGCGGCCGGTCTCAGGATGCGGAGCGCATTGCGGGCTTGATCCGGCAGTTGCAAGCTCCGTCGGAAGACAAGCGGTTTCTGGCGGTTGCCGGCCTTCAAGACGCCGGCGTGGCGGCCATCAATCCGCTGATCGCCGTGCTGGCAGATCCCGCTCGCTCCGCCGAGCATGAGAACGTTCGGGCCGTGCTTGCCGGAATGGGTCGGACCGCGCGAGACGCACTCGTCGCTGTCTTCTGCGATGCGGACGCGGCGACCAGGGCTCAGGCCATCAAGACACTTGCCGAAATGGGCGATCGGCGGGCCTCAATCTTTCTGTTGGCGAACGCTCAACCGCTGGTCAAGCAGCCGGGGACGCGCCAACTCTCGCGCGAGGCGCTGCAGCAGCTAATCGGCGCGGCGCCAGACAAGGCTGAAGCGGCCGCCATGCTCTACAAAACTGCCAAGGCGTATTTCGACGGACGGCAAGCGGTCGACGGCATTGTCGACGGTAAGGTTGAGATGTGGCGTTGGGACCGGTCGCAGCGACGGTGCGTGGCCCGAACCGTCACGGCGGCCGAGGCCGCGCGCACCTTGGCGGCGCGTTTTGCCGCGGATGCGGTCGCGATTGCCCCCGACGATCCGCAGGTCCGTTTGCTCCGCCTGGCAACCATGCTCGAAGCGGCAGCTTATCAGAAGGGGCCAGACTGTCCGTGGGACGATGCCGCCCCGGCTCTGGTTGAGGCGCGGGAAGCCGGGGTAAGCGTGCTTCAGCGATTGCTGGTCGATATGATGGCCCAGGGGCATCCGCTGGCCGCGGCGGCAGCGGCGCAACTGCTGGGAGAGTTGGGAACGGCTAGCACACTGCTGGTCGAAGGGGCCTCGGCCTCGCCGTTGATACAGGCGGTGCAAAGCCCCGACCGGCGGCTGCGGATGGCCGCGGTAGAGACGATTGTCCGCTTGCAACCCAGCCGACCGTTCGCTGGGTCGAGCTACGTGCTCGATGCGCTTGCATTCTTTGCAGCGACGCAGGGCACCCGCGGCGCGTTAGTCGCCTGCCCGAGTCTTTCGGAGGCCCGGGATCTGGCAGGGCTGCTCGCGACGGCCGGCTACCGAACCCACACATCCTTCGACGGAAGGGAATTGCTATCGCAGGCATCGCGATCGGCGGATTACGAGGTGGCGCTGATCGACGTGACGATTAGTCGTCCGACGGCTGCCATGCTGTTGCAGCAGTTGCGGCACGACCCACGCACTGCGTCGATCCGCGTGGGGCTGATCGCCGGGGCCGGCTATCTCGATCGAGCCGAGCATGTGGCGAAGTCAGACCCGCTTACCAAGGCATTCACCCGGCCTCGCGACGACAAGGCTTTGCGGTGGCAACTCGATCAGTTGCTGGCAATCGCGCCGCAGGACTTCGTTAGCTTGCAGACGCGGCAGCGGCAGGCCGCCAGGGCGCTCGACCTGTTGGCCGAGTTGAGCCGGTCGTCGAACGGGCTATACGATCTTCACCGCGTGCAGGGCTCTGTGATGGCTACCCTCGCGGCGCCGGCTCTAGCGCCCAAGGCAGTAGCGGTTCTGGCGAACGTGAACTCAGCCGAAGCTCAGCGCGCGTTGGTGGACGTGGCCGGCCGCTCGGCTCAACCGTTGACACTACGGCAAGCCGCCGCATCGGCCTTCCGCAAAAACGTCCGCGATCATGGCGTTCTGCTGACGGTCGAGGAGATCCGCCAGCGGTACGATCGCTACAACCAAAGCGAGAAAGAGGATCGAGCCACGCAACAACTGCTGGCGCGTATCCTGGACAGCATCGAAGCATCGGCGCCGTCGGCAAGAAAGTCGGACGTATCCGCCCCAAAGAATTAGAACGCTCCCCGCGACGGCAGTCGTGGGGCTTTTTTACCAACGACTCTCATGTCCCGTGTTCCTGCCAACTTTGACCCGAACGAAACAGGACCGCCGATCCCGGAACTGATTGGCACCGCGCCGGCGATGGAGCAGGTTTATCGGCTGACGCGGCGCGTTGCCCGGTCGAGCGCCTCGGTCTTGTTGCTAGGGGAGACGGGCACCGGCAAGGAGTTGATCGCCAAAGCCATTCATCGGCTGAGCCCTCGCGGCAGCGGCCCGTTCGTCCGTGTCAATTGCGGAGCGCTGGCGGAGAACCTGCTTGAAAGCGAGCTATTCGGGCACGTTCGCGGCGCCTTTACCGGCGCGGTGGATAATCGCACCGGGCGGTTCGAGGCCGCGCACACCGGCACCGTTTTCCTCGACGAAATCAACTGCACGACCCCCAAGCTGCAGGTCAAGCTGCTCCGCGTGCTGCAGGAGCACGAGTTCGAGCGGGTCGGTGACACGCAGACCATTCGCGTCGACACCCGGGTGATCGCGGCCAGCAATCGCGACCTGCTGGATGAGACAGAAGCCGGCCGGTTTCGCGAGGATCTATATTATCGTCTTAACGTGGTGACGATCTACCTGCCGCCGCTTCGCGAACGGCGAGAGGACATTCCCGCTCTGGTAAATCACTTTCTCAGGCTGTACAGCGACGAGAACTTTCACGAGCCGCCACATATCGAGCCGGCCGTCATGGGCGCGCTGTTGGCCTATTCCTGGCCGGGGAACGTCCGGGAACTGCAAAACTATATTGAGCGAGCCGTCGTGCTCGCGCCCGGCGATGCCGTGACCGTGGACCTTCTGCCGGAGATGGTTCGAGGCGGCAAGCCGCGCCGCATTGGTCGTTTGTCCGATCCCGAGGCTCTAGTATCCGAACTGGCCCGGCAGGGAATCGACGCGGCTGGGCCGCAGGCCGAGAACCTTCACGCGGCGATTGTCAACCGAGTGGAGCGTGAGGTAATCGCCCAGGTGTTGGCCGCTTGCGACGGCGTTCAAATCAAAGCTGCCGAGCGATTGGGCATCAGCCGCAACACGCTGCACAAGAAGGTCAAGGAATACGGGCTGGAAAAGTGAACGCTGACATCACGCCTATACGTCCGTTGTACTAAAAGCCATGTCCGGGGTTAGCACGATCTGTTTCGCCGCGAGCTATGCCGTGGCGCTGGGGTTGGAAATCTCGCGGCTGTGGTCCCACAGCCGGGTTCGAGCGGCGGTGGCGGTCGTTTTCGCCGCGGCGGGGCTGCTCGCACACACGGCATTTCTCTACTACCGCGCCGTCAGCCCGATGGAGCGGGGCGCGCCGCTGTCGAGTCAGCAGGATTGGTTCTTTGTCGCCGCCTGGGTGCTGGTGGCGGTTTATCTTTACCTCGCACTGTTTCATCGACACGGCCCTTTCGGGCTTTTTCTGTTGCCACTGGCACTGGCGCTGGTGGGCACGGCCAGCCTGGCGGCCAGCGCAACACCGCTCGAACGCGAGCCGGCATCGCGGGCTTGGGGGGCAATTCACGGATTTTCGCTCGCCATGGCAACAGTCGCCGTGCTCGTGGGCTTCGTGGCTGGACTCATGTATCTTGGGCAGGCACGACACCTGAAACACAAGATCGTGTCCACTCGCGGTCTGCGACTTCCGAGCCTCGAATGGTTACAGAGGGCGAACTATCGCGCCATCGTCGTTTCGGTGCTGATGCTGGGCGTCGGAATTCTGTCCGGCATGGTGCTTGACCGCATCAACGCCCGGGAGAGGTCGCTGCGGCTGGCCTGGCACGACCCGGTGGTGCTGAGCACTTGGTTGACGTTTGCCTGGCTACTGGCCGCCGTAGTCGCTGGCGGGTTTTTTCGGCCAGTCCGGCAGGGACGAAAGGTCGCGTACCTGACCGTTGTAAGCTTCATCTTCCTTGTGATCATGCTTGCCACGGGAGTGATGGTGCAGAGCGGACACTGGGGAAGGCGAGGCGCAAAGGGCGATGGGGGAGGGGAGAGAGCAAGAACAAGTCACGTTTTCGCCCTGCCGGCTTCTGGCTCCGGTCGCCATGGCGGAGGGCAACCATGTTAGTCAAGGTTGTCGGTTGCAGCCACCACAGCGCCGCGGTCGGAGTGCGGGAGCGGTTGGCGTTCTCGGCGGCCCAGACCCGCGAGGCGTTGGACCGCTGGCGTCGAGCCTTCTGTGGCGTCGAGGCCGTATTGCTGTCGACGTGCAATCGGGTCGAAATTTACGCGGCCACGGAGCAGCAATGCGAGCCGTCGCTGGACCAGATTGCTGGTTTTCTCGCTCGATTCCATAGTATTGATCCGGCCGAGGTGGCACGACATCTTTATCAGCACGACGATGAGGCCGCCGTGCGGCACCTGTTCAACGTGGCATCGAGCCTCGACAGCATGGTGCTGGGCGAACCGCAAATCCTCGCCCAAGTGAAAGAGGCCTACGAAACGGCGACGCAGCAAGACAACACCGGCCCGCTACTGCACGCAGCCTTCCAGGCCGCGTTGCGGGTGGCTCACCGGGTGGCCACCGAGACGGCCATTCATCAGCGGCGTGTGAGCGTTCCCAGCGTGGCCGTCGGCGATTTTGCCCGCGGAGTCTTCGAGCGATTCGACGACAAAGAGTGCCTGGTCATCGGCGCCGGCGAAATGGCCGACGAGACGCTCCGCTACCTACGAGAAGAAGGTGTGCGGCGGGTGACGGTGGTCAACCGACACTTGGACCGCGCCGTCGAGCTGGCGCATCGGTGGGACGGCCAAGCTATTCCCTGGGAACGGCTAGCGCCCGCGCTGGCGACGGCCGACATGGTGATCAGCCTGACCGGCGCTCAGGAGCCGGTTGTGACGGCGGCGGAGTTTGCCACGGTCGAAGCGCTGCGCCGACGCAAGCCACTATTGGTCCTCGATCTGGCAGTGCCTCGCGACATTGACCCCGCCGTGGGCGATCGGCCGGACGTGTATCTCTACTCGATTGACGATCTGGAAGCGGTCTGCCAGCGAAACCGCCAGCGGCGCGACCGGGAACTGCCGGCGGCCACCCGGATTGTCGAGCAAGAGACGTCGCGGTTCATGGCCGACATGTATCACCGCGCCGTGGGGCCGGTGATCGAACGGCTTCGCGTCGGTTGGCAGCGGCCGAAAGAAGAAGAGCTACAACGATTGCTGAAGAAGTTGCCAGAGCTTGGCCCAGAGGCGCAGGAAGAGATTCGCCGCTCGTTCGACCGGCTGGTGAACAAACTTCTGCACCCGCCGTTGGAATCGCTTCGCGATGAGTCGCGTGACGGCGTGCCGCACGGACTGCTCGAAGCGCTCAAACGGCTGTTTCAACTAAAGGACTGACCTCGGGTGCAGATGGCGACGAGCGGGAAGAATTATGGATCGTAAGTGGTGGGTGCTGTTGTCCGTCGGGACCGGGACATTCATGTCGGCGCTCGATAGCAGCATCGTTAACACGGTACTGCCGGTCATCCAACGCAATTTCGGCTGCGACGTCGCTCAGGTCCAGTGGGCCGTCACTGTCTACCTGCTGACCATCAGCGTGCTTCTGCTCAGCTTCGGGCGGCTCGGCGATCTTCGCGGACACAAGTTGGTCTACACTTCGGGCTTTGGGCTATTCGTCATCGGATCGGCGCTATGCGGCGCGGCGCCGAGCGTCGGCGGGCTCGTGCTTTTTCGCGGCGTTCAGGCATTGGGCGCGGCAATGGTCTTCGCCACTGGGCCCGCTCTGCTGACAATGAACTTTCCCGCCCGGCAACGAGGCCAAGCGATGGGCATGCAAGCGACGATGACCTACCTAGGTCTCGCTTCCGGTCCGGCAATCGGCGGCTGGTTGGCCCACGCGTTCGGCTGGCGTGCGGCGTTTTACGTCAATGTGCCGGTCGGCGCGGTCGCCTTGGCCTGCGGGGCGTGTTTCATCCCGTCGCGGCGCAGGGCGGAGCTCACGGAGCCTTTTGACTACCTCGGCGCGGTCAGCTTCACGGCGGGCTTGATCGCACTGCTGCTGGCGCTGAACCAGGGGCATGAGTGGGGTTGGCGCTCGACGCCCATCGTCTCATTGACGGCCATTAGCGTTCTGCTGCTGGCGCTATTCCTTCATGTCGAGCGCCGATCGCGGCACCCCATGCTCGATCTGTCGCTGTTTCGCAATCGGGTGTTCTCTGCGTCGGTCACGGCGGCGGTCTTCAACTACATCTGCACTGCCACAATCGCCTTCTTGCTGCCTTTCTATCTCGTGCGAGGCCGGGGTATGGACACTGCCACGGCCGGCATCCTACTGAGCGTTCAGCCCCTGGTGATGGCCGTGGCCGCGCCGATCAGCGGCACAATCTCCGACCGCGTCCGCTCCGGCGTGCCATCAGCCATCGGCATGGGCATCCTCGCCGGCGGCGCGCTGCTGCTGTCATTCATTGGCCCCAAGACTCCCTGCTCGTATGTCGTGGCTGCGTGCTCTCTGACGGGCTTGGGGACGGGTGTTTTTATTAGCCCTAACAACAGCGCCCTGATGGGCGCGGCGCCGCGCAACCGGCAGGGCATCGCCGCCGGCGTGATGGCCACAGCCCGCAACGTGGGCATGGTGCTCGGCGTCGGCCTGTCCGGCGCCGTGCTTACGACGATGTTGGCCCTTGACCCCGCGTGCAAACTGGCCAACGCCGTTGGCCCGGCTCTTGCTGTCGCAACCGTGGCCGCAGTGTTCGGGGGTCTGGCTTCGCTGGTACGCTCCAGCCGAAACGGCGAGGCGGCAGACCCAGCGTCGAACCCAGCACGCCACCTTGAAAATCAACCGAGGAGTCCTGACGCGTAGAGGGCCGCCGCAACGGGGGTTTGACAACCGTCCCGGAATCGGAAAAACTATGGCAGCAGGAGGCTAGCCCGCCGGGAGCGATCCGCGGGAACTTCCGGCCCTAGCCGCGCGTCCAATTCTGTGTGAGACCACTGTGAGTGACGACGCCCAACTGATCGACGAAGCCCTGGCGGGCAAGTCGGAAAGCTTCGGACAACTGGTCCTGAAGTATCAGGACCGGCTGTTCAATACGATTTTCCATGTGGTCGGTCATGTTGAGGACGCTCGTGACATCGTCCAGGAGGCCCTGGTCCAAGCGTTTCTGAAGTTGGAGTCGTTCCGCCGCGAAAGCGCGTTCTACACATGGCTGTACCGGATCGCTTTCAACGTGGCGATGAACCATCGTCGGCGGCGTCGACCGCCGATATCGATGGACCGACTTCGGGAGACAAACTCGATGGAGCCGGTGGACGATGACGACTGTCCAGCCGACGCCTTGGAGCGCAAGGATCGGCGCCGTGAGGTTCGCCGTGCAATCGGCCAACTGTCCGAGGAGTATCGAGCGGTAGTGGTGCTGCGAGAAATCGATGGCTGCTGCTACGAGACCATCGCCGAGGTTCTCGACCTGCCCGTCGGCACGGTCCGTAGCCGCCTGCATCGGGCGCGAATCCAACTGAGAGACGAGCTGAAGGGCGTGTTGCTGGAAAACTGAGGGACGTCGAGAGAGTACCCACTAGCCATTACCCGGTGCGTATGGACCTGTCGCAGAACGAACTGCTGAGCGCCTATCTCGACGGCGAACTGACGGCCGCCGAGCAAGAGGAGGTTGAGCGCTTGCTGGCCACGGACCCAGCAGCGCGGCAACTGCTCGAGGACCTTCGCGCCCTGAGCGCGACGCTCCAGTCGCTGCCGCAGGAGAAGGTCGGCGAGGACTTGAGCCATCGGGTGCTGCAGGCGGCCGAACGGCGGATGATCACGGAGGGACCGGGCGAATCAGAGCCGTCGCCGTTCGCCCCGACGCCTCTGATTCGCTCGGTGTTCCAGCGTTTCATCAATCGTCGCACGCTGGCTTGGCTGAGCATCACGGCGGTCATTGCCGTGGCGATCGCGATCAACGAGCGTTGGCAGCAGCGGAATCAAGGACCAGCGGTCAACCGCGCTGAAATCGCACGACTCGACGACGCCAGGCCCTCCGGCCCGCCGGCCAGCGACGCAAAGCCGGCCGACGAAGCTCGCGAGCCGCCAAGCATGCGAGCCGCGCCCAGCAGTGCGGCGAAATCCGGCGGGATTCTGAAGCAGCCGGCGAGCGAACCGCCACCTGCAGCAACGGTCGCCACAGTGCCGCCTGCATCAACAACCTGGCGTGGCGACAAGTCGGGCGCGAAGGGCCTCCCGGAGAAGGCTGCGAGCGCCCAACCTGGACGCGTTGGCAAGGCCCTTGAGGCCGAAGCTAAAGACGGCAAAAACGAGCGGCAGGCGACACCGACGTTTGTCGGTAAGAAAAGCGGCGAAAGAGCGATGCCGAGCGAAGCCCCCGAGGGCGGCTTGCCTTCTCAGGCGAAAGCGGGCGGCCGGGCCAACGCGCCGAGCGTCCTGGTCGTCCAGCTCAGCGTCCCCCCGGCCGCTTTTCGCAGCAAAGCCTTCGACAAGCTACTTGAAGCCAACGGCGTAACGGCGTTTCGACAAGATGAGTTGAGGCGAGCGCCGAAGGGAAAAGAGACCTCATCGGCACGGTCGAAGTCACGGCGCGCCGACACCGTCTACGCGGAGGCCACGCCATCGCAGGTTCAAGCGGTGTTGGCCGGCTTGGCCGCGCAACCGGAGGTGTTCGTCGGCGTCTCCACTGAGCCGGTGGAGGGTCGTCCGGCCGAGGAGATTCTTCGACGGTACGGTCGCACCGCCGAGCAGCAGTCGCAACTGACCAACGGTGGTGAGCAGCAGTCTCAAAGCAAACAGACCGCACCGCCGGCAAATGCGGCGCCGTCGGCAAGGCCACCGCAGGATTTCAGTCAAAATGTTGCCGGGCCGGCCAACAAACCGGCTGACGGCAGTGTCAACGAGAATCGAAACCAACAGTCGATGCCGGCAACCGCGCCCGTGAACCGCCAGCAGCTCCAACAGACCGCGTCCACGCAGCGTGTGCTCTTTGTCTTGCGGCTGGCCGTGCCGCCCAACGCCGCCAAGGCGAAGCCGGAGCCGGAGCCGGCGAAGGGGCCATAAGGGAATTGGCCGTTCGGCGGGCTTTGGTTCGTCGACACGTTTTCCACGGCGAGCGGTCTTTGCGACGACAGCCGCGCACGAGCAGACTCTCGCATTTTCCCGCGGTTTTGCGCTAATAGTCGGGCTTCCCTTGCCCGGCGAGTTGCCATCGCTAGAGGCTCAGCGGCGAGCCGTGTTAGAATGACTCGCGTCACCCACGTCGAGGTTCGTAGGCTGGGTCGAGTCCCTCATTCCTCTCCCTCGAGAGAGGAGCCGGGACGCTCAGCCTACGGGCGTTTTTGGGAAGCGCGTTTGTGGTTCAGGCTTGTAGCGGTTCATGGCCGCCGCGAGCCGCGCCGCCTGAAGGTGGGACTACGAACGGCTGAAAGTTCAGAAACCAGGAATCTTTCGCTCATGGAAGCAGCCACCGTCGCAATCGAGGCATCTACGCAGTACGTCGGTCGTTGGAACCGCTTGGTTAGCACCACGAATTGGGAGAAGGGGCGGATCATCTCCGACTGGCGCCAGGCGATGCAGGACGCGGGAGCGCCCGCGGCGGAGTTCACCGACGACGCCTGGAGCCGGCAAGTGGGAGACGTTAGCCCACAACACGTCGGCCGCCTGCGACGGGTATTCGAACGGTTCGGTGGCGTTCACGAGCAATACTCGGGGCTCTACTGGAGCCACTTCCACGCCGCGCTGGACTGGGACGACGCGGAAATGTATCTGGAAGGGGCGGTGCAGAACACGTGGTCCGTACCACAGATGAGGAATCAGCGTTGCGAGGCGACCGGCGGCGCACCCGATGCGGAACCGCAAGACATGGACGTCACGGCCACGGAGGTAGACGAAGATTTTTCGCCCGCGGAGATCGGCGGCCTGCCGACGACGATTTCGGAGTCTTTTGGCGAAGTGCATGGCGCCGAGGGCGACTACTTCGACGATGAGACGGCGTCGGAGCCTCGCGAGCGTGAGACGATTGAGTCCGACATGCCTCGCGCGGCCGAAGCGCCTGCGGCCGCGCCGGTGCGCCCGTTTGCAGCGCTGCCGCCGTTGCCGGCGGATGTTAACGATGCCTTCGAGCTGTTCAAGCTCGCGGTTCTGAACCACAAGGTTTCCGGCTGGCGAGAGATCGCCCGAGACGACCTGCTGACCGTCCTCGATTCGCTCCGCCAACTGGCGCTCGCGCCGACGGAATAAGGCGATGTGGGACGGGACGGTTGGCTACGCTAAGTGGTGTCTTGGCGTTACATGTCCGCCTGTTCGGGCGTCGATCGCGCTTCGTCGGCCGCAACCGGCGACGCCTGCTCGACCACCGGCTCGATGGCCTTTGACGCCGCTGGTGTCGCGGTTGCCGGCGATTCAGGTGCAACCGCCTGCGGCTCTTCAGTGATTGCGAGCGTTTTCTCCGCAAGGGGCGTCGGTGATTCGGCGGCAGGGCTTTTCTGCTGATAGAACTGCACCAGATCGCCGAAGGTCCGCATCGGCTCCTTGCCGGTTTTCATGGCGTCGGTGATGGGAACGACCGGCTTCGGCCGAGGCCGAGGCTGATACCGGGGCTGATCGTGTTGCGGCCGGCCGCGACCTTGCGGTCGGGAGGACGGACGCTCGCCGGTGGAACGCGGCGGACGTTGTTGGCCACCCTCGCGCGGCGGACGCTGCTGACCGGCTGGCCGCGGCGGACGCTGCTGGCCTGCGGGGCGCGGCGGGCGACTAGCCGTCGCGGCTTTTTGCTCGCCCTCAGCGGTGGGCTTGTCATGCGAAGGCCGCGCGCCGCGACGAGGGGGCTTGGGCTGCTCGGAGCCCGGCCGAATCATCGTCAGCGACACGCGATGCCGCTCCTTATCGACTCCGGTGACCCAGACCTTGACGATGTCGCCGACGGCCACGACGTCGTGCGGGTCGCGAACGAACTTGTCGGCCAGCCGGCTGACGTGGACCAGCCCGCTCTGGTGCATGCCAATGTCCACAAAGCAGCCGAAATCGACGACGTTCAACACGGTCCCGGTCAGTTCCATGCCTGCCGTCAGGTCTTCGATGTTGATGACGCCACGTTTAAACACCGGAGCGGGCAGGTCTTCACGGGGATCGCGACCGGGCCGCGTCAACTGCGACACAATATCCTTGAGCGTCAGCAGCCCCACTTCAAACTCCTTGGCGGCGGTCTCCAAGTCGAGCTTGGCAATCGGTTCCGCCAGGGCCGCAACGGCGTTTTTGTCGCGGAGATCGATGGCGGCGCCGTTGTTGAGCCGCTCGAGGGCCTTATTGGCCACCGCGTAGCTTTCGGGGTGGATCCACGTGGCATCAAGCGGATTGTCGCCGTCGAGGATCTTGAGAAAACCGGCCGCTTGGACGAACGTGGCGTCACCCACGCCCGGCACTTCGCGAAGCTGGCCGCGATTGCGGAAGGGACCGTGCTCTTGCCGGTACTCGTACAAACGCCGCGCGGTGAGCTGATTCAGCCCGGAAACGTAGCGGAGCAGGGCGGGGCTAGCGGTGTTCACATCGACGCCGACGTAGTTTACGCACGATTCGACGACCTCGTCGAGCGACGTGCGAAGGTGCTTCGCCTTCACGTCATGCTGATAAAGACCAACGCCGATGCTCGCCGCATCAATCTTCACCAGTTCACTCAGCGGGTCCTGCAATCGGCGGCCAATGGAAATGGCACCGCGCAGCACGGCGTCGTACTGCGGGAACTCCTCGCGGCCAAGCCGACTGGTCGAGTAAACGCTGGCCCCCGCCTCGTTGACGATTACGTAGGCGACGCCTTGCTCCTTCAGATCTTTTTCGATCAGTTCCGCAACGAAGTCCTCCGTCTGTCGGCAGGCCGTGCCGTTGCCGATCACCACGACGGTAAGCTGATGCTCCTGGATGAGCTTCAAAACCTTCTCGCGCGCCTCGTCGCGACGATCGCGTTTGCCCACCAAGTAGATCACGTCTTGGCCGAGCAAGTTGCCAAACTGATCCAACGCGGCAAGCTTGCAGCCGCTGCGGAAACCGGGGTCGACGGCCAGCAACCGGTGATTGTGGACCGGCGGCTGTAGCAGCAGATTGCGAAGATTTTTCGCGAACACGCTAACGGCGTGGGTCTCGGCCCGATCGGTCAACTCGCGACGGATTTCTCGTTCGAGGCTTGGCAGAATCAGGCGACTTAGGGCGTCACGGGCGCAACCGCGCAGATAATCGGCGTGAGGATGTCCCGGCGGAACGAGCATCTCGTCCACCACGTTGATCATCGCCTGGAGGTCGCATTCGACGCGGACTCGGAGCACCTTCGCTCGCTCGCCCCGATTGATCGCCAACACACGATGCGGCGGGATCTTGCGGATTTCTTCCCGGTAATCGAAATAGTCAGCGAAATCCTTGATCCGCTTCTCTTCCAGCTTCTTCTTTTTGAGATCACGTTTCTTCTTGGCCGCCTCCTTCGCCTGCTGCCGGGCAAGCTTTCGTCGAGCGGCGGCCGCCGCAGTGTCCTTCGCTGGCGCCGTGGGCGGCAGCGGATCGAGCGTTGTGGCATGCGTCCCGTCACCAGACGTTTCGTGGGCGCCGTGCGACACTGCGATGCTAAGCGTGTCGATGGCCAACGCGTCATGCGGAGCGTCCGCGCTGGCGACTGGCAATGCCGCATCCGTCATGGGCACCACGGCCAGATCGGTCGCGGACGGATCGCCGCCTGCGGCCGATGTCTCGGCTTTCGGAAGGGTGATGCTCAGTGTGTCCACCGCATCCACGACGGCATCGCTGCTGGTGGCCGTGGCTTGCGAAGACACGATCTCCGCCGGCGATGACCTGGCGACGGCCGGTGCCTGGGGCGAGGACGTTTTTTCGGATACGGCTATCGTTTTTTCGTCGCCGGGCAGGCGTGCGGTGACCAGAGCGCCGGAGCGTTGCAGCAACTCGCGAAGCCGCCCACGCAGTTCGACGTGCTCGCTGAACTGCTCGGCAAGAATGTGGCCGGCCCCGAGCAGCGCGTCGGCGGCCGTGGGCACTTGGCGATCCGTGCTGATGAAATCGGCGGCGCGGGCATCGAGATCGTTGCAGTTTGGGGCCGCCTCCAGAATCTCTTGAGCCAACGCTTCCAGACCGCGAGAACGGGCCAGCGTGGCCAGCGAAAGTTTCTTCGGCCGGTACGGCAGATACAGGTCTTCGAGCCGCTTGGTCGTGGTGGCGGCCAGAATCTGCTCGGTCAACACGTCGGTCAGCTTGCCTTGCGACTCGATCGAGCGGAGGATCGTCTGCTTGCGATCGGCCAAGAGCCGGGCCTTGGTCAAGCGGCCCTGGATTTCCCGGACCTGCTCCTCGTCCAACCCGCCCGTCTGATCCTTGCGGTAGCGGGTGATGAAGGGAACCGTATTGCCTTCGTCGAGCAATTCGACCGTGGCCTGGATTTGCCGCAGGGGGGTATCCAGTCCGCGGCCGAGTTGTCGGAGGTCAATCATCAGTGGAGTTGCCATAGATGACCCATATTACCGGGAAAAGCCGTATTTTCCTTCAAAAACATCAAACCCGCAAGGCACTTGCGGTCGATACAACAGGCGACAGGCAGGGTGGGCATATCAAGGAAGGGACAGCCCCCGTGAAAGCCAACTACCTCCGCGTATACAACGGTCCTCAAGAAGACTCCGCCAACGTCAGTGTGATGGAGGCCCAACGGGAAACGGTGACCGTTCCCCTGATGGAGATTATGCCTCTATTGGCCGACGCGGTCCAATCGCAACGGACGTGGCTGCGTGACTTCGCCGACGACGAGGTTACCATTTCGATGGACCTTTACGAGGTCATCCTAGCTTACCAACATTACCGCCGTCCATCGGCGTGAGCCGACTCGTTGGCGGTAATCTCCGGCCAACTCGCACCAGCCCGGAACCCAGCGCCCGGGCTGATGTTGTTTCTTGCCCGACAAGCACTCCGCAGCGGCGATCGCATCATGCCGGGACTCCGGCGATCACCGGCAGCACGAGAATCTTACCGTCCCCCATCCGGCCCGTCCGGGCGACGTCGACAATCAACCGCACCACTTCGTCGACGTGCGCGTCTTCGACCCACAATGTAATTTCCACTTTCGGCAGATAAGCCATCGAATACTCGCTGCCACGATACTCGTCGAGATAGCTCTTCTGACGACCGAAACCTTTCACTTCGCACACGCCACACGCCTCGACCGGCGCTGGCCTGAGCACTTCAAGCACTTTCTCGACAAGATACGGCTTAACGACAGCGATGATCTGCTTCATACGATTGTTGATTGATGATTGCTGATTGGCGATTGAAAGGCGGCTGTGCAGAGGGCGGCACCGAAGCCTCAATCGTCAATCATCCATCAACAATCCTCAATCCTCAGTCACTTCTCCCAGTCAGCAGCATACCCAATTCGCGTCCCCCCAGCAACAGGTAGGCCCCACAATACACCGCCGCGCCGCAAAGGATGGGCACGCACACGCGAATGGCTTGGTGCGACAACCGGTCGCCATCCGGCATCCGTTCCAGCGTGAAATAGACGGTCGCGGCCATTACGGCGGAGGCCAACAGCGTGCGAACCGCCGTGGCGGCGAGTTGCCCCCACCCCAGCGACGCTCGGCGGCGCGAGAAAATTGCCGTCAGCACGACCAGTTGCACGGCGGCCGCAATCGCCGTGGAAAGGGCCAAGCCGGCTTCTTCCATTGGCGTCCAGATGAGGGTGAAGTTCAACAGGAGATTTAGGACCACCATCCAAGCGGCCAAGCGCAAGGGCGTGCCGTAATCGTTCAGCGCATAGAATCCGCGTACAACCACCGGCGCAGCACAGTAGGCCCAGACGGCCGAAGAATAGCAGGCGATCGCCCGCGCGGCTCGCGCGGTGTCTTCTGGCCCGAACTGACCGCTCTGCAAAATGAGCCGGGCGATTGGCTGGGCCATCAACATGAGCCCAAGCCCCGCCGGGATGCTCAGGCACAGCAGCAGTCGCAGGCCGAGCGTCATATCGACGCCGAGTTGGCGGCGATCGCCTCGCGCGGCATGACGGGCCAGCAAGGGGAAAATGGCCACGGCGACCGACATGCCCACGATGCCGACCGGCACTTCGTAGAATCGTTCGCCGTAGTAGAGCACTGCGGCCGCGCCTTGTTTCATGGGATAGCGAACGCCGAGCCAGCCGATTGACTGCGGGCCGCTGGGCGATACCGCCAGCCCCCAGGCGACAAGACTGTCGTTGAACGTGTTGATCTGCGTCACCGCCAAACCGACGAGCATCGGGGCCAAATTGCGAGCGATCTGCCGGGTTGCTTGGCGTGCGGCCGCCCAGTTGTAGTCGAAACGATAGCCCAGCCGCCGGAGCATGGGGAGTTGAACGAGGATTTGAGAAACGCCGGCCACGACGACTCCGGCGGCCAACACATAGGCTTGAGCGACCTCGTTCGGCGCGAACCTCGGCGCAACGCCCCAGGCGGCCGCGAGCATGACGACGTTGAGCATCGCCGGCGTGAGGGCGGGCACGGTGAAGTGCTGCGCGGCATAGAGCATCGTGGTCAGTTGGGCCGCGACACAAATCAGGAGCAAGTATGGGAGCATCGCCGCGGAAAGCCCCAGGAGCATGTTCATGCCCGGGACGTTGCCCCACACCGACGCGACCAACCAAAACAACAGCTCGCCAGCCGCCACCAAGACGGCCAGGGCGATTGTCAGCCAGGTGACGACGACGCTGGCCAGTTGTCGGGCGACGCGAGGGTCCTTTTCCAACTGGGCGGTGAGGACCGGAAGATAGCTTGCGGTCAGGGCGCCTTCGCCAAACAATCGACGGAAGAGATTCGGAATGCGGAAAGCGATGACGAAGGCATCGGCGACCGGGCTGCCGGACGCCCCCAGGAGCGAGGCGGTCGCCCGGTCGCGAAGCATTCCCAGGACGCGGGACAGCAGAGTGCCCAGGCTGGTCACAACCGTCCCCGTAATCAGAGGGTGTCGCTCGCCGCGTGCCATGGGGCAATCGTAAGTCGAGAAACCCCAAGGGGGAAGGGGGGCGGGACGACGAACCGCCGGCACCGTTTAGGCTCCGGTGCTCTTGTCTGGCGGTCGGCTCTTTCCTGCACACGCCCCCTGGAACTTATGGCGGAAACCCGCATAATGGCACGCAGTCCGCAATCCTCGCGTGAACGCCCGGGACTATGCGGACCGCCCACCCTCGCAACCGCGACACCAGAAAATGGCCAAGCGATCCAGCTACCAAGACCGCATTATTCGTAATTACTACGAGAACCGCGACGAGATCATGCTTCAGCGGCTTGGGGAGCTGGTCACCGATCTTTACCTGGCCGAGGGCAAAGCCCGGTCGAAGCTCTGGATCCGCGTGGCGGAAGCAATGGAGAAGCTCAAGGTTCCGAAGGAGCAGGTTCAGCGGCTCGTGCGGGGCGACGATCCGGCCAAAGTGGCCGACGTGCTGAAGAAGCTGCTGGAGAAGTTGTCGTAGTTTTGAGTTCGCCATCACCGTTTAGCCGGCGGGCTTAGCCGCCGCGACGGTGCAAAGGACTCTTTTGGAGTCTCAACGGCGGGCAAGCCCGTCAGAGTCGTGATGGAAATACGCCCTTGACCGCCGAACTATCAACCACCCGAGAGCTTCTCGACCGAGAACCTCCTGCGTTCGCGTCCGAAATAGCCGCCATATATCCATGCGCACCATCGCCGTCATGAACCAGAAGGGCGGCGTTGGCAAGACAACCACCGCCGTCAACCTGAGCGCCGCACTGGCCGCCGCGGGCCAGCGGGTTTGGCTTGTGGACCTCGATCCGCAAGCGCACGCCACGCTTCATCTGGGCATCGAGCCGCAGCCGAACGAGGCGTCGGTCTATGACGTGCTGGTCGGCAAGACTCGGCTCAGCGAGGTGTGCCGACCGGCGGGCGAGAATCTCTGGCTCATCCCCTCGACCTTGGATCTGGCGGGCGCGGAAGTGGAAGTCGCTGCGATGGCGGGCCGTGAAGCGATTCTCCGCCAGAAGCTCGCCGATGAACCGGCGGCGGCAGAGTATCTGATCATCGACTGCCCACCGTCGCTGGGGCTACTGACACTGAACGCTCTGGCTGCGGTTCGCGAGGTGTTCATCCCCTTACAGCCGCACTTCCTTGCCCTGCACGGGCTGAGCAAGCTGCTGGAAACGATTGACGTAGTGGCCAGCCGGGTGAACGCCGAGCTGAAGCTGACCGGCGTGGTGCTGTGCATGTACGACGCGGCCACGCGACTGGCGGCCGAAGTGGCGCAAGACCTCGATACCTTCTTCACCAACGCCCGCGGCCAGCCGACCCCTTGGGCTGACGCCCGGCTGTTCCAGACCCGCATCCGCCGGAACATCCGTCTGGCCGAGGCCCCCAGCTTCGGCAAGTCGATCCTCGATTACGCCTCCGATTCGCACGGGGCCGAGGATTATCGGAAGCTGGCGGAGGAGATTGCGGGGAATGGGGCGGTGGTCAGCGCGTGAGCCGATCCGCCAGAATATTCGGCTGCCCCCGGAAAAACGCTCCGATTTCCGAAGGCGCAGCTGGCTATTGATCGTTGCGAGCACCGGCGTTCAAGCCGGGTTTCCACGCCCAATTAAGGCATTCCACCCAACGACCGGCATGAAAATTTGCCGGTCCTAAAGACCGGCGAATCTTGGCAAACTTTGCCGACTGGGTGACCGCAACGATTACGACGGTTGGCGCGTCGCGCTAATGGGAAAAAGCGGCGTGGGCGTTGGTTTCCTCAAATCCGTATCTGGTCCGGGGACGATTCCTGTAACGAGTAAGACGGATCGACCAGATTGGCGGGAAAGGAGTCCGGTATGAAACTCTTCCGTATTGCGCTATTTGCGTCGCTTGCGGCCTGTGCGGCTTCGGCGGCCTGGGCCCAGTACGGGCTGTACGGCGCGCCGGAACCGCTTCGGGTGCCGCAGCAAAATCCAGCGCCCGTCTACGAAACGCCTGCCTACGCGCCGCAGGGCTATCAGGCCGCGGCGTATGCCGCTCCGGCCGGCTACCCAACGAACTACCCGACCACGGCCGCACCGATGGCGCAACCGGTCGCTGGGCCCACCTATTATCAACCCAGTCCGACATATTCGCCGTATCCGCCGACGCAATACCGCGCGGCGCCGCAAACGACCGCCATGTATCAGCCGTACCAGACGGCTCCGCAATATCGGAATCCGAACGTTTACAGTCGGCCCACGTCCCAGACGATGGCGGCGGGGCAGGGGGGAGCCGCACAGACGATGCCTGCTCCGCCAGCCGGCCCGGTGGCGGCTGCGCCGGCGCCTGTGGCCGACTTTGAGTACGCGCCGACGCCGGCTCCGCAAGGCTCCGGCATTACCAATCAGATGTTGGCCGAGCAAGGCGGTTTGAGCGGCGATCCGTCGGCGTGCAGCCCCTATCGCGGCTCACTGGACCGCTTCGAGCGGGCCGCCTGCAATCCGAGCTGCGAGGGCAGCAGTTGCGACGTCGGCTGCCAGCAGGCTTGCGGCTGCCAGTGGTACGCGGGAATTTCGGCCCTGGCGCTAACGCGAAGTGATTCCCCGCGGCTGTGGACCACGTACCGAGACGGACATGAAGAGACGCAGTTGATGAACTCCCAGTTCGGCACCGATTGGAGTTGGGGTGGCGAGGCTCGTTTCGGTCGACGCTTCTGCTGTGGTTGCGTGCCGTACGCTATCGAGGCCACCTACTGGACGACGGAAGCGATCACTGGCGAGCGAAGCTGCACTTGGCCCGGCGGGTACGTTAGCACGCCGCTGGCCGTCAACTACATCGACTTCAACGGCAACAACGCCTCGAACTGGTTCAACGGCGCCGAAGAGCATCGGTTGACGCGACGCGACGAGTTCCACAACGTCGAGTTGAACTTGATCCGCGAGCAGTTGGCCTGGGCGTGCGATTCGCCCTGGGATATCGGCTGGTCCGTTGGCGTGCGCTACTTCCGCTTCCAAGAAGATCTGACCTTCGAGTCGCGTGCGCAGGGCTGCCAGTGGACCGACCTGGGCGGCGTCGCCAGCCTCGAAGACAATGTCACGAACAACCTGGTGGGCGTGCAGTTCGGCTTCGACGCGGCCTATTGTCTGTTCAGCGGCGTGCGCTTCTTCATCAGCCCGAAGGTCGGACTGTATGACAACATCATGGATAGCGACTTCCGGTGCGCCACCGGCGACAACATTCCGGGTCACACCGTGTACGGTTATTTCCCGGCTCACGGAACACAGAGCGGCATCTCGTTCCTGACCCAGATCGACGTTGGCGTCGATTGGCAGTTCTCGCGATGCTGGAGCGCCCGAGCTGGCTACCGCGTTGTGGCCGCGACCGGTATGGCCTTGGCGGACAGCCAGTTTCCGCAATACGTCAATGACATCCCGGACATCAAGGATGTGCGGCACACCGACAGCCTCGTGCTGCACGGTGCGTTCCTCGGAATCACGTACAATTTCTAGCGTATAAGGGTCGGGGGGAGGCGCGGGGGGTGAGAAAAAAAGCCCACGGGTCGCAGCCTGTGGGCTTTTTTCTTTGCGCTTCGTGCTGGAGGGGATGGAGCTTTCGGCGTCCCTTCCATTAGTGAGCCTTGGCGCCAGCGCGGATGGCCTGAAAGTCCGGGTCGGCGCGGAGCGGGTCGAAGTCGGCTTCTTCGTCGACCATGTCTTGGTAGACGGGGTCAAGCCGCATCGCTTTGGCCAGACATCGCAACGACCGCCGTTTGTGGCCGGCCAAACTCAGGTAGCACGCCAGGTTGTAGTAGAGCAGCGCTTCGTCGGGCCGAACCAGCAATGCCTTTTCGAGGCTGCCGATTGCCAGATCGAGCCGGCCGGTCCGCTTGTAGCACCATGCGAGGGCGAGTCGAATGCGGATGTCATCCGGGGCCAACCGCGCCGCCCGCTCGAGCGGCATGAGGGCTTCAAAGTAGCGCCGCATCGTGCGGAGCCCTTCGCCCCAGAGGTAGAGCGTTTCGACGCCAAATCCGGCCGGGTCGCCGAGGCGGCCCAACGTCTGCAGGGCGTGCTGGGGCATTCCCAGTTCCAAGAATCCTTCCGCTTCTCGCCTGATTTTCGCCGACCTAATGGCGTAGAGTCTCATGACTTTTACCCTCTGCTGTATCCGGATCCTTCCGACATCACATTTTAACCGGAGCTAGGGCCAAACAGAAATGTCGGCAGGAGGCTTCGCCATAAGCCGTTATCAGGCAATGGCTTTCCTCGGCTTGGCGAGGGAAAAACTTATATGGACACCCGGCATCGGCGGTAAGAAAAGCGCCGAGGGCTAGGGCTTTTCGCCCGACGATCGCCAGTCAGTTGCTGGCGCGCTTGGCTGGTGCTCGACTGATGCGGCGAAATGGGCCACGTCGGCCGCTATGCCCGCCGCTTGCGCAAGAACCACGCGAGCAGCCACCAGACCACGACCAACAGCAGCGAGCCCAGGAAGGCCGCAATGAGATCCTCGAACGTCACCTTTAGCTCGCCGAGCCCGAGGTCGATGTGGAAGACGCGGAAGAGGCCCCCGCCGATCAGCGCGCCCAGTAGCCCGACGCCGAGGTTGGTCCATCGACCGAGCCCTTCTTTCCTAAGCGTCACCATGCGTCCGGTCCAGGTGCCGGCCAGCAGCCCGACGATCAGCCAGACGATGATTGGACCTAGATACTTCATCGCAAAAGCTCCTGGGCTGCGGTCGAGGTTCTTACGCTTGACGCCCGCCGGAATGCGTCTGCCCAATTATGCTACCGGAATCAAGGGGCGTTGTGGAAAATCGTCGCGGGGGTCGGTTTTCCCGTTCCCAGGCCGCATCGCAGATGCTTGCGGGCATCTTGGCGTGCCGCTATCATGGCGCGCGTCCATTACGGCTTCAGTCGGCGCGAGGCAAGCATGAATATAAGGGATATCCAGCAGGCGATCCGCGACAACGACGGCGACGGATGGCTCTTCTTCGACATCCACCAGCGAGATCCCATCGCCTACCAGATCCTGGGGCTCGACATTGCCAAGTTTACGACTCGGCGCTGGTATTACTTCGTGCCGCGGGAAGGAACGCCAACGAAGCTAATCCATCGCGTCGAACTGGGGCGGATCGCCTCGTTGCCGGGCAACACCGTCGTTTACGTCGGCTGGAAAGAACTGCATGAAAAGCTTAAGCGACTGTTGGAAGGAAGCCGCCGCGTGTTCATGCAATACTCGCCGCTAAACAACATCCCGATGGTCTCCTTCGTTGATGCCGGGACGGTTGAACTTGTCCGGTCGATGAACAAGGAAGTGCTTTCGTCCGCGGAACTGGTGCAGTTTTTGGAGGCCCGAGTGGACGAGGTCGGAGCGGCATCGCACCGCGCAGCCGGCGTCAAGGTGCAACGGATTAAGGACGAGGCGTTCCGGCTAATGATTGACGCCATCAGGTCGGGCCGCCGCATTACCGAATACGACGTGCAGCAGTTCATCCTGGCGGAGTTCGAGAAAGGAAAGCTCACCTGCGACAATTCGCCGCCGATGGTCGGGGTGAACGAACATGCCGCCGACCCGCACTTCGAGGTCTCGGCCGCCGGCAGCGCGGTGATCAAGGAAAACGATCGCGTGTTGATCGATCTCTGGGCCCGCGAGAACACGCCGCAGGGGATTTATTACGACATCACCTGGTGCGGATTTATGGGTCGCACGCCAGACCCGGAGTATCAGAAGATGTTCGACGTCGCGGTGCAGGCCCGAGAGCTTACGAAGCGGTTTGTGACCAGGCGGCTCGCGGATCGCGAACCGGTCTACGGCTGGCAGGCGGACGACGTCTGCCGCAGCTACATTGCAGAGCAGGGCTACGGCAGCTATATCGCCCATCGCACCGGCCATTCCATCCACAGAAGCGTACACGGCAACGGAGCGAACCTCGACAATCTCGAAACC
Organism: Planctomycetaceae bacterium; assembly: GCA_021372555.1. Lineage (GTDB taxonomy): Bacteria > Planctomycetota > Planctomycetia > Pirellulales > Thermoguttaceae > JAJFUI01. Next base: position 28,801 of record JAJFUI010000049.1, on the reverse strand, counting down.
AGAGATGAGCGGCGGTTGATCCCCAACAGTTGCTTTTCCATCGAGCCCGGCATTTACAAGGACGGCATCGGCGTCAGAACCGAAATCGACGCGTTGATCGACGGTCAGGGGAATTTGTCCGTCGCGGGACCGGAACAGCAGAAGCTCGTCCTGCTGGATTAGTGCAGAATACGGGCAGGACGAAGTTTCCGGTTCGCCCACGACAATTGGGCGATCTGAAAAGCTCGTCGCAATTAAAGCACGAGCTGGTGCTCACTCGAGCCCACGAACGAGCATGTCGGCGAGCGGCGGTAGCTCGTGCACGCGGCCCGCTGGCAGTGCGGCCTCGTACTGCGTCAGTGCGTCCTGCAAGCCTTCGACCACGTCGGGACAGAGCGATGCCACGTCGTTGACTTCCCAGCGGTCGTCCGGTTTGGCGTACAACTCCGGTGGTTCGCCGGTGCGGAGAAACCAAGCGGGCGTGCGGATCGCGCGGCCACTGCTACCGAGCATGCAGACGCGGTCGCGGAGCAGGGGACCGTTCGAGTCAGCAAGCCGCAGGAGCCCCGTGCCTGTCGGAGAATCCGGCCGGTTGCCGATGGACCAGTAGTCCAACAGCGTTGCCCAAAGATCTGCCGGCTCGACGAGCGCGGAACTCCGCACGGCTGCGTCACGACAATCGGGCATGCGGATCATCCAAGGGACTTGGAGCAAGTCACCGAACGGGGCATTGTCGCATGGGCCGACGCGACCGTGCTCGCCCAGCGGAAAGCCGCGAGCCGAACATAACGTTAACAACGTTTCGTCTCCGCCGGGCAGGCCGTCAAGGAAGTCGCGGAACGCCCCGAAACAGGCATCGAACAATGTCACCTGGCCGGCGTACGCCTGCGAAATGCCGAGCAACTCGTCGGGATCGGGATCGGGTGGGAGCATCAGGTCGGGAACGTCGGCCGACTCGGGCGGCGGCGGATCGCCCGGCTCGCGATACGCTTCACGGAACTCGAGCGGAGCATCCCACGCGGCGCCCAAGCCGCCGAGATGGCACCACAGCAGGAACGGCCCACGAGCGGCCTGCAACCACTCGATCATCTCGACGAAGCAACGGCCGAAATGCGTCTGTTCAATCTCCGCAGCGGTTTTCGCCTGCCAGGGCCGATCGATCTCGATGAGTTCTTCGAAATCCTCGGCCAACGGGTGGCGAGCCACCAGCGGCTCGTCGGTCAGCAGGGCCGTCGCGACGCCCGCCTGACGGAGCATCGCTGGCAGCGAGGGTCGCGACGCCGGCGGCAGCTCGGGACACAGGGCATGCCACCCCTGCCAGTACGAACGATACAACCGTTGCAGGTCGGGCGAGTCGATCATCGCCTGGTCCAACAGAAGCGATTCGCTGGCCAGCCGGTCGAGCGACGGCGTTTCAATCCACGTGTTCCCGTAGGCCCCAACGTACCCCGCGTGCAGACGATCGATCACCAGACAGACGGCATTCATCGCGGCCATTGTAAGTGACCGTGACTTACACTTGCAATAGCCAACAGGGTGGGGGCGATGTGCGCGCTCGCGCGGAATCCAACCGGTTGCGCGTGTCAGTCCACCGAAGGCCCGCAACCGCAATTGCGGCGAAAGCGCCACCCGATGGCCTTGCGCAGCAACAGTCGTAGCGATCAGTTCACGGAATCAACTGAATGGAAACGCTGGGCGTCGTCGCCGGGATCGTCGCACTGGTCGCGGTTGCCGTGATCTTCTTTCGCGGTGGACTGATGGCCGGCTGCTTGACCGTTCTGGTAGCTGGCACGTGCTTTAGCGTGCCGTTCTACAAAACCGAGGGCGCGTTGCCGTTGACCGCGGATCGCTTACTGCTGGCACTGCTCGTCGCGCAATGCATCATCTGGCGACGCTGGGGACTTGCCGAGCGACAGCCGCTGGGCAAACCGGAGATCCTGCTCGCAGCGTTCCTGGCCTTTCTCACAGCGAGCACCTTTACGCACGACTGGCAGTTGAACGGTTGCCAGCCGGTCGCATGGCTCATCGTCAATTACATGATGCCGGCGGCGATGTACTGGGTCGCCCGACAAATCAGGTATTCGGAACGCACAGCTCTTTTGCTCTTTGGCGGGCTGGCCCTGTTCGTCGTCTACTTGGCCGTCACCTCGCTGGCGGAATATTTCAAGGCGTGGTGGCTCGTGTATCCAACGTACATAGCGACGACGGCGGCAGAGAAAGCGGAGTTCGTCGGTCGTGGCCGTGGGCCGCTTTTGAACCCCATCGCCAACGGCGTCTTGCTGGCTGCCTGCTTCGCCGCGGCGCTAATGTGGTGGCCGCGGTTGAAAGCGCGAACGCAGCGCAGCCCTCACCCTAGCCCTCTGCTAAAGGGAGAGGGGACGACGGGCTTCGAGACGATTGCCAACGCTTTGCTGCGCAGCCCTCACCTTAACCCTCTGCCAAAGGGAGAGGGGACGACGGGCTTCCTCCCCTCGCCCGCTCGCGGGAGAGGGGCCGGGGGTGAGGGGAGCGAGACCGATGCCAACGCTTTGCTGCGCAGCCCTCACCCTAGCCCTCTCCCGGAGGGAGAGGGGACTGAGTGCAGACGGGCGATCCCGGAGGGGGAGGGGACTGAGTGCAGACGGGCGCTGAGCATCGGCCAACTCGCGCTTGCTGCCGTGACGCTGCTCTTCCTGGCAGCTTTCTTCTGCACGTTTACGCGAAGCGTCTGGATGGGCGGCGTGCTGGTGCTGGCGCTGACTGTCGGCTTGGCATTACCGTGGAACTGGCGACTTCCGTTGCTCGGCGGCGGCTTGGCTGCGGCTGTCCTGCTGACAGCAACTCACTGGGACGAACTGCTGGCGTTCAAGCGCGACGAGGCCCTGACGGCCGACAAAACGGCTGAATCGGTCGAGCTGCGGCCGATTCTCGCTACCATCGCCTGGAACATGTTCCTCGATCGTCCGCTGTTTGGGTGCGGCTATTACCAGTACAAGACGGAGCACCTAGCTTACCTCTCGGACCGGTGCAGCGGGCTGCCGCTGGAGCGCGGTCGCGAGTTCATCCAGCACAACGTGGCCCTATCGCTGCTGACCGAGACGGGGCTCGTTGGCCTCGGCCTGTTCACCGCAATGCTGGGCTTTTGGGCTCGCAACGCCTGGCGACTGTGGCGGGACGTGGCCTTGCCGCTCTGGGCGCGTCAGACCGGACTACTGCTGCTCTGCGCGCTGGCGGCGTACCTCCTCAACGGCATGTTCCATGACGTCTCGGTTGTACCGATGGCGAACATGACGCTTTTCTTCCTCGCCGGCGCAACGGCAGCCCTGCGACCGTTGACGCGAGCGCCGCTGGGCGTCACGCCGTGAAGACCGGTTAGGGCCAGGGTCGCAGGTAGGTCAGGGATTGTCCAAGAGGGGTAGAAGTGGTAAATTCTTGGGTATGACACCCGAACGAATTGAGCAGCTAAAGCGTCAATACACGGGCAAGCGGCTGACGGTCGACGGCGGCCGCCCGGAGTTGAGCCGCTTTGCCGATCGGCCGGGCCGCGTGGTGACCGTTAATCACAGCGGCCGGACGCTGGTGCAGTTCGACGGATCGGACCGAAGTTGGTACGACATTCACCCCGATTTCATTAAGCTGGAGCCGTCCCCATGAGCGTGAATCCCATCGCGGCCGCAGGCAAAGACACGGAAGTCAAGCAGCCAAAACGGCAGCGAGGGTGGTTCGGCCGGAACTGGCTCTGGTTTGTGCCCGCGCTCATTCTGTTTCTGGTAGTTGTCGGGGCCGGCGCGCTCTATTGGAGCTTCTACGTCCGCATCTACCGGCTGGATGTGGTGCAGGACGCTACGACGGTGATCAAGGCGGACAAAAGTTTGCGGGAGAAGCTGGGAGAGCCGATTCACAAGCTGTGGCTGCCGTCGCGAGAGGCAATGCCTGCGGCGCGGATCGAGGACCGCGAAAAGGATGTTCGCTGGAAGATTCGTGGCCCCAAGGGTACGGCTGAGGTGCACGTGCTTTCTCAGATGCGGCTTGGCGAATGGCAGCGAGTCGTTTTCGATGTGACGTTGCCGGACGGGAAAAAAATCTCGCTTCAACAGGCCGACGAGGGTGGTGAAGCGCCGCCGGCCCAGTTCAAGCCCACGAAGCCTGCCGACAAGACGCCCAGCACAAAGACACCGCCGCCCGACATCAACCTGCCGCTCCCGTCGGCTGACAGCGCCGGCTGACCGGCGATCGCGCATCGACGAATGCGTTGGTTAGCGCCGGAAGCTAGGGGGTTCGCGTGCGAACTTCCACGGTGGTCTGGCCGTCCGGGAAGCAACTCTCGAAGAAGCTTTTCATGGAGCCGCGGTACATGGCCGGGCGCACGCTGCCCCAAGTCTGCTGATCGCCGGTGGCGTAGAACAGATAGGTGTTCCCCTGCCATTCGAACAGATCGACGTCGGAATTGTTGACGCCCTCGCCCGCCGACGCTTGGAGGATGGGATTGGCAGGGCTCAGTTGCCATGTCGTCAGATCGCGTGACCGGGCCATGAACGGCTCCCAACCCTTACGCCCGGCGGTCGCCGTGTGGAGATAGATGACGTAGTAGTAGGGCGCGAAGAACCGGAGCACCGGGCAGGCGCTGTACTCTTTGTGCTCGCCGGTGAAAACCAGGCCGGGCAGCTTCTGCCATTTCGACAAGTCGCGTGACCGAGCGAATTTGAAGCAGAAGGTCACCGGTTTGTCCGATTCGTAGGCCATCAGGTATCCGGCTTCGTCGCGGCAGACGGACGAGTTGAACAGGTGTTCATCGCCCTCGAGCGGAACCGCAAGTTCTCGCTTCCAGGTTTTCAGGTCGGTTGATGAAAAATGGTAGATACTCTGGAACCAGTTCCGATCGGTGCCTTCGCTAGCGAAGACGTGCAGCTTGGGTCCGTCGACCAGGGCACTGACGAACGAATGCCCGTGGCCAAACCTCGCGACCTCGCGGCCGGTGGCCAGATCGCGTAGATAGAGGTACATGCTCTTCTTGTAGCCGTCGGTGTGGTTCTTCGTGTCGTCGCGGTAGTTGAGGGCCAAGAGCGTTCGGCCTCCAAACTCCAGCGGCGTGTTTTCCATGGCGTCGCCGAAAGTCACTGGCAACTTGACTAACGCTGCCTTGGGCTTGCCCGCAAGCCGCGCCGCGGCTTTTAGTTCTTCGGGCGTTCGCGGCGGAGCCATGCGGGCGAAAAGTTCGGTCGGCCAAAGCCCCAGGCGTTGGAATCCCTTCGGCATCGGCTGCTTGAACTGGACGTACGCCTGGGCTTTACCTTTTATCGAATAGCTTGCGGCCTTGGCGTCATCGCCTGGAGTGAGCACGCTGTAGCCGGCGAGGATGCAGTCCTCCAGATCGACGTGGAGCCGTCCGGTCTTGCTGTGGCCTTGGGTGCAGATGATGCCGGTGGACTTGCCACCCATTTCGGGCTGGGTGAAATTCAGGACGATCATCCGGCAATTGACGAACCGCGCCCGCACGCAATGGCTGGCGTAGGACATCGCCACGGCGTTGTCGGGATGGACCATGGTGCAATCCTCGAAGACGGCATGCGGGGCGGAGGGCATTGTTTTTTCCCAGCCGCCCAGCAGCACGGCGGCCGTATCGCCGACATAATCCAACGCGAGGAAGTAGCAGCGTCGAAACGTGCTGGGTTCGGTCGGCCGCACGACCGGATAGCACACGCCGCCGCCGAAGGCGCGGCCGACGCCGACGCAGTCCTCGACGACCACGGTGAAGCCGTTGCCGCTCTTGTCGGTCAAGTCCCAGCACATGCCGCCGTCGCCGCCGGCCGTGTACATGTTGCGAAAAATCCAGCGATCGCAAACGATCGCCGAGAACGTCTGCCCCGTCTTGTTTCCCGTGGGCCAGTGCTTGTCGGTTGCTCGGAACGCCCCCCACCAATCCCAACTCTTGAAGCCTCGTTCCGGATCGCCGGAATCCAACAACACCCAGCCCTTTGCGCCGGAGCCCAAGCTGCCGTCGAAGTCGCCGATCAGTGCGTTGTAGGATCCGGCAGCTCCCGCCTTCGCCGGCGCCAGGTTCGCCTCGACGTACCGGTCCGGCCGCACGATGATCTGATGTCCGCCCTTGTCATCCGGCACGGCGGACAATGCGGCCTGGATCGTATGGAACGCCTTGTGCCAATTGCTTCCATCCGAGTTGTCGCCCAACTTGGAGACGTAGATCGTCTTCCCCTTGTTGCCCGCGTAGTCCGCGGCGGCCGGATCCCAACCGGCCGCAAGCAACCCGTGCCCATTAACCGTGGCCGAGAAAAAACCAGCCACAACGAGGCATGTCACTCGACAACCCAACGTCGCCTTCATCAAAGAACTCCCAATGCTGGACGGCCCGGCTAATTCCCGCGGGCAAACCCAATGGTCGCATCGATCCACCCGGCCAGCGTATCGTTTGTCCGTTAAGTCGTCAATTCGCCCATCCGTCGCCGAAAAACGCCCGGTAGAAATTGAGCCGGCAGTTATGATAAAATCCGAGGGTGATCATGCTCAAGCAGCCATTCGCGCCGTCTGAAACGTTGATCGCCAGCGTCTGGTAGCTGACAGCTACCCATGGAGCCCCGGATTGGAAAATCGCCGACCTGCTGACCAACTCGCCGATACCGCCGACGTGCACGCCGCCAGCAAGAAGAACTTGCCGCGGAACGTCAAAGTGCTCGGTTGGGCGAGTCTCTTCAACGACATCGCCGGCGAGATGATCTATCCGCTGCTGGCCGATTTTCTCATCAACGTCTTGCACGGCACCAAGCTCTGGCTCGGCATTATCGACGGCACGGCCGAGTCGCTGAGCAGCTTCGTCAAGCTCTGGTCGGGTCGCCGCGCCGATCGTGTTGGCAGTCACAAAGGCTTCGTCGTCTTCGGCTACGCCCTCGGTGCGCTGCTGCGTCCGCTGGCCGGCTTGGCCACGGCGCCATGGCACCTGTTCACCATCCGCGTCACTGAACGGCTCGGGAAAGGCGTCCGCACCCCGCCCCGCGACGCCCTGATCGCCGATTCCACCACGCCGGAAATCCGCGGCTGGGCGTTCGGCTTTCACCAGAGCATGGACCACCTCGGCTCGGCCATCGGACCAGCCATCGCCGCCGCCTTCCTCTGGTTTCGTCCGCACGACCTGCGAACCCTGTTCCTCTGGACAGCCCTGCCCGGGCTGTTGGTCGTACTCCTGTTATGGTTTGGCCTCCGCGATCCCCACGCTAGCCCGACGCGCAAGCGAGCGAACGACCCGGCACGCCCTCGCTCGCGATTCAGCCTCGCATGGCTCCGAGGCGGCAGCGACAGCTCGGCCTCGGACTCCATCTTTCCCTTCGATCGTGGCTTCCGCCTCTATCTGATCGCGTTGGTCATCTTCACGCTCGGCAATTCCAGCGACCTGTTCCTACTGACCCGAGCCCAAGAACGTGGCGTGCCGCTCTGGCTCGTGCCAATCCTCTGGGGCGCGTTTGGACTTGTGAAGGGCGTTGGCAATCTGTTCGCTGGTCGGGCGGTCGATCGCATCGGCCCCCGCCCGATGATCCTGATGGGCTGGATCATCTATGCGGCAATTTACCTCGCCTTTGGGCTGGCCACCGCTGCCTGGCAGATTTGGGCCCTGTTCCTCGCCTACGGCATCTACTACGCTCTGACCGAGCCGGCCGAAAAGACGCTCGTGGCCAATCTCGTCGACAGGGAGAACCGCGGACTGGCCTACGGTTGGTACAACTGCGCGATCGGCGCCGCCACGCTGCCGGCCAGCGCCCTGTTCGGCGCCCTTTACGACCAATTCGGCGCTATGGCCGCTTTCGGCGCCGGCGCCGGCCTTGCCCTGATCGCCGCCATCCTGTTGGCCCGATTGTGACGGCCGCAGCTATCGCTTGGCTCATCGAAAGTCACCGGCGTCAGGCCGTCACCGCCGAATTGCCCGTGAGAAATCGGGCGCGTCACGATGCAGATACGCTACGTAATTCACGCGGGCGCGCTGCCGCGTGTCTTCGTAGGAGCCGTGCTTCTCGATGAGGCCGAGGTCGTAGGCCAGGTGGTCGGAGTAGCCCGGCAATAGCACGCGGTAGTCGTAGGGCACGCTGTCGGGATAGAGATGGTTGATGTGGCTGCGGATGTTCGTCGTGCAGTTGTTCGTCAACGTGTCGTAGAACTCGGGTTGGACGTCGAGCTTGTTCACCCGTTTCATCATGTCGACGAACAGCTTCCGGGCCTGCTCGGGCGTAGCTGTCGAGTGGTAAAGGAAGACGTCGCAAAGATCGCAATCTACGCGGCGGCCAATCACGTCTCGCTCGGTGGCTACGACGTACATGATTTCGTACTGGCGGAAGAAGCCCTTCACCGGGTTAAACGCCTCGTTGCGCTCGCGGCGAATCTCGACCGAGACGGCCACCGTCTCGCCATCGTCGAAGACGAAGCTCAGCATCGTGTGGCCAATGCTCGGCAACTCGTTGAACGGCACTACGACAAAGTCGACATGGCGAAGCTTGTCGAGGTCGAACGTCCGGTTGTAATATCTCAGCCGGAAGTCGTTTGCGGTGCGCCAGCGGCAATCACGAATATTTTGCACGGTCACTTGGCGACCGCGAATGTCGGCGTGGGCCATCACGGCCAGCTCCGGCGCCCAATCGCGTTGGTTCGATGGCCGAAGCCATTTGATGAGATCGTCGTTCAGTTTCAGCGAGGGGTACATCGCCTCGCGAGAATCCGCAGGTGTTGGCGACTGGAAGGCAGCGGATCGAACGGAATCTGGCACGGTTTGGCAGCCGGCCGAAATCAGCAGGGCGAGAATTGCGATGGCGGCGAGCGGTGTTTGGGGCGCGGTCGGAAGACCGCGCCACAACAGGCGTTCGGCGACAGGGGCCAATTTGCGCCGCATGGGCATTCTGGGATGAGTTGTGGGTCGGCGACAATTCCCCCCAGAAAAGCTCGCGACAAGAAGCGGATTATTAGCAGGAACGGCCCATCCCCGCAAGACGAGCCACCACCGCGTTGGCTAAAACCGGAACTGGCAACTGCCAATGAACGACACGAACCAACACGGAACCGCTCTGTCCCTGTTGGGGAGGTCTGGGTAGAATCGGCAGGCATGTTGCAGTACTATACCGCGGGCGAATCACATGGGCCGGCGTTAGTCGCGTTGATCGACGGCTTCCCGGCCGGCGTGGAGATCAGGCAATCGGTAATCGACGCCGAATTGCGTCGCCGACAGGGCGGCTATGGTCGCGGCGGACGCCAGCAGATCGAAGCCGATCGCGCTGAGATTCTCAGCGGGCGTTGGCGCGGCAGGACGATCGGAAGCCCCATCGCGCTGCTCATCGGGAATCACGACCACGTTATCGAGCGGTTGGACGAGCCTGCCAGCCCACGGCCGGGCCACGCCGATCTTGCAGGCGCGATCAAACACCTCGGGACAATCCGCGGAGTGCTGGAGCGAGCGAGCGCCCGCGAGACTGCGGCTCGGGTTGCGGTCGGAGCCGTGGCTCGTCAACTGCTGCGGCACTTCGGCATTGATGTCCTCGGTTATGTGCTTCAGATTGGTCCCATCGCCATTCCGGCTTCGGCTGGAACGCTTGTCGAGCACCGTGTGTTGCGGGACCGGAGCGAACTCTACACGCTGGACCCGAATCGAGACGCCGAACTGAAGACGCTGATCGACGAGACTCGCGAACGGGGCGACACGCTCGGTGGAATCGTTGAGGTGCGAGTCGAGGGTGCTCCGTTCGGACTCGGTTCACACACGCAGTGGGACCGCAAGCTCGATGGCCGCCTGGCGCAAGCGGTGATGTCGATCCAAGCGATGAAGGGGGTGGAGATCGGGCTGGGATTCGAGTCGGCTCGCCGGCCCGGGTCTGAGGTTCATGATCCGATTCATTTCGATCATGCGGCGGCGAGCACGCCATCGCTCGGCTTTGTGCGACCGAGCAACCATGCCGGCGGTTTGGAGGGGGGCATGACGAACGCCCAGCCGATCGTGTTGCGGGCGGCCATGAAACCGATTTCTACGTTGGAGCAGCCGCTGCCGTCGGTCAACTTCGAAACGCTTCAGGCAGAGAAGGCTAGCTACCAGCGTAGCGATGTTTGCGCCGTGCCCGCGGCAAGCTGTGTTGTGGAGAATGTCGTCGCGTTCGAGATCGCCCGTGCGCTGGTCGACAAGTTCGGCGGGGACAGTCTGGAAGAGATGCTGGAACGATGGAAGCTCTTTCACCAACTGGCGGGCAAGAACATTAAGAGATGACTCACGCAACGTCGCAAAACCGCGAAGAAACGATAAGCTAACGCCTCTTCTCATTGCGTCTTTGCGTGATTCCTCTTGTCTGTAACGATGTTCCATCTGCACGACACAACACGACGGCGGCTTTGCATCGGGGGCTTTGTGCTGCTCGGGGTGCTGCCTGCGCTGCTGGTTGGTGGCTGGTGCGTGAGCCGGCATCTGCCGGGCCGTGTGGAAGCCGAGGCCCGCGAGTTGGCCGCGAGTCTTCGTTTGGACGTCAAGCTTAGCGCGGTCCGCTATCTGCGGCCCGGCGTTGTGTTGTACGAGGGCGTGGAACTGGCGGAGCCGGAGACTCACCGGAGGCTATTGCGGTGCCGTTTGCTGGAAATTTGCAGCAAACGAGAAACGGATCCACAGGGCCAGACGCAGCCCACGTTGTCCGTGGTTGCTTCGCAGCCAGAGATCGAGGCGTCAGCCATTCCGCGTGCGTGGCGGTGGCTGCAGTTGCTGTTATCCAGCGAGCTTGGGCGGGTTGAGACCGACGTGCAGCTTTGCGCCAGCGAGTTGACCCTGCATGCCGCGGATGGCTCGCAGACGCTCACCGATGCGCAGGGGCTGATCGAGTGCCTGCAAGATGGGACGCATGCCCAATTCAACTTTCGGCTGGCCGGGGTTAACACCCCGGAACCGGCGCGGATTCGACTGGTTCGGAATCGGCAGGTTTCGCCGCCGGCCAGCGGCTTCGAACTTTACACGGGCGGTGGCGAATTGCCCTGCAACGTGCTGGCGATGGCGCTCGGTGAATTGAAGCCGTTGGGCCCACGATGTCGCTTTCGCGGGTACATTTGGGCGAACGAGACGACCGACGGCTGGGAGGGCGAGATGACCGGGCAACTGGTCGGCCTCGACCTCACCACGTTGGTGAACGATCGCTTTCCGCATCGCATGAGCGGCATCGGCGAGTTGACCGTACAGTCGGCGCGGTTTCGCCACGGACGCTTGGAGGAGGGCAGCGCGATCCTGGTCGCTGGGCCAGGGACGGTCGACCGCGCGTTGTTGGCCGCTGCCGTCGAGCGACTCGGCTTGCGACCGGCCGCCAATCTGCTTCCCTCGCACAACAGCCTTCGCGAAGCTGCCGGGCAGGAGCGTACGATCAACGATCGGCTTCGCTATAAACAACTGGCGATCGCGGCAACGCTTGACGCGCAGGGCCTCCGCGTTCGCGGCCGGTGTGCAGGCGTCGGGCCGGGCACGATCCTGAGCGACGGTCGCCGCCCGCTCTTGGCAGAATCCGACTCGCCGCAGACGGTGGCTGCGCTGGTGCAAACGCTTGTGCCGCAAAGCGCGGTACAAGTACCGGCCAGCCGACAGACGGACTGGCTGCTGCGTCATTTACCGGTTCCGGACGTGATTCCGCCGGCGGGATCGGAGGCATTGCCGGTTGCGCGGCCGCGACTGCCGGACCGGTGGCAGCGGTAATTGGGTGGCGCAATTGGGGCGTGAAATGTAAATGGGGTCGTCACTTTCTCAGGGGGCGGGTATAATATTGTGTTTTCGTGCGCGGTGAGTCTTTTGCCTACCTTTCGAGGAAGCAGGTTGGTATGAGCCCGGTCGAAGCGCCCCCGATGCAGATGCCGCAACGGACAGCAGCATTTGGACTTACAGCTGAAACGCAGTACGACAAGTGCGTCGCTCTGGCGAGAAATCTTTGGTGGAGTTGGCACGCCGAAGTAATCAACCTTTTTCGCGATTTGGATCCCATCCGGTGGCGGCAGCTCGACCACAACCCGATCGCCCTGTTGGCGGAGTTTACGCCTGAGCGGCTGGAAATGAGGGCGGCCGAGCTAGTCCTGTACAGCCGCATCAACCAGGCGTATCGCCGGCTGAAGGAGTACGTGGCCGAGATTCCGCCGTGGGGAAGGACGCACGCAGGCGTGCTGGGGGGGAAGCCGGTCGCCTACTTCTCACTGGAGTTCGGCGTTCACGAGTCGATCCCGGTCTATTCCGGCGGATTGGGCGTGCTTTCCGGCGACCACATTAAGAGCGCGAGTGGGCTGGGCGTGCCGTTGGTGGCCCTCGGGCTGTTCTACGACCAGGGATATTTCAAGCAGCATCTGGACATCAACGGCTGGCAGAACGAGGAGTATCTGGACACGAAGGTCGAGAACCTGCCGATGGAGCCGGCCTTGGGCCCAGACGGCAAACCGATCACCGTGCGGATCGACACACGGCAAGGAAAGCTGCTGGCGAAGGTCTGGCTGATGAACGTGGGCCGGGTGCGGCTCTACCTGTTGGATTGCGACGTGCCGAGCAACAGCCCTGAGGACCGGGAGCTGACCGCGCGGCTTTACGGCGGTGACAACCGCACGCGAGTCCGTCAGGAGCTGGTGGCGGGCGTCGGCGGCATGCGAGCGCTGAGCGCGTTGGGCATTCATCCTGGCGTGTATCATCTGAACGAGGGACATAGCGCGTTTGCGACGATCGAGGCCATCCGCGTCCGCATGAAGGATGACGGGATGAGCTTCGATACGGCGCTGCGGGATGTGGCCCAGCACACCGTGTTTACGACCCACACACCGGTGCCGGCCGGACACGACCGCTTTGACCGAAACCTGATTGAGGAGCACCTTGGGCCACTGCGTGACGAGCTTGGCATCTCGACCGAACAGTTGATGGGCCTGGGACGCGTCGAACCGCAGAATGAGCACGAGACGTTCTGCATGACGGTGCTTGGGCTGAAGCTTTCTCGGCGGGCCAATGCGGTGAGCAGCCTGCACGGGCATGTCACCCGGCGCATGTGGGCGCACCTGTGGCCCTGGCGGGTTGAGGAAGAGATTCCGATCGGGCATATCACGAATGGTGTGCATATCGAGAGCTGGTTGGCGTGGCAAATGCAACAGCTTTACGACCGCTACTTCCCGGCCAACTGGATGCGGCGGATGGGCGAGCCCGACGTCTGGCAGGGCATTCACGAGATCGATCCCGGCGAGCTGTGGGAAACGCACTACGCGTTGAAGAATCTGCTGTTAGCGTTCGTCCGCCGACGCATCAGCCGGCAATGCCGGCGGCGTGGGGAAAGCGACGAGGCGGTCGAGGCAGCGCGCAACATTCTCGACCCGAATATCCTGACGCTTGGCTTCGGCCGTCGGTTTGCGACGTACAAACGAGCGGCGATGATTCTGAGCGACCCGGATCGGCTGGCCCAGATGGTGAACGATCCGGAGCGCCCGGTTCAGATCATCTTCGCCGGCAAAGCGCATCCGGCGGACGAGCCGGGCAAGCAATTGATCCAGCGAATCGCCAACCTGAGGCACGATCCGCGTTTCGCCAGCCGCATCGCGTTCGTCGAGGATTATGACATCAACGTATGCCGTCACCTGATCCAGGGCGTGGACGTGTGGATGAACAATCCGCGTCGTCCGCTGGAGGCTTCCGGCACGAGCGGCCAGAAGGCGGTGCTGAACGGCGCGCTGAACCTTTCGATTCTCGACGGTTGGTGGGCTGAGGCCTACGACGGCACGAACGGTTTCGCCATTGGTCATGGAACGTCGCACGTCGACGAGCGTGTGACTGACGCCCGGGACGCGGCCGATTTGTACCGAGTGCTAATCGAGGAAGTGATTCCGCTCTATTACGACCGCGACGTGGACGGTCTGCCGCGTCACTGGATCAAGCGGATGATGAACTCGATCAGCTCCTTGGCGTGGCGGTTCAGCGCCGACCGCATGGTGGCCGACTATGTGCGTCACGCGTATCTGCCGGCGGCTGGCGGTTTGAGCTGCGACATGGACGTGCGGTAGGCCACTCGACGAAGCCCCGCTGTTTTTCACATTGATCGGCGGTTTTCCGGCCGCGGAAGTTGTCTCGCTCTTCGGCGCGCTCTTCGGAAGGGGTCGGCGGTCGCGACTGCGTAGGCCGCGTCGCACCGCTCTGTCCCGCCGCTTGACATACACATTATGTCTAATAAAATGTGTATTGATGGAATGAGGTTTCTTATGGGCAGAACGAACATCGTGCTCGACGACAAACTGGTGGCCAAGTGTCAGCGAGCCACTGGCATCAAGACCCGCCGCGAATTAGTCCAGTATGCGCTCGAGGAACTGCTGCGGCAAAAGGACCAGAAGAAGATACTGGAACTGGAAGGCACGGTCGATTGGGAGGGCGATCTAGCCTCGTCGCGCAAGGGTCGGTTCCTGACATGACACTGGTTGATACCTCCGTCTGGATCGACTTCTTCGCCGGCCGCTCAACCTCGGAGGTCGCCGAGCTGAAGCGGCTGTTGAACGAAGGCAGGCACGTGTACACTTGCGGTATCATCCTTACCGAAGTCTTGCAGGGTATTCGCAAGGACGTGGATTATCGCAGGACTCTAACCAAATTCACCGACCTCGGGTACGTTCCCATGCGGCGGCCAATGTTTCTGGCGGCGGCCGAGATGTACCGGTCGCTCCGCCGTCGGGGCATTACCATCCGCAAGTCCCTCGACTGCATGATCGCGGCCGTGGCGATAGAGCATGACCTGTCGCTGCTGCACAACGACCGGGACTTCGACCCAATGGAACAACACTGCGGGCTCAAGGTTGTGAGAATCGACAAGCACAAAGCATGAATATCCTAGTCCTTATTGGCCACCAGCACGAAGGTAGTTTTTGTCACGCGATTGCGGAGACGGCGATTGAAGAGTTGAAGGCGGCAGGGCATGAAGTGGTCTACCACGATCTGTACGCCGAGAACTTCGATCCGATTCTGCCGCACGACGAGATTCCCCGCAACAGTTCGCTGGACCCGGTCGTCGCTCAGCATTGCCGTGAGGTGACTGCGGCCGACGCCTACCTGGTCGTGCATCCGAACTGGTGGGCGATGCCGCCTGCGATTTTGAAGGGCTGGATCGATCGAGTGTGGCGGCAGGGCGTGATCTATCGCTTCGGTCCCAACGGCGTCGAGTCGCTGGTCGCCGGTCGCAAGGCCCTGGTGTTTACCACGTCAAACACGCCGCGCGACGACGAACTACGGCTGTTCGGCGACCCATTGGAGAACCTCTGGAAGACGTGCATCTTCGGATTTTGCGGCGTCACGGACTTCTACCGCCGCAACTTCGAGTCGCTCATCATGAGCACGCCGGAGCAGCGGCGGGAGTGGCTGGAGGAAGTGCGTTCGACGGTCCGAGAGCGTTTTCCGGCATAGGGCATTTCTAGGACGAGCTTTCCAGCTCATCCACTTTCCGAGGCGACTTGGAAAAACTCGCCCTGCAGGAATCTGTCGAGTCTATCCTGACGCAGGGCTAGTTCGGTGGCGATCCCGCGTCCGGTTCGCGGGGCGGCACGGCGGCCGGAGGACGATGGGATCGCTCCGTTGCCGATTTTTCGTTTCCGCTCTTCGGACGCGGCAACGGTGTGGCGCGGTCCTCGGGATTCTTCGGCCGGATTTCTTTGGCGTCGAGCCGTTGACGCCACGCGCGAACGCCGACCTGCCGTCGCGCGGGCGGCTGTTCGGGCTGATAGTAGAGGCCCAGGCCGGTGATGTCGCGAAGGTTCCAGTAACTGAGACGTCGGACGGCAAGCAAGTCGTCCTCCAGTCCGCGAACTAGCTTGGCGTCTTCGCCGTCTTCGAGGTCCTTCTCACTGTAGCCGCAAAGCATACGGTACAGATCGGCGCCTTGCTGAGGATAGCGGCGTTCGAGGGCCGTGCGGACGGCGGCGGCGGTTTCCGCATCACGGCGGATGGCGGCTCGCAGTTCGTCGACGTAATTGTCTTGCCAGTCGAGCTTGTGGGCGGGGTCGTCCAGGGCCGCGACCATCTCGGCAAACTGGCCGAGGTAACCCAGGCTCCGCAGCGCGAGCCAGCGGACTTCCTGTCGCCGGGAGGCTGCCTGTTCAAGGAGGCTGACGCTCGCGGCCTTGTTGGGCTTTTCGGCCAGCATTGCCTGTGCGATGGCCACGGACGCTCGACGGTCGAGTTCCTTAATAGGCTCGGCGGTGATCCACTTCGGCAGTTCCCTGGCGGTGGTGTGCGCAGGGCTCGGCTGGTCATCGAAGCTGAGCCGTTGCAGGGCCCCGAGCCTCACGGGTTCGCTTTGCTTTTTTGCGACGGTCTCTTCCCACAGCACGGCGCCGCTGACGGCGTACAGCGTTGCAGTGATTCGGGCCGAGTCGGTTTCTGGGTTGCTGCCTGGCGGACAGATGCGGCGGACATCGAGCGCGGCGACCGAGTCGGCGTCGACGAAGCTGATCGTGCCGGTGCGGTCGGCGAATGCAAGTCGGAGCTTGGCGCCCGGTTTAGCCAGCGGCATCAGCACCACGCGGCCGCTCAGGACGCGGACGCCAGGCGGCTGCGGGGCGGACGTGCCCAACACGTCGAGACGGGTTCCCGCCAGGATGTCGAGGGTGCCAACGGTGAGCGCGACGCGGGCGCGATAGGTTGGCAGCACCAGCACTTGCCGTGGGAATAGAATCTGGTTCGGCGTGACGCGGGTCCACTCGCCCGCCGATTCGCGGCTCAACAATATCTGGTCACTGGACATGAGCCGGCCGAGGGCCTCGCGTTGCGGATTGGCCGGTGTTGCCGGCGTTGTGTCGCGAGGCTTTTCCGACTGCCCTTCAACGGCAGGTATGAGCGGGACGGCGGATGGCGACTTGGCCGGCGGCTCCTTGGCGGCGGTGGCTGGCGGTGTGACGGGCGTCGGTTCCTTTGTGGCTGGCGGTGTGACGGCGGGCGGCTGAGGCGGCGTTACGGGCGGTGCGGCCGGCTCCTTCGTCGGCGCGGAGGGTGGCGCGGCAGGGGAAGGCGCGTCCTTCGTTGGCGCGACGGAGGAAGGCGCGGGTGCGGCGGGCACCGGCGGCTTCGCGGAGGGCTCCGGTTGGGTTGGTGGCGACGTCCGCTGTCCTGCTGTCGCCGCTTCGGTCGCTTTCTCGGAGGTCCCGGGCTTCGTCGCCTGCGCTGCCGTTTCTGGCTTGCTGGGCTGTTTGGTCGTCAGCTCGGAGACGCCCTTCGGGGGCTCGATAGCGGGTTGCTTTTCTTGCTGCGTCGGCTCAATGGCCGGAGAAACGGTGTCGGGCGTCGTCGCCTTTTCAGTGGCGGGCTTGGGGGTCTCGTCCGAGCGGGCCACGGCCGCATGCTCTTCGGTTTGTGCGGGCGTGATGAGGCCAATGCTCACGAGCCACTTTCCGATCGGCGCGTCGGGCTCGAATTGGCCCAACGACTTGAGGACGATTCCGGTGATCGAAAGCAACAGCAGGATCGCCGCGGCGATAGATACCCAGACGGGTTTGCGACGCGGTTCGCGGAGGTACTCGGGGACGGTTGGCTTCGGGCGAGCCTTGCGGCCGAACGGCTCCAGATCGCCGAGATCAAGCTGCGGGGCGGCAACACCCTCGGGGAGTCGCGGCTGTTCGACTGGCGGCGGGAGCGGCGGCGCGTGTGGTCTCTCCTGAAGCTGATACATCCGCTGGCGGCTGGCCAGGTCCACGTCGGCAGGCTCTCCGAGGACCAACGTGAGGATCTGATGGCAGGAAGCGATTTCGGCCAGATGGACGTCGGAGTCGAGGCAAATCTTTTCGAAGTCGGCCACGCGCTCGGAGTCGAGTGTGTTGTCGAGGTATTCAGCGACGGTATTGGCGTCGAGGCCCGGCCCGCGGTCGGTCAGGCTGGGAGCGCCGAGACGCAATCGCCGCATGGCATCGCGGATGCGATGGACCAGCGTTGTGGCGTATTCGCTCTCCTCGATCTTCTTGGCCAGTTCCTCGGTGTCCTTGGGATCGAGTAGACCGTCCAGGTAGGCCAGCAATGTTCGCAAGGTAAGTCGCATGACATATATCTCCTACCAGTATTAGTGCCATCGCCCATCGCTTTCCGTGCAGAATTCTTTGAATTGTTGCCTACGGAATCTGTAATCCCCTGCTGTGGGTGGTCGGAAGCGGATATAATCGGGACATGGGGCGCGGGCCGGCCCGTGCGGCGGCGGCGCCAAAACGAGGAGCCGAACGAAGTGGCGGACGGGATGTTTTGGGAATGGATTGCGTTTTCCGGTATTGTGGCCCTGCTGCTGGGGCTCGATTTGTTAGTGTTCCACCGCAATGATCGCGCGCCGTCGCTACGTGAATCGGTTGGGTGGACGGTTTTCTGGGTTGGGGTTGCCCTGGCCTTCAACGCCGTGGTGTGGTGGTGGGATGGCAGCCGGGCGGGCGCAACTTTCTTGACGGCATACATCGTCGAGAAGTCGCTGTCGATGGACAACATCTTCGTGTTCGTGGTGATCTTCCGGTTTTTCGCCGTACCGATGATGTACCAGTACCGCGTGCTCTTCTGGGGCATCCTGGGGGCGATTGCCATGCGGCTGGCGTTTATTCTGGCCGGCGTGGAGCTGATTCACCGCTTCGCGTGGATCGCACCGCTGTTTGGGCTGTTTCTCATTTACACGGCCTACAAGCTGGCACTGCACAGCGACGCCGAGGTTCATCCGGAGAAGAACTTGTTGCTGCGAATTGCGCGTCGGTTCTTGCCGGTGGCGCGGGGAGATCACCGGGAGCATGGCCACAAGTTTTGGGTGCGGGAAAGCGGACGGCCGTGCATCACGCCGATGTTCCTGGTCCTGCTGGTCATTGAGAGCACGGACGTCATCTTTGCCGTGGACAGCGTGCCGGCCGTTATAGGCATCATTCCCAAGTCGTTCAACCCTTCACAAACCGCGTTTCTGGCGTTTAGCTCGAACGTCTTCGCAATCTTGGGCCTCCGCGCATTGTACTTCCTGCTGGCGGGCATGATCGACGCGTTTCGGTATCTGCATTACGGGCTGGCTGCGGTGCTGGCGTTCGTCGGTTTGAAGATGCTTGCCGAGTATTGGATGGAGCGCCAGGGGATGAGCCCATTGCCAACGTGGATATCATTGGCGGTGGTCGGGGTTTTGCTGGCGGTCTCGATCGGCGCTTCGCTGCTGTCCAACCGCGCGGAGAGAAGAGGGGATTGATGTGCCCCTGGTTCCACGCAGACCACCGCCGGCCGGTGATCCGCCGCGTCGGCTTGCCCCCGGCCCCGTCGTTCGCGACCTCGTAAATCGTTGCCTGGAAGCGCCCCCCGGACGGTGATATGATAAAAGGGGTGCGTTTCCCAAGACGCCGGTGGACAGGGCAAGCATGGCTGGTTTGAAGGTAGACCCGTTTCTTGACCTCGTGCGCCGCAGCGGGCTGGTCGAGAAAGACCGGCTCAACGCGGTGTTGCGCGAGCTCAAACGGGAAGCCGCCGGCCATGCGATCAGCGACACCGGCTTCGTAGCGGACCGGCTCGTCGAGGTCGGCTTGCTCACCCGCTGGCAGGCCGACAAGTTGCTCGAGGGACGGCACAAGGGCTTCTTCCTGGGCAAGTACAAGCTGCTCGACCATCTGGGCACCGGCGGCATGAGCATGGTGTACTTGGGCGAGCACGTGCTCATGCAACGGCGCGTGGCGATTAAGGTGCTGCCGAAGAGCCGGGTTGGCGACACATCGTATCTGGCCCGATTCCACCGCGAGGCCCAAGCGGCCGCCTCGTTGGACCACCGCAACATCGTGCGGGCGTACGATGTGGACAACGAAGGCAGCATTCACTACCTCGTGATGGAGTACGTCGAGGGGAGGGATCTCCAGCATATCGTGGCGGAAGATGGACCGCTCGATTATGTGTCCGCCGCGGAGTATATCCGGCAGGCGGCTTCGGGGTTGGCCCACGCGCACGAGGCGGGGCTGATTCACCGCGACATCAAGCCGGCCAACTTGCTGGTAGATCAGAAGAACGTCATCAAGCTGCTCGATCTCGGGCTGGCGCGGTTCACCGACGAAGACAAGGCCTCGCTGACCGTGGCTTTTGACGAGAACGTGCTGGGAACGGCCGATTATCTCGCGCCCGAGCAAGCGCTGGACAGTCACGGCGTGGACGCCCGAGCGGATATCTACGGGCTGGGGTGCTCGATGTACTTTGCGCTGACCGGGCATCCGCCGTTTGTGGGCGGGACGCTTCCGCAGCGGTTAATGATGCACCAGAAGCAGCCGCCGCCGGACATTCGTCGCGAACGCCCCGACGCCCCGGCCGATCTCATCGCCATCTGCATGAAAATGCTGGCGAAGAAGCCCGACGACCGGTATCAGTCGGCCGCGGAGGTGGCTGATGCCCTGGGGCAATGGCTAATCGCGCGTGGCGAACGAGTGGAGTCCGAGAGCGGGTTGTCCTCGGCCAAGCTGGCGGCGATGGCCGCGCAGGCGGGGAATGGCAGCCGGGCGACGAGTGGTGGCGGAGCCGTGGAGCGAGAGGCGAAGCGGACTGCGCGGCCGCGCGGGATGCCGCCACTGCCGGTCAGAGCCCCGTCGCTGACAGATACCTCTCCGGGTTTCGACCGTCCGACCGTGGCGGGGCTGACCAAACTGCCAGCGCAGTGGAGCAGCGGGTCGAACGTCCACTCCGGCGTGGGCAGGCGGCTGCCGGTGGCCAAGCCGCTCGATGAGGAGTTGGCCGCCGAGCTCGTGTTGGACACCGACGTTCAGCCGCTGGCATTTCGCTCGCAGGGTCGGCTGCTAAAGGCCGAGGAATTGCGGGCGGCGACCACCCATCGCTCTGGCGCGTGGTTCACGCAATGGTGGGTGCTGGGGCTTGCCGTGGCGATCAGCGTTGCGGCGCTGGCGTGGATTCTTCTGCGTTAGCCGGGCGAAATCGTCGGATTTCTCTTCCAGCGTTTCCCAGATTGTCGCTTTCTGGGGTTATGTCTGTGCCGCCTTTTCGGTTGCGGTGGAAGGTTAATATAGTGAGGTTTGGAAGGGAAGGGAGAGTTTTTGCCGTTGTGCCGAGAATGTCACTTCTCGGATTCCTTCCGCCGATTCTCTATGGATGTATTAGTTCGCCTATTTTCCTTCAGACAAGGGGGGACACGTCATGAAGACGTTCGTGCGACTGGCGGTGCCATTGGTGGCGATTACCGCCGTGTGTCAGGGGAGCCTCGCATTGGCCGAGGACGCATACTGGGCCTCCAGCAGCGACCAGCCAGCGGCAAGCTTTATTTCCGACCAGAAGGCCCCAGCGGCCAAGCAACCGGTGGCAGGGTCGTGCTGCGAGCAGACGTCATGCTTTGCGGACCCGGCCTGCGGTGGCGAAGGCGACCCGCGGTTCGCGTTGGTTGGGCAGTTTGGTTTCGATGCCTTCAAGGGCATCAGCGATTCGCCCGGCGTGAGCAACTTTGGCGCGGTCACCGGTTTCAACAGCGGCTGGCTGCTCGGGGAATCCAACTTCGGTCTTCAATTGGGCATGACCTATGGCGTCTACGACTGGGACGGCCGGACTGCGCCGACGGTTGGCGGCCTGCCGACCACGGTTTCCGAGGCCAAGAGCCAGCAGCAGACCTTCTTGACCATGGGCTTCTTCCGCAAGTCGGACGAGGACCATCCGTTGAGCTTCGGTTTGGTGTACGACTACATGTTCAACGAACAGTGGGGCGTCTACGGCACGCATCCGACGCTCGGACAGTGGCGTGGCCAAGTCGAGTGGGCCTTCAGCGAGAAGAACGGCGTGGGCGTGTGGGGCTGCGTCCGCGATCGTTATGCCGACTCGACGGTTGACGTGACCGGTGGTGTACCGTTGACGGTGACCACTCGGAGCGTGAGCCAAGCCAACATGTTCTGGCACCACAAGTTTGATTATCCGGCGCAGACCTGGTTGTGGGTTGGCGCTCCGCAGACCGACCGTCTGAACGGCGACGAGAGCCTGTATGCGTGGACGTTCGGCGGTGCTTTCCAGGCCCCGATCACTGAGCGGCTGGCCTGGTACGGCAACTTCGAGTATGCCCATCCGAGCGCTTCGGCTGGCTCGGTGGCCTCGAACGAGAGTGCCTGGAACGTCGGGACCGGAATTCTCTGGTACTTCGGCGGCGGCGCTCACAGCCACCAGTTGAACGGCGAGCGTGCGACGCCGTACATGCCGGTTGCTAACAACAGCATGTTCCTCGTGGACCAGAACCCGTAAGGGTTGGTCGACAGTGTAGAGCGCATCAGGGGTGTGTCCCCTTTGTCCTCCAAGCCCGCGGGGCGGCAGTTCTCGAAGCTGCCGCCTCGCGGTGTTTCTTGAGAGCGTTCGTAGGCGGGGCCCTCCGTCCGGATGATCCTTTCGGCCGGGCATCAATGATGCTTACCTATCTTCGCTAGAGGTCCCCATTGCTTGAGAAACTACCATTGACGGTGGGCTGCGTCTGCCGGTATTATCCGCACCCTATTTGAGGGAGTGGAAAATCTCATCGCAGATGCGGTTTGCGCATGGTGCCACCTAGCGACTTCACCCCGGTTGGGGCCGATGCCGAGGGACATTCCGGCGCGGAGCTTGCGCACTCCGTGCTGCGATTGGTGTTAGCGGTTCGCTACCGCAAGAATCTCGTCTTCGCGGTGATGGCCATGTCGGCACTCTTGGGCGGGCTGTACTACGCCACTGCCAAGCGATATTACGCGGCCAAGGCACAGGTTCTGGTCACGCAACCCCGCGCTGATCGGCTCGACACGTCTTTGACGAATGACGAGTCGGTGCGCCAGAACATCATGCCGACGTATGAAAACATCATTCGTAGCGCGAAGGTGGTGGAAGGAGCCGTCTGCAATTTGGCCCCCGCCGACCGGATCGACATGGCCGGCGCGTCGCAAGAGCACTGGGTGAGCCGACTTCAGGCGAATCTTTCGGCCAAGGCGATCCGTTCGACGAATGTTTTGGAGATCCGCTATCGCTCGCTGGATCCTCAGGTGGCTGTGAATGTCGTTCAGGCGGTCGTGCAATCCTACCTGGACTTCATGGATCGGATGCAGCGGGGCACGGCGGGCGAGATCAGCCGCATGCTGACCAAGGAACGCCAGACGCAGGCCGAGCAGTTGCAGCAGAAGCAAAAAGAACTGCTGGAAGTCCGCCGCCAGGTTGCCGACATGGGGTTCCGCTCTGAGGGGAAAACACTGCATCCGACGGTGCAGCGGGCGGTGTACTTCAACGACGCCCTGATTGCTGCGCAGAAGAAACGGGTGCAGGAAGAAACGCTGCTGGCCGGCATTCAGGCGGCTATTGAGCGCAAGGAGGATGTCGGCCAGTACCTGATGGCTGTCGGCGACGAAGTCGGGCGCGATCTGTTGCTCGGCAGTCTCGGGCTGGGCGGGCGTGACGGTTACGCGCAGGCCAACCTCGAACAGGCGTTGCTGGCCGATCGTGCCGCACTGCAGGCCGTCCAACAGAATCTCGGCCCCAACCACCCCGAGGTGCAAACGCTGGCGGAAAAAGTGCGTCAGGCGGAGCACTACCTGGGTTCCGCAAACGAGCGACTCGCAAAACGCGTGGCCGAACTGGGCAAAAGCGACCTGGGCCCTTGGCTGGTGCGGACAATGCAGCAGAAGGTTGACCAGTCGCGACGGGAAGAGCAGGTGCTTGCCGCTCGCTTCGAGGAAGCTCGCGCCGAGGCAATTAATCTCAGCGGCCAACTGGCGCAGGTCGAAATGCTCGAGCGCGACGTGAAGCGCTTAAGCGACATGAATGACGTTCTGCTCAACCAGATCGCCGCGATCGATTTGAAACAGAATGGCCAGGAAGTGCGTGTGGCGGTGATCGAGGAGCCACAGATTAGCAAGACGCCGGTTTCGCCGCGGCTGAGCATCGTTCTGGTGTTGGTTGTGCTTGGCGGCATGGGGGCTTCGCTCGGGTTGGTGACGCTGTTGGACGCATTGGATGACCGCTTCCGCTCCGTCGAGGAGATGCAGGGGCGGTTGGGCGTGCCGCTGCTGAGCATGGTGCAGCAATTGACGCCGCCGGAAAGCACGGGCCCGCGAGCGTTGGTGACCCACGCGATGCCGACCTCCGTCGCCAGCGAGAGTTTCCGGACGTTGCGAACGGCGCTATCGCTGACACACCCGGACGCGCGGCAAATCGTCGTCACTAGCGCCGAAGCAGGCGATGGCAAGACCACCACGCTGGCGAACCTGGCGGTCTGCTATGCGCAGGCCAACAAGCGGACGCTGCTGATCGACGCCGACATGCGGCGGCCGGGGTTGACCGGCTTGATGGCCATGCGAGGTCCCCTGGGACTGAGCGAGGTTCTCCGTTCGGAAGAGGACATTGCGCGAGTGGCGAAGCTCCACATTCGGCACTCGGGCGTCGAGGGATTGGACGTTCTGCCGTCAGGCCCACGGCCGACGGATCCGGCGGAGCTACTCGGCAGTCCGCGATTCTCGCAGCTCCTGGCTTGGGCGGAAACGCTCTACGACATGATCCTCGTCGACAGCCCGCCGATCTTGGCCACAACCGATACGGCGGTCATCGGGCGGTTGGTGGACGGCGTCATTATGGTCGTACAGCCGGCGAAGAACCGGCGTCGGCTGGTCACGCGGGTCGTCGAGCGGCTGTCGTTCATGAAGATCCCGGCCTTGGGCATGGTCATCAATCGAACCGGCTCGGAGGATGACCAAGGCTACTACGGCTACCATCACTATGGTTACGGAGAGGAATACGGTTACGGGTATGGGAACAATGCGTACGGACACGAGGAAACGACGCGGGTGAAAAACCCGGCTAGCAGCGATGCGCAGGTTTCCGAGGATGATGAGGAGCCGCCGCTGCTGGTTCCGCGGCGTGCGGCGTAGTGTAAGTGGTGTGGGTGCGGTTAGATGATCCCGCCGACGCAGCCGACGTCGGTGGGTGTTTGCGAGACTCGGGGCAAACGATGAGCGTGCAGTGTAACCGATGGCCGAGAGCCTCTTGGCGGCGATTTGTGTTAAGTGGCACTGCGCTTCTGTCTGTTCTGGCCGGCATTCACCGCCCCCGCACCTGGCTCCGGTTGAAGGGTCAAGTGCGCAACTATGATGCATCTGATCTGCTCGCGACCATCGGACTGTCCGTCGCTGGAATCGACGCGTGCGACGGTGACCGGTACGCGTTCGGTTGATTGGACGATTAGAGTGCGACTAGTGGTCGCGGCCTCGTGAGGGGAGCGAAGTGGGTTGACGACACCCACGGGAACGGAGTGCGCGCCGACGAAAACAATGGCCTCGCTACGAGAGAGCTTGAGCCTGCAACTGCCCGGCCGCTTGCGAGCGGCGATGGCGTCGCGAACGCTGCGGACAATTTCCGTTTTCGCCGGCGGAAACCTTGTGGCGACGGCATTGGGCGTGATTGGGTCGGTGATCCAGGCGCGCTACATCGGCCCGGAGGAGATGGGCGTATTCCGCACGTTTTCGATCGTTGTCGGCTATCTGTCGTTTTTGCACTTGGGCACGGTCGACGGGCTTCAGCGTCAACTGCCGTACCTGATGGGACGCGGCAATCGCGACGCCGCGGAGAGGGTGGCCAGCGCATCGTTGGCGTGGACCCTCTTGGTTTCGGTCGTGGGCGCTGTCGCCTTCCTCGGCTTGGCTCTTTGGGAAGCCCTGCACGGCCGATGGATGAACGCCTGCGGATGGGTGGCCTACATGCCGGCGGTCTTTGCGGGGTTGTATGGTGTGGGACTTGGGACAGCCTATCGAACGGGCGGCGATTTCGCCCGGCTGTCGACGATCAATATGGCGCAGGCGGTTCTCGGCACACTCCTGTTGCCGTTGTTGCCTCCCCTTCGGTACTTCGGTCTGTGTCTGCGGATTTTTCTTGTCTCGTCGTTCAGCACCGTCTTGCTGCATCGATCGTGTCCCTTTGGGATTCGGCGAGGTTTCGGTCTCAAGGATTTGTGGGGCGTGCTGCGCGTCGGGTTCCCGTTGAGCGTGGTCGGGTACGTGGCGACAT
This sequence comes from Planctomycetaceae bacterium, assembly GCA_021372555.1. Classification (GTDB taxonomy): domain Bacteria; phylum Planctomycetota; class Planctomycetia; order Pirellulales; family Thermoguttaceae; genus JAJFUI01. The sequence continues at coordinate 2,877 of JAJFUI010000049.1, read as the reverse complement.
CGTTCTGGTGGTCGCTGGAGAGCTCGATTGTCTTGCGGTACTTCGGCATCGAGGCGTTGGGCTTGTTCGCTGTGGTGGTGTTGTTCCGCCAGACGGTTTGCCAACTGGTGCTGAACGTCAATCAAGTGTACATGCCGCGGATTGCGGCGCAGTACGGCTGTTCGGGGCGGATTACGGAGTGCTTCCGGCTGTCCGTGAAGCCGATGGCGATGAGCGCGCTGGCCACGTTGCCGCTGATGGCCATTGGATGGATGTTGGTTCCGACGGCGGTCCGACTGGCCACACCGAAGTACGCAGACGCGATCACCGCGATGCAGTGGACGCTGCCGATGATGTTGGTGCTGGTGCTGAGGCTGCCGGTATATTCGTTGCAGGCATCGGGCCAGTACGTGGAACACGGCATCAGCGTGGCGTGCGGGATTGGGAGTTTTGCGGCCGCGGCGGTCGTTGCGGTCAGGTGCGGCGGCGGATTGGTGGGAATCGTGGTGGCCTCGACCGTGGGACACGTGGCCCAAAACGTTGCGTCCTATGTCTTCGTGTATCTCCGGATGCGCAGGGAGCAGCAGGCGGCCGCGGCGGCCGTCGCACGCTAATCGGCTTATGAAGAAGATCGTGCTTTACAGCCCGGCGATCAGCACGATGAACCTGGGCGACCAGATCATTTGGGACGGGGTGGCCGCGGCGCTACGTCCAATGTTTCCCGGGGCCTTTTACGTTGAGATTTCGACGCATCTGCCGGTTTCAACGTGGTACATGAGACTGCTGGCCGACGCCGACCTGCGGTTCGTGTGCGGCACGAATCTGATTTCGTCAACGATGAACCGATTTCGGCAGTGGAACGTCAACCATTGGACCGCCGGGAGCGTCGGACCGGCGATCTTGCTTGGCGTTGGTTGGTGGCAATATCAACAAAAGCCAAATCTTTACTCTCGGCTCTTGCTCCGACGGTTGCTTTCATCGACGCACTTGCACAGCGTCCGTGACCGATACACGGCTGACAAGCTAGCGAGCATTGGGATACGCAACGTCGTGAACACGGGTTGTCCAAGCATGTGGGGATTGACGGCCGAGCACTGCGGGACTGTTCCGCGGGACAAGGCGGACAGCGTTATCTTCACGCTTACGGACTACAAGCAAGAGCCGAAAGCGGATCGACGCCTTGTCGCAATCTTGAAAGGCAACTACCGGCGTGTGCGGTTTTGGACGCAGGGGTGGGGCGACCTCGACTATTTTCGGTCGCTGGATGCCGGACACGACATCGAAGTGATTGAGCCATCGCTCATGGCGTATGATCGCGCGCTTGACGAGGAGGACGTCGACTATGTTGGCACGCGGCTGCACGCGGGAATTCGGGCGCTGCAGCGACGGCGGCGCGCCCTCATTCTGGGCGTGGACAACCGGGCGATGGAAAAGCAGAAGGATTTTTGCCTGAACGTGCTGGATCGTCAGCGCCTTGATGAACTGCCGTCGCGGATTCGCGAGCCAATCAAGACGGAGATCAGGCTGCCCGGGGCGGAGATTCGCCGCTGGCTGTCGCAATTTGACGAGGACTCGAAGTAAGAGGATGAGCGAATACAGGACTGGCCTTCCGGTGGTCATGATTGCGTTTAATCGGCCGGAAAAGGCGCAACAAGTCTTGAACGTCGTGCGGTCGGTCGCTCCACCGATGGTCCTTTTGGTCACCGACGGTCCGCGGCCGGGAAACCGGGCGGACGAGGAGAAGTGCTGCATGGTGCGGCGGATTCTCGACGGCATCGACTGGCCGTGCGAGATCCTTCGGAATCATTCAGAAAGGAACCTTGGCTGCGACCGACGGGTCGCGACCGGGGTTAGCTGGGCGTTCGAAGCGGTGGAGCGCGCAGTCGTGCTGGAAGATGACATCATACCGCACCCCAGCTTCTTTCGTTACTGCGAGGAACTGCTAAGCCGCTATGCCGACGACGAGCGCGTGATGATGATCAGCGGGACGAACGTGCTTGGGCAGTGGAAGCAAGAACGGCAAAGCTATCACTTTTCGTATTACGGAGGCATCCACGGGTGGGCGTCATGGCGTCGTGCATGGAAGCACTTTGACCCTTCGATCTCGCGATGGAAGGATCCTGAAGTGCGGCGGCGTTTAAGAGACGTGCTCGTCGACAGGCGGCAGGCTGCCTATCGAGCGTCGCTGTACGATCGGATCCAGGGCGAAGCCGACCGGGGGACGTGGGACTATCAGTGGGGATTCGCAAGGCTTGTCCAAAGCGGGCTTTCGATCGTGCCATCAGTGAATCTGGTGCGGAACATCGGGTTCGATGCCGACGCGACGCACACGCAAGGGGTTTGGATTCCGGCGTGTGATCGGCCGGTAGGCACGGCCGAGTTCCCCTTGCGGCATCCGGGCTACATGATGGTTGATCGGGAGTTCGACGATCGGATGTTTCGGGCAATTCTGCCCGGCTGGAAATGCCGCGTTAAGAAGCGTCTGAAGGGCCTGCTTGGGGTTTTGGGCATGAAAAGGAAAGCGGCATGAGGGTGGCTCCGTGGTAATCGTTCTTCGGATGTATAGAACCCTGGGTCAACCGTGACTTCGACTTTCACGCAAGGCACGATCGCGCGCGGCTGTGCGGGAAGTCCGGGCGCGGAGACGGCGATCCCAAGCGGGCGGTTCGATATTTTCGATCGGGCGGCATTTTGGCTGGCCTTGGCGTTCTTGCTGTCGCTTTTGCTGCCGCAATTGAACTCGCTATGGTTACGTGGTTCGTGCCCGGTGTTTGCGACGTGGCTTTTGCTTTCGCTATGGAATGGCAGCCTTGTGTCGGTCGTGCAGCGGCTTCGAGGCCGGTTTGCAATGGCGGGTGCGTTCCTTTGCGTGCTGTTTGTCAACGTGCTGTTGCGCAA
>JAJFUI010000034.1 GCA_021372555.1 Planctomycetaceae bacterium | reverse complement strand
CTCCCCCGACCCCACCGCCTTCCAACGCGGCAACTACATGAAGACGCTCACGTCGTATGTGGGGAAGGATATCTGAGCGCCAGCATTGGCTAAAACGGCTACCTCCGTTTCCGAAGCCTCGCGAGTTCGCACGTTACATTTGGGCGGCCTCAATCTCTTCCATCCACGCCGGTCTTAGTCCGTAATAGAGAACATCCGGGTCAACGTCCGCGCCGTTGGGCCAAGCAATTGTGCCCCCGCCCACCGTCATCGCGCGAAAGACGTCCTGATCGTTGCGGATCGGCTCGAACACTTGGCCGTGAAGGTACGGGTCCAGGTCGATTTCACGCTGCGTGCCGTTGTCAAAGCTCACCAGCGCCTTGAAACCGTGCAACGGCTCAACCTTTCGAACCGGCATGCGAGGCCCAAGCAACTTCAGTTTCTCGGAGTCCCGTGCAGCCAAAGTTCCGACTCGCTCAGGTCGATCTCATCGCTCCATGAAACGCCGTATCCACCGGCGTCAACTTTCACTTGGCAAAAAAACGATTCATTCGCCAACGCGCCGAAGGGCTCCTCGCTAAGCAGTGGGCGGCAGTCGTAGACTTTCTCCTCACCGCTGCTAAACTGCACCAGCAGCTTTTTGCCCCGCATGGGCGTGACTGCTTCGATCGTCGGATACTTCACGGTCCTTGTCATTGCAGCCCTGGAAGCTGTTTGTATTCTCGCTTCTTCCACATCTTTGCCAGTTCCTCCCGATACGTCGTTGCCCACTCCTTGACGAGTCGCCGCGCGCGCGAGGGCAGGTCGCCTTCGATCATTTCGAGACTACGCACGTCGAACACGCCGTTGAACTCGCCATACACCGCATGGAAATGCGGTACGCCATGCTCCTTGAAATACATCTTAATTGCAATGCCGTAGAAGCGGGCGATAACTGGCATCAATTCACCCTTTGTTATCACTTGGATTGTACCGCACCCAGGGGGAGCGTCAACTATCCCGCGCGGCATTTGCAAAGCGCAGCCGACCGGCGACGCTTGCCTACCCCCCTCGCTTCCGTCGCCAGGCCACATCCATCTGCTCGCGATTGAACGGGCCGGGAACGATGCCTTCCGCGGCGTAGACATAGAGCGCGCCAAGGAACACTTGGCTGGCCACCATCGTCAAATACATAAACGCGAGGAGACTTAGCAGCCAGACGACGAACACGATCGCCATGACCCAAACAATATGCAGGGCAGCGGTCACCACAACGCCGCCGACCAGCAGGACGATGGAACCGAGAAAGATCAGCAACTCGCCGAAGCGAATGCCGACGTAGCCCAAAAGCGACTCGCCCCACGTCTTCCGCAGCAGCAACGCGGAAGTCTTCAGAGACTGCAACGGGTTGCTCGACTCGGGCTCCATCACAATGATCGGCGCGACGAACAGGCTCGCCACGCTCCACGCCATGCCGATCAGTCCGACGATCCATCGACCGACGATGCCGACGCGTTCCTCGATCGCGCGAATGACGAGACCCACCACTCCGGTCAGCAACGACCACAGCAGGATCGCCTTCCAACGCGAGGCGGCCAATCGCAGGCCGGCAACAATCGACACCGGCGAACCACGCAGGGCGTTGATGATCTGGCTATAGAACGCCACGTTGAAGAACGTCGCCAAGAACGTCGAGACTAGGTAGGCCGCGACGGCCACGACATACCCAGCCGGCGTCAGGCCCGCCGGTTGTCCATCGGCGCGCCACACCAGCCAGCGATGCGCGATTGCCTTCCAATGGGCCGGATCTCCAAAGGCGTGGCCGGTGCCGACGAAGAGGATTGGCAACAGGAAGAACGCTATGATCACCAGCGTGAACACGAAGAAGAGCAGCGGGAACAAGAGCAGCCGCTTGTTCATGCCGACCACTTGCACGGAACACTTTAGCAACGCCCAGCTTCGCTGAAACTTGCTCACCATGCACCCCCTTTGGCCTTGATACATCGAGCAGGATGCCACTTACTCTACCTGGTGCCAGCCGGCTTGCCAATACCGGGGGGGATGAACCTCGCCGAGTCACGACGATCCGAAAGCCGCCCAAAGTGGCCCAATTCCTGACCTTGAATCCGCCCCGCCGCGTGTTAGGATTGCCGCCGGCGGACGGTGTCGGATAAGCGAGGCAAACGGCAATAGTAGCCGGAGAATGCGATGAAAGCGATGGTGTTGCGGTTGGTCGCGCCGATCGAGTCCGCGCCGCTCGAATGGAGCGACGTGCCGACGCCCGAGCCCGGGCCGGGCGAGGTCCGAATCCGCGTCCGCTGCTGCGCCATCTGCCGCACGGACCTGCACGTCATCGAGGGCGATCTGCCTCAAGAGAAAATGCCGATCATTCCCGGTCACCAGATCGTCGGCATCATCGACAAACTTGGGCCATCGACTGCACTTTCGCAGCCGCGTCTGAAAATCGGCCAACGAGTCGGCGTCGCTTGGCTACGGCATACGTGCGGCCACTGCGGCTTCTGCGTTCGAGGGCAAGAGAATCTCTGCGAGTCCGCCCGATTCACCGGCTATCACGCCGACGGTGGATACGCCGAGTACGCTGTCGCGCCGGCGGATTTTTGTTACGAACTGCCGGAGGGGCCAGCCCTGGAACTCCCCTCGCCCGCTCCCGGTAGAGCGGCCGCGGGTGAGGGCGGTGAGTCGTCCAGAACTCTCCCCTCGCCCGCTTGCGGGAGAGGGGCCGGGGGTGAGGGCGCCCTGGCCGACGACAACGGCCCCGACCCCAAATCGGCCCGCGCAGCCTTCAGCGACATCGACGCAGCCCCGCTCCTCTGTTCCGGCATCATCGGCTACCGCGCCCTGCGCCGATGCAATCCGCGACCAGGTTGTCGACTCGCGCTCTACGGCTTCGGCTCATCAGCGCACGTGGTAATCCAAATCGCGCTGCACCGCGGCTGCGAGGTCTATGTGGTCACGCGTGGCGAGAACCATCGACGGTTGGCGATTGAGATGGGCGCTGTCTGGGCCGGCGAAACGGCCGAAGAGCTGCCGGTCAAAGTTCATAGCGCGATTATGTTCGCTCCCGCCGGCGAACTGGTGCCGCCAGCGCTCGAGAAGCTGGAAAAGGGGGGCACGCTTTCGCTGGCCGGTATCTACATGACGCCGATTCCCGAAATGGATTACATGCGATACGTGTTCTACGAACGGGACATCCATTCAGTGACCTGCAACACCCGGCAGGATGGCCGAGAGCTACTCGCCGAGGCCGCCGCCATTCCCATCCGCCCCCACACCACCGTCTATCCGCTGGCCGACGCCAATCGGGCACTGCTCGATCTCAAGCAAGACCGCATTAACGGCACCGGCGTCCTCGTGGTGGATGAGACGTAAAAAGCCAGGCCCGCGGGCGGTCATTGCCCATGCTAGAATTGTGGTGATACTGGCCCCTACCATAATCGGGGCTCCCGTGCATTCGGTCCCCGCATATTTTTGGCGCCGGTGCGGCACGGTGTCCCAATCTCCGTGTTACGCAACGGTCTTCCCCACCGCCTTAATACAAGCGCCATCCACGCCCACCCGCCGGCTCCCATGTCATCACCCCCGATCAATCCGGATGGCGCCGTCGGCGTGGACGCAAAATCGTCCCGCAACGAGGGGCGATCGCAGTCCTCGGCAGCGAGCAGGCAAGCTACGCTGCTCGTTTGTGGCCTCCTATTCTTGCTGGTTGCCGTCGCGTTTGGCAAAACGACCAGCTACGACTTCGTCAACTTTGACGACCGCGTCTGCATCTGCGACAACGCCCACGTGACTGGCGGGCTCAGCCTCAAGGAAATCGGCTGGGCGCTGACGAATCGCGATGCATCCACATGGGCGCCGCTTTGCTGGGTCTCGCATATGGTCGACTGCCAGATATATGGCCTCGGCGCCGGCGGCCACCATCTGACCAACGTGCTGCTGCATGCCATCACCGCAATTCTGCTTTTTCTGCTCCTGAAGAGCATGACCGGCCATCGCTGGCCAAGCCTGCTCGCCGCGGCGATTTTCGCCGTTCACCCGCTGCGCGTCGAATCCGTGGCCTGGGTAACCGAGCGGCGCGATGTGCTTAGCGGCGTGTTCTTCATGCTCACGCTCTGGGCATACTCGAACTACGCACGTGGCCAGCAGCAGGCATGCAAACTCACGTCGTGCGCCCGGTACTTGGCCGTGCTTCTGTGCTTTGCCCTCGGTCTGATGGCAAAACCGACATTGGTGGCGCTGCCGCTGATTCTGCCGCTGCTAGACTACTGGCCGCTCGAACGACTCGACAGCGTGTCACGCGCGAACAAACGCCGCTGGTTGTGGCTGGTACTGGAAAAGCTGCCACTCGTCGCCCTGGCCGCGGCGTCTTGTGTTCTAACAGTCTGGGCCGAAGCCACAGCACTGGGGCCAAACGAGCAATTCCCCTTTCCATGGCGCGTCGGCAATGCGGCGATCTCCTATGTAAGCTACCTCGGGCATTTCTTCTATCCCCTGGGCTTAAGCGTCGCGTATCCCCGCGCGGAACTGCACTTGCCAATCGCAGAAGTCGTCGCTGCGTCTCTGCTACTGGTCGCGATCAGTGCTGCCGTCGTGCTTTGGCGACAGCGTCATCAATATCTGCTTGTTGGCTGGCTCTGGTATCTTGTGATGATGCTGCCGGTCATTGGGCTGGTGCAGTTCGGGGTCCAGGCCGAAGCCGACCGCTTCACCTACCTACCACAAATCGGAGTCGGCATCGCCGTCGCCTGGGCGCTGGCCGCTGCCTGCCGTCGCCCGATGGCCCCCATGTATCGCCTGGGCGTCATTGCCGGGGCCGTGCTGGCAATTCTGGTACTCACCGTGCTGGCGCGCCGTCAGGCGGCTTCCTGGAGTGACTCCGAAACGCTCTGGCGCCACGCCCTGGCACGCAATCCTCGCAACCGAGTGGCACGCGACGTCTACGCGGCATTCCTCGAAGATCAGCGACGGTGCCCGGAGGCCCTCGAACAGCACCGGACCATCGTGTCGCTGTATCCGGACAACGCCGAGGCAGAAAACAATCTTGGGCTCATGTTGTCCGGTCGCGGTCGGTCGGAAGAGGCGATATCCCATTATCGCGCCGCCCTGCGGCTCAAACCAGAGTTGGCCGAAACCGAAAACAACTGGGGCTATGAGCTGGCCAAACGCGGCCAACACCAAGAAGCAATTCTCCATTATCTTCGCGCTTTGGTGACCAATCCGAAGTTCGCCCAGGCCCGCTACAATCTCGGCAACGCCCTGGCAGCACGCGACCGGCTTGACGAGGCGATCGTCCAGTACCGCAAAACGTTGGCTCTAAAGCCCGATATGGCCGAAGCACACGGCAATCTTGGCAACGCGCTGTCGGGAAAGAACCGCCTGGAGGACGCAATCGCCAGCTATCGCAGGGCGCTGGCCCTCAAACCGGACAACGCAAAGACTCGCAACAATCTCGGCGTCGCGTTGGCCGGCCTAAACCGCCTCGACGAGGCCATTGCCGAGTATCGCCGCGCGCTGCAGGTTCAACTCTATTTCACCGATGCCTATTTCAATCTCGCTACGGCCTTGCAGCGCCAGGGAAAACTGGAGGAAGCGATCGCGAACTATGAATTCGCCTTGCTGCTAAAGCCGGGAGACGAGGAACTCGGTAGCGCCCTGCGTCGCGCCAAACAGCGTTCCGGCCACGGCGATCCCCCGGCTCGTGATGCCGCCGCGAAGTAGCCGCCTACGATATTGCCAACCGTGACTGTGCGAAACCTATCACGCACATCCTCTATTGGGTCCTGTATTGCCAACGGGCCATGTCGCGGCCAGTCAGCCAGAAAACTCGGCTGGAACAGCCGTGTTTGCGGTTGAACACCGGATCAATGGCGATATCGGCGTCAATAACCTTGCCGATCACGGTGCCGACGAAGTGTCCAATGTCTCAAGGTCCGCGATTTGCCGCATCCGGCGTGCGGTCGCACCGGTTCCCCGTAAAATTGCTCGGACAAAAAGCCGCCCGCGGCGACAGGGTTCAATTCCTGGTTCTCGGGGTAGCGAATCAGGAATCGAATCCTCACTCCGCGGGCCTAACCATTAACGTTGGCAGGAGGTCCGAGTATGTTCGGCACAGCAACAGCGGAAGAACTCAAAGTCGGCGATATGGCGCCGGATTTCGTCTTACAGGGCAGCGATGACGAGACCTACCGCCTTTCCGATTATCGCGGCAAACAAATAGTCGTCTTAGCGTGGTTTCCCAAGGCTTTCACCCCCGGCTGCACCAACGAATGCAAGGTCATGGCAGAGCACGGCTCCAAGATCAAACAGTTTGACGTCGCCTACTTCACCGCAAGCGTTGACAAACCGGCGAAGAACAAGGAGTTCGCCAAGTCGGTCGGAGCCGACTATCCGATCCTGAGCGATCCCGATGGCCACGTCGCTCGCGAGTACGGCGTCACAGGCGCTATCCAAAAGTGGGCGAGCCGCTGGACGTTCTACATCGACAAGGATGGCAAAATCATGTACATCGACAAGGACGTCCATCCGGCCACGCACGCGGACGACATCGCCGAAAAGCTTGCCGAACTTGGCGCCCCACGCCGTGTCTAGACAGGCGCGCGGGAACTAACGCGAGGCAACGCCCGCGGCGTGCGGTGTCTCAATCACCACGTAGCCGTCGGCATAACGCCGCGAGGTAATCCGCGTTCCCCGCGAATCCCGGTCGTCGGTGAAGTCGACGACGGCCCCATGATGCGGATCTGCCGCAAAATAGCCCGCCGGCAAACCCGGCGGCGGCGTCATGGGCATCTTAACACTGCCGCCGGCACTAACAGCGACAGGCGTCACGGCCTCGGCACGCCCTGGCGCCGGGGCGGCGCACGACGGTTGGCCGTAGCTGCAAGCCGTGGCCGGCGGCAACGGCGGAGCACACGGTGGCACGCCCGCGCCGTACATGATCAGCGGCATCGGACGAAGGCCATACAGCGGCCTGCCCCAATACGACCAGACACCGGTTACATCCGACGGACAGAGCGGCGGCCTCCGATCGATTTGCCAGAGCGTGTGCTTCGCGTCTTGCCAGTACCCCATCGCTGCCTGGGTAACCGCAATGTCGCGGAACGCGGCCGCCGTATCCTGACGCATCCCGCCATACAGGTTCAGACCGAGCGTCCGATCCTGGCCATAGATGCTCAGGTAGTTTTGAGCAAAAGCGCCGTTCGCCCACAGCGCGGCTGCAATCAATGCCGCCGGCAATAGGTGTCGACTGCGATACGGCGCAA
>JAJFUI010000026.1 GCA_021372555.1 Planctomycetaceae bacterium | reverse complement strand
AGCAGCCGTCGCGGGGCAGCGGTGATCCCCTGGGCATGGGCCAAGTGACAGGCGTCGTGATACGTCGCCACTGCATCGATCCGTCCCGTCGGCGGGATCGCGCCGAGCGAATCAAGAAATTCGTTGACGTCTTTTACTTTGGCGGCAAATTTCGCACGGTGCGGCTGCAAGCCGTCGCGCCAATGATGTCCATACTCCTTCATCATGGCGCCGCAGCCGCCATGGTTCACGACGATGGCATCGTACCGATCCAGCTCGAAGGCCACGAGGTTGGCGTCGGCCATGCGGCGGGCGCCACGACTGTCGCCGGAGTGGAAATGGATGGCGCCGCAACAGCCTTGCTCCGGTGGGATGAAAACGTCGCAGCCGTTTTGCTGAAGGACGCGGAGCGTGGCCCAGTGGGTGTGGCGGAACATGGCATCGCCCACGCACCCGACAAAGAAGGCGATGCGTGCCCGCTTGCGGCCGATGGCCGGCAGGAATCGCGGCAGCTTAGGACTGCCTTTGACCGGCGGCGGCAGCAGCGGGACCATTCGCCCTAGTCGGCCGGGGATCAGCCGCATCAGCCCGATTCGCTCCGCCATGTCGAACAGTCCGCTTTGCTGCATGAGCCGCACCGGCACGAGCAATCTTCGCATGCGCTCGGCGTAGGGGAATATGCGCAGCAAGATAATCTCGCGGAACCAATCGAACTTCTTCTCCACTCGCGAATCGGCCTGCTGCACGGCCAAGCGGAACGGTTCGATCAGCCGACCGTACTCGATGCCCGAGGGGCAAGCCGTTTCGCACGCCCGGCAGTCGAGGCATAGTTCGAGGTGGCGGCGCATGCGATCGGTGAGGGTCGCGCGTCCCTCGGCAACGGTGCGCATCAACTGGATGCGACCGCGAGGGCCGTCGTTCTCATCGCCCAACTCGGTGAATGTCGGGCAGCTCGACGTGCACAGTCCGCAGTGGACGCAGCGCAGAAAGAGATCGTGGCCGATACCCGCAGCGGGGTTCGGAACGCTGGTCTGATTCGGACTGTCGAAACCGTTGGGGCTCATGTTGGGGCCAATCACCCGCCAAACGATAAAACGTCCTCGCGCGGAGCTTGAGGAGGGCGAAACGGGTTGAGTATGTTCTTGGGGTCGAAACGATCTTTAATCGCTTGGATGACGCGGTGCTCAGGACGATCGTCTGATTCTGCCAAGGTGTCAGTTGGAACTGACATACCTAGCCCTTGTCGGATATGGACAATGCCGTCACCGGCATGGGCATGGATCGAGCAGGCGGGGTCGTTCGCTAAGGAATCGCGGATTGTCGCGATCAGTTGGCTCGGAAGGAGGTGGAGTTGCACATCGTAGGCAAGTTCGCAGGTCCAACGCCAGAGCCTGTCCGTGGCGAGATTCGGCATAAGCACGGGCGACGTCATGCCAAGCGACGACCACTGCGTCTGGAGCGTGTTTAGCATCCATTCGACTTCGGCAGCCGAGCCCTCGAAGCCGACGCACAGCCGACAGACGTTGCCATCCAAGACCGGGCCGAACAGCGGATTGTTTTCTTGTGGGCGGCCAGCCGTCAACTCGACGGCCACCGGCTGCACCGGCATGCGAATGAGCCCCGCCAGCAGCTTCTCGGCCAGATCGAAATCGCCGACCTCGCACGCAAGCAAGGCTGACGCTTCTGGCATCGGCCGGACCATCAGGGTCGCCTGAGTGATGATGCCGAGGGCACCGTGGGAACCGGCCATCAGACGGCACATGTTGTAGCCGGCCGCGTTCTTGACCACGCGTCCGCCGCCTGAGAACGTCACGCCGCTGCCGTCGACGGCCGTGAAGCCCAGCAAATAGTCTCGCATCGAGCCGTAGGCGTAGCGTCGCGGCCCGGCAGCGTTAACAGCAATCGCGCCGCCGACGGTCGCGCGATCCGGCCATGGCACATCGATGGGCAACCATTGCCGATTTGCGGCCAGCTGGCGGTTCAATTCGGCGATGGTCATGCCGGCTTCGACGGTGATCGTCATGTCCGCCGCCGGGTAGTCGATCACACGGTTGAGCTTGGCCATCGAGAGAGCAGTGTATTTCTCGCACTCCGCGTGGGGCCATTTCACCGTCCCACCACCAACCGGCCGGACTGCCAAACCACGCTCGGCTGCGGCGCGCACAGCATCGGCCAGCGCTGCTGCATCGGCAGGCGTGATGGTTTCGGTCAGCGGCGATGTTTTGGGGGCATCCATTGGTTCTTGGCAAGCGACGCAGAGCGTCCGCACATTGCGTTCCCACGCCGGAGCGTGGGAACGAGGTTTTTCAACAGCGTGGGAACGAGGTTTTTCAACAGCGTGGGAACGAGGTTTAGTTTTTCAGCAGCGTGGGAACGAAGTTTTAATATTCCTATTTCTCAGGTACGAGCTTTCCCGGGTTCAATCGGCCGGTCGGATCGAACGAACCGCGAATGCGTCGCATGGCCTCGAGGTCGTCGGAAGCAAAGAGGCGGTCCATGAGGGCGAGTTTCTCGACGCCAACGCCATGCTCGGCGGTGACGCTGCCGCCCAAGGCGATGCACTCTTCAAGAATCTCGCGGCCGGCGGCCTTGGCTCGTCCGACGTCCTCGCGGTCGCGCTCGTCGAACAACAGAATCGGGTGGACATTGCCATCGCCAGCATGGGCGACGTTCACGATCCGGATCTTGTGTTTGGCCCCGATCTCAGCAGTGCGGCGGATGATATGCGGCAACTTGGTTCGCGGCACGACGCCGTCGTCGATGACGTAGCTGGGGCTGAGTCGGCCCGTGGCTCCGACGGCCATCTTGCGGCACTTCCAGAGCAGCTCGCGCTCGTCGGCGGACGTGGCCCCGAGCACTTCGCTGGCGCCAAACCGCTTGCACAGTTCGACGATCGCGGCTTGCTGCCGGTCGAGACCAACGGCCGGTCCGTCCACTTCGATCACCAGCACGGCCGCCGCGTCGGGCGGAAAGCCGAAGTGGTAGGCCTCTTCGACCGCCGCGAGAATCCCTTGGTCCATCAGTTCCAGGGCGGCCGGGATGATGCCGGCGGCGATGATCTGACTGACGGCGTTGCAGGCGTCGTCGAGCGAGTTGAAGATCGCTCGCATCGCCCGGTAGTCCTGCGGATTCGGCGTCAGTCGGACCCAGACCTTGGTGACGATGGCCAGGGTGCCCTCGCTGCCCACGAGAAGGCCGATAAGGTCGAGCTCTGGTGCAATCCTCTCCCGCGAAGCGACCGGCTCTTGATGGGAGTTCGCGGCTCGGCCGAGTCGGAGGACGGAGCCGTCGGAGAGAACGGCTTCGAGACCGAGGATGTGGTTGACGGTGACGCCGTACTTGAGCGTGTGAGGACCGCCGGCGTTGGTGGCGACGTTGCCGCCGATGGTACTGGCGTTTTGGCTCGAAGGATCTGGGGCGAAGTGATAACCGGTGCCCAGCAGCGATCGACTGAGACGCAGGTTGGGCACGCCGGCCTCGACGACCGCCATGCGGTTGCGGAGATCGATCTCCAAGACGCGGTTCATCCGCGTGAGCATGACGACAACTGTGTCGCCCCGCGATTGAGGAAGGCAACCGCCTGCGAGACTCGTGCCGGCGCCCCGAGCGATGACTGCGGCGTGATGCCGTCCGGCCACCTTGACGACTTCGACGACCTGCTGCGTTGATCGCGGGAACACCACCGCGTCAGGAGGACAGCGTTCGATGGTGAGTGCGTCGCAATCGTAGACCGCCAGTTCGGAGGGCGCCGAGAGGACGTTCTCGCGGCCCAAGGCTGCACGGAGATCGGAGACCAGCGGGGAAGTCATCGGGCCAGTGGCGTAGCGGCTAAAAAGGGGCTGTTTCTCGATTATAGCCCTTTCGTGGCCGGCCTGCCTACTTCTTCACCGGCCGCCCCAGCTTTTGCTCGATGCTGGCAACTTTGGTTTCAAGCCGGCCAGCGGCCCCTTTGCGATAGTCGATTTTGATCGAACATTCGATTCGATCGCAATCGGCCGCCATGGCGTCGAAACACTGCCTGACGACCGCCAGGGTCGCATCAAGCTCCCCTTCGAGGGTGGTGCCCATCGAGTGGCAACGGTACTCGAGCCCGCTGCGGTCGACGATGTCCAGACTTCTGGCGACATAACGGCTCAGGCTCTCCCCTTTGCCGAGGGGATACATACTAAACTCGAGCAAGACCATGGGAAGCTCCAGAGACTGTCCGCGGTCGGGATTGAACGCGAAAACCGTTTGGTAGGGACGCAAGCCATTGCCACTGTGGGAACGGCGAAGAATCTGCTGGCGACGTCGAATGGGTTGGATCCTTCGCCGCGCTCGGGAATGACGGCAATTCCCGGACGCCCTCCGTCAAAACAGCGACGGAATCGCGACTCGTTAAATAGTACGTGGCGCGGCAATGTCGGTCTCTGCGTCGGCGCGACCGTAGGTTGGATTGGCTGACAGCGTGAGCCGAATCAACTCGGCGAGCGACTCCGCCCGCATCTTTTTCATCAGCTTGGAACGGCGAACCTCGATGGTGCGAACGCTAAGCTCCAACTGCTGGGCGATGGCTTTGTTCGAGTTGCCGTCGATCAGCAATCGCAGAACTGCGTGCTCTCCCTCACTGAGGCGTTCCAGGCGATGGAGAACCTTGGCCTGGATAGACAACTGCTGGCGATGCTCACGGTCCCATTTGAGCGCTTCTTGGATCGCCTCCCAAAGGTCCTGGTCGCGGCACGGCTTTTCCAGAAAATTCATTGCCCCGGACTTCATCGCTCGGACGACCATTGGTACGTCGCCGTAGGCCGACATGACAATGGCCGGCATGGGGACGTCGATCTGGTTGAGCCGCTCAAGCAGATCCAGACCACTGATGCCTGGCATCCGCACGTCGACGAGAATGCAGCCAGACCTGGCCGAATCCAAAGCGTCGAGGAACGCTTGAGCCGACTCGTACGCCTCGGCGTGCAACCGCATCGAACGCACCAGGGCCGTCAATCCCGCCCTTACGGCCGGGTCGTCGTCGACGATAAAGATGGTCGAGTCATTGTCCACGGCGTTACTCTCCTCGGTCTATCGGGAGTGTGAAACGGAATATTGCGCCCCGGCGCGCAGCCGGCCCCACCCACAGCTTCCCGCCGTGGCTTTCCACGATGGATCGGCTGATCGATAGGCCGACGCCCATGCCGGCGGGCTTTGTCGTGAAGAAACGGTCGAAGACCAACGGCGCCACCTCAGGCGACACGCCCGCGCCGTTGTCCTCGACCGCAACGAGAATGTCATCCTCGCCGTCCAGCGTCGTGCGAACGCTGACTCGGCGGCCGCCCGGCGGCGATTCCCGGAGCGAATCAAAGGCGTTGCGCAGGAGGTTGAACAGCACTTGCTCCAGTTGAATGCGATCGCCGACGACCAGCGGAAGTGGGTCAGTCAGCTCAAAAGTAATCTCTGCTTCGGCCATCCGCGCGTCAAGATTCATCAGACCGCTGACTTCATGGATAAGAGCGTTCATATCCAGCGGCAACTGCAACGGTTTCCCCTTATTAACGAACCGTCGCAAACGACGAATGATTTCGCCCGCACGATCTCCCTGCTCGCTAATCTGATTTAACGAGGCAGACAATTCCTGAACCGGATCGCCGTCCGATGCGTCGGACGCCACCGACGACGCGTCTGGGCGCTGACCGTTGCCGCCAAGCAGCCGCTTGCAGGCTTGCGCGTAGCTGCAAATGGCGCTGAGCGGCTGATTCAGTTCATGCGTCAACTCGAGAACCATCTCGCCGACCGTGCTTAGGCGCGCCACGTAGCCGAGTTCGGCCTGGTGTTGAATCGCGCGTTCTTCGGCCCGGCGTCGTTCCTCCATCTCGACAAGAAGGCGCTGGTTGGCCTCGGCCAACTCGGCCGTCCGCTGACGAACGCGTTGTTCCAGTTCCTCGTGAGCCCGGCGCAGCCGCTCTTCCGCTTCCGAAAGTCGCTCAGCCTGCCGAACGCGTTCCAATGCCTGGCCGACGACCACCGGCAGGAGCTTCATGAACGTCGGGCCTTTGACCAGATAGTCGTAGGCGCCGCGTTTCATCATCGCCACGGCCACGCTCTCGCTACCGTGACCGGTGGCCACAATGAAGGGGACGTGCTTCCCCAGGGCTTCAAGGCGTTCCAGGAGTTGCTCGCCGCGCATATCCGGCAAGCTGTAGTCCAGCAGCATTAGCCGAGGCGGACAATCACCGAGATTCGCCAGCGCCGACTTGCCGTCAGCCGCTCCGCACGTGCGATAGCCGTTGGCGGCGAGAGACTTTTCGATGAGTCTCCGCAGGGCAGCGTCGTCCTCGACAACCAGAATGCACTCCGGCGATGCACGACGCTCCGACTC
Organism: Planctomycetaceae bacterium; assembly: GCA_021372555.1. Lineage (GTDB taxonomy): Bacteria > Planctomycetota > Planctomycetia > Pirellulales > Thermoguttaceae > JAJFUI01. The sequence continues at coordinate 3,997 of JAJFUI010000026.1, read as the reverse complement.
GCTTTGAGCGACCGCCTCGAAGGTCTGTTCCGGGACCGCCATGGCTTGACCGTGGTTTGCGAGCCAGTGTAGTAGTACGCCTGGCAGGAATCGAACCTGCGACCTACGGTTTAGGAAACCGTTGCTCTATCCCCTGAGCTACAGGCGCGGATGCGCGTCCCCGGATGGCTCGTCGGATTCCCGGGTAATGCGGTGGGCGAATTCTACCGCAAAACGCCAAAAAGATAAACCCGGCAAGCTCGCCGGGGGTTCGGCGCTACGGCGTGGCTCTTTTGCCAGCGGATCCGCCGTTACAGCTTGAAGTTGAACGTGTGGGTAACCAGTCGCCACAGACGCGACGCCAGCGGAACCCATTGCGTATAAATGCGGGCTTGGCCACGCAGTCCCACCCGATATTGACGGGCCGGATCGTCGATCGATACGCGGGCGAGATACGAGGTGCTGATTGGCCGTTCGACGCCCGTTTGCGGGTCCGTCTTGGCGGGCACCTCGCCGCCGCCCTTGGTGCCGAGACGCGTTGGCACGACTTTTAGCTCGGATTCGGCAAGCTCCTTGATCTTGCTGTGCAACGTCAGCGACGGGGCTGAAAAGCCTTCCAGTTTCACGTCCACCAACTGGCCTTCTCGGATCAGGTTGCGATCCGCTTGGTCGATGACGAGCACGGCATCAAGCTTGGTCGGGTCGCCAACCTGGCAAAAGAGGACGCCCTGGTCCATCGTTGCCCCAACGTTCTCGGGATCCAAAGGCGTCCCAGACCACGGCGGCAGCTTCTCTTCCGGGTCTTCATGGCGAACCGTCAACGACGGCGGCAGCACCATTCCGGCCAGCGGGGCCACAAGCCGGAGGCGTCGCTGGTCTCCCAGTTTCTCCTCCAACTGCGCCTTGGTGGCCTTGAGCGACTCTTGGACCTGCGAAATCTGGGCGGCAGCGTGCGGGTTTCGCGTGCTTTGCTGCATCAGACCCCTTAGACGCGCTCCGTGCGCCCGCAAATCGCCTTCCAGCTTGACAATCTCCAGGTCCAGATCGAGGTTTTGAAGTTGAGCCAGTTGCTGCCCCTGGGCGACCCAATCACCGGGCTTGACATCAATCGATGTGAGCTTGCCCGCAACAACGACGTAAACGGGCTGGGATATCGTGTTGGTAGTCGTCGGCTGAACGGCATCGGCACCGGTCACCTCGACGGCCTCGCGGTCGCGAGGTTGAAGCTCCAGCGGACAAACCACGCTATACGGCAGCGGCAGGAAGAAAAACGCTAAGAGCAACACCGCCACGAGGCTCAGGCTGGTATAGAAGTGAGGCTTTTTCACCTGATCGATCCTCCCGGGCACGTAAAAGAACTTGCCGGCCTGATACAGCGGCATGACAAGCAGCCCCCAAAGCGATGCCACGACCATTCCTTTGCCAACGATCTCCAGATTGTTCGTCACGAAGAATCGGTAGAGGAACCAGCAGATCGACAGAGCAACGACCCAGCGGTAGGCAGTAGCGGCAATCGAATAAAGGGCGAAAAACAACTGGCTCCGCTGCGGCAGAAACGGATCCTCGGGCAACTCCATACCCAGACACCACTCGCTGAGCTTGCGGCCGAGGATGGTCGTGGCTTTCTGCCGCAAATTGGGAATCTCCATCAGATCGGCAAGGATGTAGTAGCCGTCGTAGCGGAGCAGGGGGTTCGCATTGAAGATGACGGTGCTCACCGAGCAAACGAACATCACGTTCAAGCACAGCTTGTTGATCAACAGCTCCGGGTACGAGAACCACCAAAGAAACGTGCAGACCGAGGCCAGCACAAGTTCGACGTAAATCCCCGCCGCGCCAATCGCCGCGCGCCGCCACTTGCTAGGGAGCATCCACGAATCAGAGACGTTGCAATAGAGGCAGGGCGTCAGGACCAGGATCATCACGCCCATCTCATGACATTCGCCGCCGAAATGGGTGCAGGAAAGCCCGTGGCCAAACTCGTGCAGCACCTTCGTCACGCCCAGCGTCAGGGCCAGGAGGAAAGCATTGTGGATGCTAAAGAACTGATGGAACTCGGGCAACTTCGCCCGAAACACGTCGAACTGGACAGCGACCAGCAAAAGCGCCGCAAGCGCCAGCAGGCAACTGGTCGCGACCGCCCAAGGAGAAAAGAACCATCGGAGGTATTTATAAAGCCAGTTTAAGAACCGCTCGGGGTCGAAGCCCTTGAAGCGGATGCAAAGGACGTTGGCCGCGGCGGCCAGAAACTGCTTCCGTTTCCGCTCGCTGCGCCGTTTGCCGAGTTGGCGGCCCTGGCCAGCCAGATCGGCGAGCACGAGTCCGCTGCGATGCAACATTCCCAGGAACTGCTGCAACTCTTCCAGCGTAATCTTTTGCGGCGGAAAGTCGGCCTCGAAACGGTCCTTAATCTCATCGAGGCTCGTTTCGCCATCAAGCATCTGGAGGATGGCAAACTCTTCTTCCTGAAAGCGATAGTAGCTCAGCCCAATCGGGTCTTTAACGACCCAGTAACTGCGGCCCAGGTAATGCTGCCGTCGCGCGATCAGGTCCGGCCGCTTCCGGATGGGAAGCTTCCGGGCGGAACTCGACAACAGACTGTCGCGGAGAGTAACCATTAGTCAAAATGACGAAGCTCGAATGACGAATGAGGAAGGAAGCCCAAAGCTCGAAATCCGAAGCTCGAAAGCGGACTTCGGGTTCGGTTGTCGATCTTTGTCATTTCAGTTGGATTGTCATCTCCGCACTCATACCAGGGCTGAGCACCCAGGCGCCGCCTTCCTTGCGATTTTGAACTTCGGCGCGGACCAAGAAGTCCCCGCCGGCCTCGACGAGCGGTTTAACGTAGATGATCTTTCCTTGGAACGTCTCGCGTTGACCGTGAGCCAGCGTGACCGTGACTTGGACTGGCCGGCCCTGAACTTCCGAGGCGCGATGTTTCGTGGCGTTCAAGAACCCTTCGACGCGGAGCAGATCGACGCGGACGAGCCGCATGACCGGGCCGCCGGCCTCGACCCATTCGCCTTCGTGGCGTGACAACTCCACGACCACGGCATCGAGCGGGGCATTCAGCTTTCGGCGTTTGACGTTGACATCGGCGGCCTGCAACTCGGCGTCGCTGACCTTGGCTTGCAGGGCGGCGACGGCCATGTCTTTCTTCGCCTTCTCGTAGGAAAGCAGGAACTTGTCCCGCTCCAACCGCTGGAGGTCAACTTCGGTCTCGGGAATTGTGCCGGGAGTCTTCGCGTTGGCCTGAAGGTACTTTTCGAGCTTCTTTTTCGCCACCCAGTAAGCGGCTTCGGCGTAGCGAACATCGACATCGTCGCTGGCCTGCTTTTCGGCGACCTTCAGCTTGAACTTGGCGACGTCGTATTGCCGTTGCGGAATTTGGTCGTCGATCTGGGCCAACAGGTCGCCGGTAGCCACCTGCTGCCCCTCGCGAACCGGGACCTTTGTCAGCACGCCGGCCTCTTGGGCCGGGACCTGGGCCTCTTCGGCAAGCGAGAGCAGGCAGTTGCCCAACGTGACCGTGTCGGCCGCAGGTTCGGCGGACGCCGAGAAGGCCAGAACGAACAGAACCGGGACCAGTGCAAGCCGCCGCATTATGGAAATTTCCTTAGCTTACGGGCAAAATGCTCGATCAGAAATATTTGAAGAACACTCTCGACTGCATGAACGAAATCAAGTCGTGGAGCAGCACATAGCCAAGCGGACGATAGCCACATTCGACCTTGGCCGTGACAGTCGCCCCCGGCTTTAGCGACGTCGCCCCCAGCTCGGCCTTGTCCACGTTCCAGACCTTGATCAAGACCGTGTTTCCTTCGTCACCGCGCACCTCGGCGCTGCGGGCGATCTCGTGGACCCGGCCCCGATGATGGGCGCTCGGCTCCGTGGCCAGAATGTAAGAGACGTTCAGCCGGTCGTCCTCAGCACGGTCTCGCGGCAACGCCTTGAGCTTGCTCGCCAAGCCTTCATCGCCAGGCGCGGCGTGTTGCTCGGCCGGCTTCGCTTCGCTTTC
>JAJFUI010000007.1 GCA_021372555.1 Planctomycetaceae bacterium | reverse complement strand
AGGACAACGCCATTTGGAGCGTCGGCTCCGGCTACGGCGGCAACGTGCTGCTGGGTAAGAAGTGCCTCGCGTTGCGGATTGCCAGCTATCTGGGCCGGCAAGAGGGGTGGATGGCCGAGCACATGCTGATCCTCGGCGTCGAGAACCCGGCTGGCCGCGTCGAATACATCGCCGCTGCATTTCCGAGCGCGTGCGGCAAGACCAATCTGGCAATGATGGTGCCGCCCGAGGGGCTCCGCGTCAAAGGCTACCGCATTTGGACCGTCGGCGACGACATCGCGTGGATGCGGATCGACTCCGAGGGCCGGCTTCGGGCGATCAACCCCGAAAAAGGCTTCTTCGGCGTCGCGCCGGGCACCAATTCGAAGAGCAACCCCAATATGCTCAAGACGATCGCCCGGAATGCGATCTATACGAACGTCGTCCTGGCCAAGGACGGCACCGTCTGGTGGGAAGGCGGCGAAGGCCAACCGCCGGCCGAGGGCTGGGATTGGCAGGGCCGGCCGTGGCGCCCCGGCATGAAAGACGAGAATGGCAAGCCCATCCCGGGCGCCCATCCGAACAGCCGGTTCACCGCGCCGGTGAGCCAGTGCCCGGCGTATTCGCCGAAGGCCGAGCATCCCCAGGGAGTGCCGATTTCGGCCATCATTTTCGGCGGTCGTCGAGCCCACTTGGCCCCGTTGGTCTACGAGTCGTTCGACTGGCAGCACGGCGTCTTCGTCGGGGCTACCATGGCCTCGGAGCGAACGGCCGCGCAGGTCGGCAAGGTTGGCCAACTGCGCCGCGATCCGATGGCCATGATCCCCTTCTGCGGCTACCACATGGGCGAATACTTCGGGCACTGGCTCGCCATGGGCAAGCAAATGACGCAGCCGCCCAAGATCTTCCACGTCAACTGGTTCCGCACCGACGAAAACGGCAAGTTCCTTTGGCCGGGCTACGGCGAGAACCTCCGCGTGATCGAGTGGATTCTCAATCGCTGCCGGGGTGAAGCCGATGCCAAGGAGACGCCGATCGGCTACGTGCCCACCGCGGAAAGCCTTGATCTGACAGGCCTGAATCTCTCGCATGACGTGATCGAGAAGCTCGTGGCCGTTGATCCGGCCGATTGGTCGGAGGAAGTCGAACGCGTAGGAACGTTTTTCGAGCAGTTCGGCGACCGCTTGCCTCGCGAGCTGGCGGCGGAGCGCGATCAGTTGACACAGCGGCTCCGAGGTGGTGCGACTGCCGTCTCTGCGAAGCCGAAGAAAGCGGCAGAATGCCAATGTCACGGGGTACAGCTCTTGCCGCCCGGCGACGAAATCCGCACGCTGGCCGCGGAGCTGAACGAAGTCATTGAGCGGGAGAACCCGCACGTCTTTGCGATGCTGTCCGACTTCGGGCGGCGGATCTACTTCCCCAAGGGCATTCTGGCCCAGAGCGCCGAAGCGCGGGAGAAGGCCAAACGGTACAATGCCACCATCGGCATCGCCCGCGAAGATGGAGAGCCGATGTACCTGCCCTCGGTGATGCGGTTCTTCGACGGCCTTAGCACCACCGACGCCCTCACTTACGCGCCGGCGACAGGTCGCGTCGACCTCCGCAAGGCGTGGCGCGAGGCACTGCTCAAGAAGAATCCCAGCTTGGCTGGCAAGCAGTTCTCCCTACCGGTCGTGACTGGCGGCGTCACACACGCGATCAGTGTGTTGGCTGACATGTTCGTCGACAAGGACGACATGGTCGTGCTGGCCGACCATTACTGGGAAAACTACGACATGATTTTCGGTCTGCGCCGCCTGGCCCAGATGGGCGCGTATCCGTTGTTCAACACGGCAGGTGGTTTCAACGTTGCGGGCCTTCGCGAGGCGGTAACCTCGCGGCCCGTTGGTTCGAAAACCGTCGTGATTCTCAATTTCCCGAACAATCCGACCGGCTACTCGATCACTCGCTCCGAAATGGACGAAACCGTGGCCATGCTCCAAACGGCGGCGTCGGAAGGCCGCAACCTGATCGTCATTGCCGATGACGCTTACTTCGGTCTGTTTTACGGCGATGACGTTGCCCGGGAGTCGATTTTCGCCCGGCTTGCCGGCTGCCACGAGCGGCTTCTGGCCATCAAGGTAGACGGTCCGACCAAGGAGCAATTCGTCTGGGGCTTCCGCACCGGAATGTTGACCTTCGCCGCCACGGCGAAGAGCGACCCATCGGCGTTCTACAAGGCCTTGGAGACCAAGACAGCCGGTGCGATTCGCAGCATGGTATCGAGTTGCTCGCACCTTGGGCAGTCCGTCATCGCCAACGCAATGGCCACCGACGCGCTGGCCGCAGAGTGCGAGCAGAAGAAAGAGATCCTCAAAGCTCGCGCCAAGCGAGTGCAGTCGATTCTCGCCTCGCCCAAGTACGCCGATCTCTGGGAAGCCTACCCGTTCAACGCCGGCTATTTCATGTGCCTGCGGCTGAAAGGTCTCGATGCCGAGACCTACCGGAAGCACTTGCTGGAGAAGTACGGAGTGGGCGTCATCGCCAACGGCGCCACCGATGTGCGAATCGCCTTCTCGTCGGTCGACATCGACCGGCTTGAGGACCTTTACGGTATCCTTGAGACCGCGGCCCGTGACCTCAAGAGTCGATAACGTGTCGCTCGCGCACGACATAACCCACGACTGCTGTTTAAGTTGCGACGTCCTCGCGACGTTGCGGCAACCACCGCGTCCAGCGACCGGATGCTCTAGCCGCGTTCGGGACGATTGGCTATACTCCGCCACCTCGTTCTCAGGTGGCGGGGCCGTTGGGGCAGCGAAACCGCCCCGGCCAAATCACGATTCGTCCTAGACATGATGGCAGCGAGTCGCCAAACGCGAACGATTGTCCGCTGGACGTTGCTGGCCGTTGCGCTATGCTCGCTTTGCGGGTGCGTTCAGCGACGAATGACCGTCCGCACGAACCCGCCCGGCGCGTTGCTCTACGTGGACGACTACGAAATCGGCACGACGCCGGTTTCGGTCAGCTTCACCTACTACGGCACTCGAAAAATCCGGTTGGTGAAGGACGGCTACGAAACGCTGACCGCTTCCCAATGGATTCCGCCGCCGTGGTACGAAGTCCCGCCGATCGATTTCTTCTCGGAAAATTTCGTCCCCGGACAAATTCGCGACCAGCGGTGCCTGGACTTCACGTTGAAGCCGCAAGCGGTGACGCCTGGTGGCGAATTGATTGGCCGCGCGGAACAACTTCGGCGGGGAATTCATAGCGCCACGGGCACCGCCCCGATCGTTATCCCGCCGCCCACTGCCCCTACCAATCCCCCGGTGTCCGCCCCTCCCGCCGCGCCAGCGCCGGCCGGGGCGACCGTCGCTCCCATGCCCGAAGGCGTTGGCGGCCAGTCGGTCCATCCATTGCCACCCCATTAAGCCGCCCGCCCGACGCAGCGTTCCGGCGGCTTCTTTGCTATGATGGACGGGATGCACGCCAAGCGGCACTAAGCCGATTGCAGACGGCACGCGGCGTGCAACAACGAGAATCAGCTTCTTATGGGACGTCGCGCGCTAAGAAAGATTGATCCGGCCATCGACCTGACCGGGCGGCTAAAAACCTTTGAGCAACTACCGCAGCCTTGGGATGCCGCCGCTCTGTTCGGCCGAACCGCGCCCCTGGAGGTCGAGGTCGGCACTGGCAAGGGGCTATTTATCCGCAACGCCGCCGCCAATCGGCCAGAAAGCAACTATCTCGGGATTGAGGTCGCCCACAAGTACGCTCAGTTTGCTGCCGCAGGGCTGGCGAAACTCGGGCTAACCAACGCAATCGTCGTCGACGGCGACGCTCTTCGCATTTTTCGCGAGCTGTTGCCCGACGACTCCCTGGCGGCGGTCCACGTCTACTTCCCCGATCCCTGGTGGAAGAAGCGGCATCGCAAACGCCGCGTGATGTGCGAGCCATTCGTCCGCGACATCGAGCGAACGCTCATGCCCGGCGGGTCGCTTCACTTTTGGACCGACGTCGAGGAGTACTTCCAAACGACGTTGGAGGTGCTGGCCGCGCAAACCACCCTCATCGGCCCCCTGGTCGTGCCGGAAACGCCAGCGGAACACGACATGGCCTACCGAACGCATTTTGAGCGCAGGGTGCGTCAAGCTGCCGAGCCGGTCTATCGATCGGAGTACAAGAAGCGATGCGACAGCGTCGCAAAGTGACGCACTCCCACCGCGTCGGGGGCGAGACTGCTTGGTGGATTTCTTCCGATTAAGCGTTGCGCCGGCGTCGGCCAATCGCAATCGCCACCACGCCGATCGGGAGCAACGCGATCGCCGAGAAAATCCGGCGCCATCGCGTTGCGACCAAGCTGATGTCGGCCCCGGCGTGGGGAGTGCCCACGCCGTGCCTCCTCTTCTCTGGGCCAATCGTGTTCCAGGCGATTAGCCATTAGCTGCCGAGACACTTAAGACATCTGGCAGCCGTCTCTGTTCCGGCCCCGCAGTGTCCGCGTTCCGTCACGGACGACGCGGATAATACGTCAAGTTACCGGTATGGGTCAACGCCACTTTAGCGTGATTTTTGCTCGCGGCGTTCTACTCGGGAGCGACGGCAACCAATTCTCGGCAAACGGCCTCGAAATGGCCCGCGCCGAGCGTCTGCTGCTCCTCGGCGAAGCCGATTAGTAAGGCAAGATCACAGAGGCGGTTGATCTGCCTCGCGATGCCGTGCGTCAACTCCTGGAGCGTGGGCACCGCGTCCGGCTCGACAATGGGCCGCGACGCTCCCGCAGCACGAAGCCGGTGCTCGACGTAGCTTTCCGTTTCCGCTTGGGCGAAGGGGCGGAGCAGGCATTTGACCGCCAGACGTTCCTCCCATTGCGGCATGCGATTGATCGTCGGCAGCAGTGACGGTTGCCCCACCATCAATAGCGTCAGGGCAGGCGAACCACCGGGTTCAAAATTGAGAAGCAGCCGAAGAGCCTCGAAGGTCGCCGGGTCGCGAACAAGCTGAGCCTCATCCACCGCAATCACGGCGTGCCGGCCCTTTTCGGCGTTGGCGGCCAAGAACCGCTCAATCCGGCGCACGCTGTGCTGCACGTCAGTGGCTCGCTGCGACGTGCTCGAAGCCTGGTCGACGGCAGTCGCGCCGTCGAGTTCCTCGGCAACGTAAGCCAGCAACTCCTCCGTCGACATCTGGGGAAAGACAAGGTGGACGAACGGCGCGAATCGACCATCCAGCGATGCGCGAAGCATCACCGTCAGCAGCGTCTTGCCCGCGCCCGATGGGCCCGCCAGCAAGGCCGCGCCGCGACGGTTTTCGACGGCGTAGCGCAATTTCAAGAGCGCCGCCTGATGCGAGTGACTAGGGTAGTAGAAACGCGGATCAGCGGCATTCTCGAACGGCTTCTGCTTCAGTCGCCAGTAGGACTCGTACATGGTTCATCCGTTCTGGAAAAGTTCTCGATCGTTCCGGCCACAGGCACTCCAGCCGCTGTCAACTTGCGTGCCGCTTCGGATAGCTGGTTTTCATCCGTGAGCCGCCGGTCGCAGGCCAAGAGGACCGCGTCGATACCGCCGGGAGTCGCCCAATTTGGGGCGCCGGCCGCCCAATCGGCGTCTTCCAGCGGACCAAGATCGACCAGAACCAGCTCGTAGTGGTCCCGCAGCCGTTCCAAGCACCCTGACAGCCGCGGCCAGTTAAGTGTCTTTTGCGTGTTCTGCGAGTCGCGGAGCGGCAGCACAGCGATCCCGCCGCTCGTCGATTCGACAAGCGCCTGCTCGAGCCCGCTGCCATCCTCGGCGGTGACATCGTCCCATCCATCTTGCGGCTGGATACCCAGCCGCTTGGCGATCCGCGGCCGCTGCGCATCGGCATCCACGAGGATCGTCTTGATCCCGCGCTCGCTCAGACGTGATGCGGCGCAGAGCAACAGCGTTGTGGCGCCCTCACCGCGACGACAACCGGCGATGGCAAGCACCTTCTGCCCTTTCTCGCCGGCGTCCACGATCGCGTCGCAAAGTCGATCCCATTCATCAACCGCTTCCGCCATCAGACGCCGGCAGACTCGCGGCCACGTCAAGCGATCGACCTGCCAAGCCGGCTTCATGGCCGCAACGCTGCGAGCCCGACTGGGCGACGGCCCCGCGTTGGTTACGCGCTCGTCAAAGACGGGCTCTTGCGGTTCGCCAGCCACCTCCCGAGCCGGTGGCTCTGCAGTGGGCCACGCGTTCGTCGGCGTTGGTTCATACGAGTACGTCGCCGCGGATGGCCATTGATCTGCGGTCGGTATCGGGCCGGCGGACAGGTCGATGCCCTTCGCTTTGATCCGCGGCGCGGCGGGCGTCGTGTTTGCAATTTCCTGGCCGCCCTGCCCGCCGACCGTGGCCCATTGCCCGCTACCAACAATCCACTGCTCGTTGCCGAGCATCCAAGGGCCACCGATCTCGATGGACGGCGAGTTGGCGACGGTCTGCGCGCTGCTGTTGGCCCGACCGCCGGTTTGAACCGGCGTGGTCGTTCGAACTGTCCGGCGACGAGACGTTGTCTTTTCGGGAATATCAGCAGCAGTCACCGTCCCGCGGTTCGGGCCAACTTCCGGATTTTCGGCAGGCGCCGGCTGCTGCGGCGTCTTCTCCAAGGCCGCTAGCACGCCGCTGAAAACGTCGGACAGCGACAGTGCCGCCGAAGCCTCTGGCTCGGCTTGCGGTATCGACGTCGCGGCGGTCGGCGACTTAGCCGTCGACGGCGCTGCCGGCCGGGCTGCTGCCCGTCGAGGCGGAGCCTTCGGCGCCGGCTGCGGCGGCAACGTCACGGGGCTTGCGCTCTGTTGCTGGAACGCCCTAATAAGCGCTTGGTCGAGTGCGGTCATAGCGGTTACCCGGGACGGAGGGATTGCTGTTGGGAACAGGGGGCGCACCAATGAGGCCAGGCCGATTGCCGGTGCGAGCGTCGGCCTGATATTCCGCGGGACGCACAGTCATCGGCTGGTTCGCTGTCGCGCGCGGCGCATCGCCATAGCCGGCTTGTGGGTTAATTGCGCGGCCGGGGTCCGGCCATTTCGAGGCCAACTCGCCGTCGGCCGGCGGATTCGCCGATGGCGGAGCCGTTGTCTTCGCTGGCGATGGCACCACAACGGGTGCCGCCGCTTCCTGCGGCGCCGCCGGCACAACGGTCACCGGCCGAGCCGCAGGCATCTGAGCGACCATCGTTCCGGCCGCCGCGTTTGCAGCGGGTTGCCACGGCGTTGGAGTCGCCGCCATCGCGGGCGATTCCGCCGGCTTCTCCGCACGCCCAGAGAAGAGCGGACGGACCGCGATCACCAGCAACAACAGCGTGACCGCCGATAGCACTTTGAAAGCCAGCGCCTGGTTAATGATTCGACCGGTCGAGCATGGCTGCTCGGTCTGGACCAAACCGCCATGGTGCTTTTCCCTGCCCAAGGCGTTAAGATCCGGGAACGACGCGATCACTTTTATCCCTACTTTGTCCATCTGACTTTCCCATCCTGGGGGTGGCCGCGGCCATTGTGCGCAGGCCGGTTCGACGAGTGCGTAGTCCAGAAGGAAGGTATCGGTTCCGGTTGTAGCAATCTTGAGCATTAGCGCGGTTCCACAACATAGGTAATATGCACAGCAACGTAAGAGCCACATTCCCGTTGCCTGGCATGTCGCCGCCCCCCTCGCCATCAGCGTTTGACCGCCCGCGCCACTGTCCCTATACTGGACTGCCGGTTGCCCCATCGCGCGGGTCTCGGCCTGCGCGTCGGACGAATTTTAGGCGTCACAAGTCGTTGCGGGAGAATGGAAAATGACCCAGATCGAGCGTGCAAGAGCAGGCCAGGTGACGGCCGAGATGGAGGCGGTCGCCCGCGCCGAGCAACTCGATCCCGAGGCCGTGCGTCAGGAAGTGGCTGAGGGCCGGCTGGTCATCCCCGCGAACAAGGTCCACGTATCCAAGGGACTCGCGCCTATCGGCATCGGCATCGCCGCCCGCACCAAGATCAACGCCAACATCGGCAAGTCGGCCGTTTCCAGCGATTCGCAATGCGAGGTGCAGAAACTGCTGGCGGCCGTCGGTCACGGGGCCGATACCGTCATGGATCTGTCGACCGGCCCCGAAATCGACGCGGTCCGCGATCGGATCATCGCCGCCGCCGCAGTGCCGGTGGGCACCGTCCCGATTTACCAGGTGGCCGAGCAGCTCGACCAGATCACCGACATGCGGCCCGAGCACTTCCTTGACGCCATCGAGCGGCAAGCGGCGCAGGGCGTCGATTACATGACGATCCATGCCGCGCTGCTGCGCGAGCACCTGCCGCTGATCGACCGCCGCGTGACCGGCATCGTCAGTCGCGGTGGCTCTCTGGTCGCCAAGTGGATGGCGGTCCACGGTCAACAAAACCCGTTCTACACCCATTTCGACGAGCTTTGCGACATCATGCACCGCTACGATGTCACCTGGAGCCTCGGCGATGGGCTGCGGCCGGGCTCGATCGCCGACGCCAGCGACGAAGCCCAGTTCGCCGAACTGAAGGTGATGGGCGAACTCGGCCGCCGCGCTCGCCAACGGAACTGCCAGGTGATGATCGAGGGCCCGGGCCACGTGCCGATGGACCAGATCGAGCGGAATGTGCGTCTTCAGCAGGAATGGTGCGACGGGGCCCCGTTCTACGTGCTTGGACCGATCGTGACCGACATCGCGCCCGGCTACGACCACATCACCAGCGCCATCGGCGCGGCGATGGCCGCATGGTACGGCGCGGCGATGCTCTGTTACGTCACGCCCAAAGAGCATCTTGGCTTGCCCGACCTCAACGACGTCCGCCAGGGCGTGATCGCATACAAGATCGCCGCCCACGCCGCCGACTTGGCCCGCCACCGTGTTGGCGTCCGCCAGCGGGACGATGCGATGAGCAAGGCCCGGTTCGCCTTCGATTGGGAAGAGCAATTCCGGCTGTCGCTTGACCCGGAAACCGCCCGCCGCATGCACGACGAGTCGCTCCCGGGGGACGAGCACAAGCGATCCCACTTTTGCAGCATGTGCGGTCCCAAGTTCTGCTCGATGAAGACCACCGGTGAACTGCGTGCCATGGCCGCCGACAAGGCCGGCTAGCGCGCCCGGTTGCGATTGAGCGCGAATCAGCATTCGCCATGCTCAAATGGCGCAGACTCCCAGAACGCCCTCGGCGTGCCGGCGCAGCACGCCGTCGCCCTTCGACGTCTAGACGTCGGCGGCTTGATCCGCCCTTCAGGCGCCAAGTTCGGCGAAAACGCTGTCCACCGCGGAGGTCAACTGGTCGTGGCCTGTCAGCACCGTCGCTAGGGGGCAGAGATCGGTCACGCTGATGCCGTTCGGCGGCAGCGGTGAGACGACGCCGTCGGCCCACTGGGTGCCCCGGACGACAACGGCCTTGCCGATAAACTGATGGACTTTCGCCCTCAACTCAGCGTCGGAGCAGTAGAGCTGGTAGATCTTGTCGCCGACAGTGAGCGTGGCGTCCGCACCGCCAGAGAAGAGCGGAACTAGATCGTTCAGCACGCCGCTTACTTCCACCATCTTGCGCAAACGGCTGTCGAGAAGGTGAATCGGCCCGCTGAGCCGGTCGAACGTCGGCTTGCCATCCACGTAAGCATAACCGCCGATGTAGTAATCGCCGGGCGTCATGCCGGTGGTGTCCCATGTCGTTAGACCTGGGCCGGTGGCGGGCAGGTCGACGACGATCCAGTCCTCTTTACCTGTCCAATCGGCCGCCGTTCCGTAACAAATACTGACCTTGCCGTTGGCGCCGAGTTGGCCGCCCGTCCAGGGGAGACGAATGGTTTCGCCCACCGTGTACGTTCTCGACTCGGTGCAGCCGGCCGACATCGGGGTGGTCAGGCCAAACACTTCCGGCGCGGTGCGAACCGTGAACGACTGCGCCGAGTGTGACAAAGTCGCTTTGCCGTTTGCGTAGAGATAGCCGGCAATGTAGTAAGTGCCCGGGGCCACGGCGGTGGTGTTCCAGGAATAGGAGTGGGCGACGGAGGTGGGTTGGTCGACCTTGATCCACTTTTCGTTGCCATTCCAGACGGTGTCCGTGTCGTAGCAGAGGCTGACCGCCGCGTCATCGGGCGCATTCGTCGTGGTCCAGTAGATCGTCGTTGGCGTCCCGCTGTCGTGCGTGCCTGTCACGTCGACCACCGAGAAAGCCGCCGCGCGGGGCGCAATGGTGATCGGTTGGGTCAGATGCGAGAAGGTCGCCTTGCCGTTGGAGTAGACGTAGCCGCCGACGTAATACGTGCCGGGAGCGAAGCCAGTCGTGTCCCAACTGTAGATGCCACCGCCGTTGGCCGTATGCTGATCGACCTTGAGCCAATGTTCCTGAGCGCCGCCCCAGGCGGCATCGGTGTCGCAGCACAGTGAAATCGTGCTGCCGTCCGGCAGGTTGCCGGCCGTCCAGGTGATTTCAACGGTTTCGCCGGGGGCAAACGTGCCGGAAATTGGGCCGGTTAGCGCGAAGGTCGGCGCGGGGGCGGCCTGGATCGTTATCGTCGCGCCGAGTCGTGAGAATCGGGGCGTGGCGGAGACGTGTTCGTAGAGGTAGCCGCCGACATAATAGTTGCCT
>JAJFUI010000361.1 GCA_021372555.1 Planctomycetaceae bacterium | reverse complement strand
CGCAGGAGCGTGGGGACGAGGATAAATATTCTGGTTACCCCATGTCCGACTCCACCACCACCCTCGCCGACCTCAAGCTGTTGGTCAACGATTTCGTCGCCGCGCGCGACTGGCATCAGTTCCACGCCCCGAAGAACCTGGCGATGTCGCTGGCAATCGAGGCGGCCGAGTTGATGGAGCATTTTCAGTGGATTTCGCCGGAAGAATCCCGCCAGGTCGCCGACGATCCGAGCCAGTTGGAGCCGATAGGCGAGGAACTGGCCGACGTCCTCTGCTACGCCCTGGCGATGGCCAACGAGCTTGGCCTGGATATTTCCACCGCGATCCGCCGCAAGATGCTCAAGAACGCCGAAAAGTATCCCGCCGACGAGTTTCGCGGCCGCTATGGACCGGAAGACAAGGGCAAGTGACGACGCGTCTGCCATTCGTGCAAAGGAGGCCGCTGAAGTGTCCCGCTTTCCCGGCAAGAGGCTCCCGCCGCATTGGGTCTACATTCCGTCTCGCCGAGAAATCCGCGACCTGTTGCGAACGCTAAACGCCGACTATCGCCGAGTCGAGTTCGGCGGCACGGGATCTTGTCCGAATTCGGTCAGCTTGCTCTTAGGCTATGTCCAAACGCACGTAGTGGATGGGGCTTGGCGATTCTATCTGCGACTGTGGGGAGTGCCAGAAGCGGTCGTGAACAACTATCGAGACGAACTGGCTCACGCAGCTCTCGATGCGATCGGCCGCTCGACCAAGGACTGCCTGGCATCACGGCCGACCGACGTGAGCAAGTCGACCCAGACGTTGCTGCGATTCGGCATCCAAGCAGACGGAATCGTGTGCAAGTGCAGTACCAGGCCGATCGATCAGTACTCCTTCTCGGCAGGACGATGGTGGGAAGATGAACGCCGCTCGGACGATGCCTGACCGCAACGACCGGAAGGTACGAGGGAATGACGAACCATGAAACATATCGCTGCTGTCGTCGTTGCATTGCTCCTCTTATCCACCGCATGCCGAGTCCCGGCGGTAAGCAGCTCATCGCTCGCCGCCGCCGGTTCTGAATCGTCCTTGGCCTCGTCGTCGTCCGATTCGCTGGCCAGCGTTGAGCGATCGCTCATTTTTGCCCCTTCGCGTTATCCGGAAGGCGATTGGAAGCCGCGGGACCTCAAGTTCGAGGACGCATGGTTCAACGCGACGGACGGAACGCGGCTGCACGGTTGGTACGTTCCGCACGAGCAACCCAGAGCGGTAATCCTCTTCTGCCACGGCAACGCCGGCAACGTTGCCCTTTGGGCCGACGAAGCTCGAATCCTCCATGATCGGCTGCGCGTTAGCGTGCTGCTGTTCGACTATCGCGGCTTCGGTCGCAGCGAGGGGAAGCCGAGCGAGGAAGGCGTGCTGGCCGACGCCCGCGCCGCACGCCGCTGGCTCGCCGGTCGGACGAACATCGCCGAAAAGAACATTGTCCTGATGGGCCGCTCGCTCGGCGGCGCCGTGGCCGTCGATCTTGCCGCCAACGACGGCGCCCGCGGCTTGGTGCTCGAAAGCACCTTCACCTCGCTGCCGGACGTGGCGAAGACGATGTTTCCGCTGCTGCCTGTCCGGGCGTTGATGCAGACGCGATTGAACTCGGTGGCAAAGATTGCCAACTATCACGGCCCGCTGCTGCAAAGCCACGGCACGGCCGACCGCTTGATCCCCTACCAAATCGGCTGCCGCCTCTTCGACGCCGCTAACCAGCCCAAGCGTTTCGTCCCCATCCCCGGCGGCGACCACAACGACCCGCAAACGCCCGAATACTACGAGGCGATTGTGGCGTTTCTTGATGGGCTGAAATGATCGATTTTCGGCTAGGAATTGAGCCGCGCGGTCTGCTAGACGGCGATTCGTACACAGCTAATCGCTTGCCCAGCGGCGTCTGCCAGTTGTAGAGCCAGAAATCGACCTACGCTTCCGGAAAAATCATCGACTCCGCGAACATCCGAGCAAAGTCGGGATCGGCCGAAAGATCGACGTGCTCTGTACGCCGCGCAAGCTGCTCGGCCATCCGTCGCGCCGTCTGCGATAACGCCGCCAGTCGCGCCCCGGCCAGCGAGGTGTTCCCCATGAATCGAATCCGGCGATGCTCGATCTCCGTCGGCAGCAATCCGATCCGCTGCGCGTTGCTCCGCCGAATGAAATTGCCAAAGCCGCCGCCGATGAGCACGTGCCGAATGTCCGTCGGTTTTAACCCACCGCGCTTGAGCAGAATAGCAATGCCCGCCCGAACGGCGCCGGTCGCCAATTGTAGTTCCCGAAGGTCTCGTTGCGTGAGCACCACCGGCCGCCCATCTCTCCCCTCATCTTCTGTTGCCAGCAGTAAAGAGACTTGCCCCTCGTGCATCACGATCCGTTGCGCCAGGTCGGCAGGCGCATCGCCCGCCACTTGGTCGGGTGTGTGCAGTCGCCCTTCCGGCGTCAACACGCCGTGGCGAAGCAGTTCCGCCGCTACATCAATCAACCCCGACCCGCAGATTCCCGCTGGCGGAACGTCGCCAATCACATTGATGCGCACGCGACCATCGACGACCACTTTCTCGATCGCGCCGGTCGACCCGCGCATCCCGCACGAAATCCGCGCGCCCTCGAACGCTGGTCCCGCGGCCGTCGACGCCGCCGTCAATTGGCCGTCAGTCAATAGAGCAATTTCGCCGTTGGTCCCAATGTCCACAAACAGCGCCGGACCGTCCGACTCCGCTAGCTCTGTAGCCAGCAACCCGGCCACCGTGTCGCCGCCCACGAACCCGCCAATTACCGGCATCACATAGGCGCCGGCTTCGGGGTGAATATGAAGCCCCAAGTCCGTTACCCGACACGTCAGCGAGCGGCCACCGGCCGGCACGAACGGCACTTCGCCCAACGGGCTCGGGTCCACACCGCAGAGCAATTGCTGCATTGTCGTGTTGCCCGCAATGCTCACCTCGTAGATCCGCTCCCGGGCGGTTCCTGCCTGCAAGCATAACTGCCCGATCATCTCGTCCAGTGCCGACCGGATCGCTTCCTGCAATTCGGTCAAACCGGTACCAACCTGTCGGGCGTGAAGAATTCGCGAAAGAACGTCGTCACCAAACCGAGTCTGCGGATTCACCCGCGATTGCACTGCCCATTGCGTGCCAGTACCGAGGTCCAGCAGTTCCCCAACGAGCGTCGTGGTGCCGATGTCGAACGCCACCGCAAACGCATCGGTCTCCGTGTTGCCGGCCTCGAAATCGACCAATCTTGCCGTGATCGGCCGCGTGCCACGGGTCGCTTGATCCGCCGTCCCGGCCACCACGGCCGTCCCGCGAAAGCCATCTTCCCGAAGCCTGCCCGAGAGCCCACGCAGCACCGCGAGCGGAACTTCCAGCGGCCCGACCCCCAATGCCCGCTCCAGCCGGATTGCGTCGGGAGCGTCATCGCCTCGCGTCGGCGGCGGCAGCTCAACGTATCGCTTCCATACCGGCGGATCGTCGCTCGCGCGTGCCGGTGCGTTTGAATGAACGAGAATCTGCGGCTCCGCCCTGCCCGCGTGCGGAATCTCCACTTCGGTTGGCTCGGTGATGGCCGTTTGGCAAGCGAGCCGCCAACCACGTTGCAGTTCTTCTTCGGAAAGCCACTCCCGCTCCGCTGCGGTCGGCTCCCCGGCTCCCGCGACGACGATCACCCGGCAGTTGCCGCAAATCCCTTCGCCGCCGCAAGGCACGTCGATCAACACGCCGGCCTCGGCCGCCGCTTCGACCAGCCGAGTACCCGGCAACACGTAGGTCTCGGCGCCCGAGGGGCGAAAACGCACCAAGACCTCGCGATCGCGCATCACTCCTCCTCCACGTCTTGCGTCTGTTCCTTCACCAGCTTCAGCGTCTCGACGAACTTCGCCGCAGTCGGAGTGAATACTCGCCGTTGCCGGTGAATGATTCCCAGCGGGCGAAACAGCTCCGGCGCGATCAGTCGCACGGTGGCCAAAACGCCCCGGTGCACCGCTTCCCGCACCGTTGGCTCCGGCAGGATGCTCACGCCAGCGCCAATCTCGACCGCTTGCTTCACCGTTTCGATATTGTCGAACTCCATCGCCACGCGAATGTTGATGGATCGCTGCCGCAGATACCGGTCAATCTCCTTGCGGATGCTAAGATCGCGATCGAAGCCGACAAAGTCAACGCCCTGCAGGTGCTCCGCCGTCACGGCTTGGTGCCGAGTGAGCGGATGGTTCGGCGGACAAACCACGACCATCCGTTCAGACCGCAATGGAATCACCGTCAGGTCCGGTGAATTCATCGGATACGAGACGATGCCCAAATCTACCTCGGCTCCAATCACCGCCTCGTACACTTTATTTGAGCGGAGATATTCAAGCCGCACCTTGGCCTTGGGATACTGCCGCATGAAATCCTGCATGCAGCGGCTCATGTCGTGCAGTCCCACCGAATAAATCGACGCCACACGGACCAGCCCGCTGATCTCGCGCCGCAGCGAACGCACGCGGGCGTCTACCGAATCGTAGAGCTCGAGCACCTCGCGGAAGCCTTCATAGCAGGCCTGGCCCTCCGGGGTCAGCACGAACGGCCTCTTGGAACGGTCAACCAGTTGAACGCCGAAATGCTGCTCGACGCGATGCACCGATTGCGTGGCGGCCGACTGGCTAACATCGTTGATTTTGGCCCCGCGCGAGAAGCTTTGCGACTGAACGACATCAGAAAAAACGCGGAGGGTGTCGATGTTCATAAGCTCATCTTATCATTGGCGCAACTCCTCAACAACCCCTTAAATCCGCTGCAAAACTGCACTGTTCAGCCACGCCGCCCGGCGTTTCGCCGCATCTTGTAATGCCCTCCAATGGCGCCCGCGGGTCGCTTGTGCCGACTTCCGAATAATAGGCGTTGTCCTTTGCGGCTGGACCACCATCCATGGGGGTCTGACGCGTCGCGAACCCCCAAAGGCGTCGAACCGGCTCGCGGACGCCCGCAGACCAGATTATGCCTTGTTCGACTGCCCGATTCTGGTACACTAGAGAGCTTATCCCAAGAGACAGGTAACTTGCGATGCGGCCCCGGGGCCGCCGAACCAGTAAAAGTCAGATTATCGGGGACCCGTTATGGCACGGCGACTACAAGTCAACAAGGTTAGCAAGCGGCGCGCGAAATCGAAGGTCCGCGTCAAGAAGAAGGACCCCATCTTCGTTGATGGTCAGCGTCCGCGTCCGATGTACGTCGATTACAAGGACGTCGAACTGCTTAAGAAACTCACCAATCGCCAGGGCAAAATCATCAGCCGCCGCAAGAGCGGTTGCACGGCCGTCAGCCAGCACGCCGTCACTCGGGCGATCAAACGCGCCCGTTTCATGGCCCTGTTGCCGTACACGGGCGAATAGCCTCCGGCAGGCGACGGCTCCCATTCCGCCGTCTCTTGCCAGCGTCTCGGAAAATCGCCGATCGTTGGCGACCATCGTACACTTGTTGACGACGACCTGAACGGTCTGTAAGCTGAAAACACGCTTGGCGGCGTAGCTCAGTTGGTCAGAGCAGCGGAATCATAATCCGCGTGTCGTAGGTTCGACTCCTACCGCCGCTACT
>JAJFUI010000352.1 GCA_021372555.1 Planctomycetaceae bacterium | reverse complement strand
GGCAACGAGACTCCGGCAGCCGCTGCGGCCGCGGACGTTCGCAAGAAGTTACGCCGGTTGGTGCGGGTTGATTCCATGGAAGAAGCTCCCATCGGTTGGATTTGATATGGTTCGTGGGTCGCCGCCCTATCTCGTTTTGATGCGGATGTCCTTGAACTGGACCTTCATCGGTGGGCCGGGATGCACTTGGAGGCTGATTAGCCCCGAGGCAGCGGCCTTTCCTTTTTCTCGATCAATCACCTGCGTCATCACCGTGCCGTTGATCTTGATCGTGATCTCCGGCCCTCGGGCGATGATCTCGCACCGGTTCCAGTCGTGCGGCTTAATGAGTTTCAGTAGCTTGGCGCCGTCGCCCAATTCGCTCACATCCCGTTTGCCGTCTTCCGCAATGACGACTTTCTGCCCTCGCCGAGCGACGACCTCGCGCTGATTGCATTCGTAGAGGCCGCCGGTCCAGTCGGGGCCGGTCTCCATGTCGGCCTGATAGCCTTTGATGTCGCCACCAGGGAGTTCCTGGCTACGGAAGTTGATGCCCGAGTTGCCTGCGGGGCTGACGAAACGGAAGCTCGCGCGAAGCACGAAGTCGGCTGGTTTTCCGCCGCGCCAGAAGAGGTAGCTCGCTTTTTTGAGTGGATTGTCGGGGGCGGTGACGCCGGTGATTGCACCGTCTTCGACCGACCACCGGCCCGGCTCGCCTTGCCAACCGGTCAGGTCCTTGCCGTTGAAGATCGGTTGGAAGCCCTTTTCAGCTTGCTCGGCGGAGGCCGGCACCGCGGAAAGCATGGGGACGGCCAGCAGCACGGCAGCCGTGATCGGCTGCCACATGGCTCTCAGCATTGAAACTCTCCCGTGTAGGCGTGATGGAACGGGACGGTAGGTGAGTTGCGGGCAGTTTAGCAAGATCGGCGGGCGCGTGCAAGAACAGGGCTTGCAATTTGCCAGCGTAGTGGGGCTGTTCACCACCAACGCCGCGTATAAAATTGGGCCTGTTGGGAGCAAAAACAATGGGGATATTTTTGCGGCAGACCATGCTGGCCAGCATCGGCCTCATCGTGGGGCTGTTGGGATTCGTCACTCCGGCGAGCTGTCGGGAAGGAAAGAAACAAATGGCGATTAAAGTGACTGGTGCGGCGTTCGTTCAAGGGCAACCGATCCCGAAGAAATACACCGGCGAGGGAGCCGACGTATCGCCGCCGCTGGCGTGGTCGAACATTCCGGCTGCAACCAAGGAACTGGTGCTGATCTGCGACGATCCCGATGCGCCGGTCGCTGAGCCGTGGGTGCATTGGGTGCTCTACAAGATTCCGGCCGACGCCAAGGGCCTGCCGGAGGGTGTCGCGCGGACGGAGAAACCGCGGGAGCCGACCGGCGCCATGCAGGGGAAGAACTCGTGGCCGGAAGGGCAAAACATCGGCTACCGCGGCCCGATGCCGCCGCCGGGGCACGGCGTCCACCATTATCATTTCCGCCTCTACGCTCTCGACGCACCGTTGGACGTTGAGCCCGGTTTGACCAAGAAGGCGATACTTGGGAAGATCCGCGACCATGTTCTGGCCGAGGGCGAGTTGGTGGGCACGTACGAGCGGAAGAAATAGGCGGTCAGCGATCAGCATTAGGGCGATGGAATCGCGTGCTAATGGTCGCCGTTGGATGAGCTGACAGCTTTCCATGCCTGATCGACGCACACACCGCGGCCCGCATCCTGAAGACGCTCGGTTGTTCAGCGCCGAAGCAGTGACGCTGCTGCGGGCGGCTGCCCTGGATTTCTGCTGGCTGTTGGATGGCGGCTACGCGCACGAGTCTAGCCTGAAGCTCGTGGGCGATCGCCACGGCCTGTCGGCGCGGCAGCGCACGGCCGTGAGCCGGTGTTGCTGTTCGGGTATCAATGCCGCGCGGCGACGAGCCCACGAGGTTCATCCCAAGGAACTGGCTGGGGCGAACGTCTGGCTCGATGGTTACAATGTGCTGACCACCGTCGAGGCGGCACTGGCGGGCGGTGTCGTACTGATTGGCCGCGACGGCGCGTGGCGCGACATGGCCAGCATGCACGGCAGCTATCGCAAAGTGGCCGAGACGTCGCCCGCTTTGGAGATGCTCGGCGCGACGCTGGAGGCCGAGGGCGTTGCGGAGTGTCGCTGGCTGCTTGATCGACCGGTGTCCAACAGCGGCCGGCTGAAGGGGATTATCGAGCAACTTGCGGCCGCGAGGTCTTGGCCGTGGCGGGTCGAGCTTGCGGCCGATCCTGACGGACAGTTGGTGAAAGAGCCGGGCGTCATTGTGGCGACGGCCGATAGTGCGATTCTTGACCGCTGCGAGACGTGGTTCAATCTGGCCGCAGAAACGATCCGAACGAGCGTGCCGGCGGCGCATCTGATCGAGCTGTTTCCGGTCGAAGTGTAGCCGAAGATAGCGCGTTTTGGCCCTGCAGTGGGTCGCGGCAGGCGTCAGGGTTGTCGGCGACCGCAGGGGGGGCTACAATTTCCGCGTCACGGGAGTCCGCCGTTCTCGATGCATCTTCCGATCGAACAACTTGTGCAGCAAATCCACGACTCGCCCACGCGAATCGTGGCGGTAGTGACCGGTGGCGGCAGCCGTGCGATTGCAGACCTGCTGGAAACGCCCGGTGGATCCCGCACGCTCCTGGAAGCGGCGGTTCCATATTCCTCGCCGGCAATGATCGCGTGGCTAGGCGGACCGCCGGACGAGTTTTGCTCGTCAGCGACGGCCCGGGCGATGGCCATGGCGGCGTTCTATCGCGCCCGTCGTTGCGAGGAGCCGGAGGCATCACCGGCTGGTGTAGCGTGCACGGCCAGTCTTGCGACGGATCGGCCGAAGCGTGGCCCGCACCGCATTCATCTCGCCATGCAGACCGCAGGCGTAACGGCCGCCTGGTGCCTTGAGTTGCAGAAGGGACGCCGCACTCGCGCCGAGGAGGAGCGGCTGGCTGGACGGCTGATGCTTAACGTTGTGGCCGAGGCTTGCGGCGTGGCGGACCGCCTTGATTTGGATCTGCTGGAGGACGAACGGGTTGATTATTCGCGGACGGAAGCGCCCGAGGCCTGGCGGGAGCTTTTGCTGGGTAAGATAGAAAGCGTGCGTGTTGGTGGATCCACGCAACCGTTGGGAGAGGTGACGGAAAAGGGCAGCCCTCATGCGAGTCCTCTCGCGGAGGGAGAGGGAACATCGATTTTGCCACCGGTGGTCTTTCCTGGGGCGTTTAACCCGTTGCATGCCGGGCACCTCCGCATGGCGCAGATCGCGCAGGAAATGCTCGGGCAGCCGGCGGCATTCGAGCTTTCGATCATCAACGTCGATAAACCGCCGCTGGATTACATGGAGCTCGAACGGCGGCTTTCGCAGTTCACGCTCGGACAAGCGGTTCACCTTAGTCGGGCCGCCACCTTCGAGGAAAAGTCGCGGTTGTTTCCCGGGGCGACATTTGTCGTGGGGGCGGACACGCTGCTGCGAATTGCCGGGCCGCAATACTACGACGACAGCGTGTCTGCTTGCGAGCGGGCCATCGAGCGGATTGCCAGTCGCGGTTGTCGGTTTCTGGTGTTCGGCCGCCGCATCGGCGACAGTTTCGTTCGGCTCGGGGACCTGAATCTACCGAATGCGCTCCGGGAGCTTTGCCGGGAAGTGCCGCCCGAGGTGTTCCGCGAAGATGTTTCGTCGACCGCTTTGCGAAAATCGCAGGGACAATGAGCGGACGAGTTAGCGGGACGCCGTCACGTTGACACCTCTGCTGCCGGTCCCTGAATGCGACGAATATAGGCGTTCGATATGTCTGAGCGTCGCACCATGCCGATCAGTTTCCGTTTCTCCAGGTCGTCGACGACCGGCAGAATCAGCAGATCGTTCTCGACGAACAGTTCCAGTGCGCGGTCGAGAGTATCATGCGGCCTTAGCGGGCGGATGTCGCTCCGCATCAGGTCTTCAGTTAGAACCAAGTTATGTACGTGGGGGGCCTGAAGCACCGACTGCATCTCCTCCAAGTCCACGATGCCGAGTAGTCTCCGATCATGGTCAACGACTGGCAAGTTGGCGTACGGCGCATCGGCCATAAGGCTAATGACCCTGCCGAGCGGATCGTCCGGATGAAGGACATCGGACGGCGGTTTCTTGTCGAGAAATTGGGCGACTTGCTCGCCGGCCAAAACTTCTCTGACGTAGTTTCCTTGATGCGCCGGGGAGCGCGAGCGGCTTTCCACCTGCGAAGAGTAGATTGATCGCTTGTCCGACAGAACGTAGGAGAGGGCGCACACCCAGAGAGCGGGCAGCAGGAGACGGTAGCCGCCGGTCATTTCGCTGACGATGACGAGCGTCGAGAACGGCGTTTTCGCCGCAGCGGCGAAGAATCCGGCCATGCCGATAATGACAAACGTTGCGGGGTGGGGAACAAGGGTTGGCCAGAGGTTATGCAAGACAAGACCGAGCGCGCCGCCACCGCAACCGCCGATCACCATGGAAGGTCCGAAGACGCCCCCGGAGCCGCCGCTGCCGATCGTCAAAGCGGTGGTAAGAATCTTGCCCAACGCGATGGCGAGCAGCACCCAGGCGCTGACGGCCGTTTCTTGGGTCATCGCGCCTTGAATGGCACTGTAGCCAAAGGAGAGCACGGCCAGCACCTGTTGCTGTCCGCCGACCAGGAAGTAGAGGCATAACGCCACTGCGCCGGTTAAGAAGGCACCTAGCGCCGGGCGGAAGTGCCGGCGAAGCGGCAAGCGGTGGAACAGACCGACGCAGCCATAAAACGTCCGCGTGTAGATTGAGGCCAGGAGAATGGAGAACAAGACCAACAGGAAGTACGGCCCCAGTTCCCAGGGGTTGCTAAAGCTCAGACCTTCAGGAATGGCAAACAGAGGTTTCCAGCCGGCATAGATGCCAAAGGTGCAATAGGAGATCACGGAGGCAATGGCAGCGGGAATGATGACATCGGCTTCAAATTCGGGGGAGCTGTAAAGCACTTCTGCGGCAAACAGGGCGCCGGCCAAAGGGGCGCGGAAAATGGCGGCAATGCCGGCGCCCATACCCGCAGCCATAAGCACACGGCGATCGGCCGTTTTGAGCCGCAGGAGGTTGGCCAACAGCGAGCCAAATCCGGCACCGATTTGCGCGATGGGGCCCTCGCGACCGCCGGAGCCGCCGCTGCCGAGTGTCAGTGAACTGGCTACGATCTTCACCAAGGGGACTCGGGGCCGAATCTGCCCCTGGCGGTGATGGTAGGCGTTGATAACCGCGTCAGTGCCGTGGCCTTCCGCCTCGGGGGCCATGGTGAAGACCAGAGCCCCGCTTAACAGCCCGCCGACCGTCGGCACGATCAGCAATAGCCAAGGGTAGAGGGGGTGGCGGATGGGCGGCATCCACCGGCTCGACGTTTCGCCGGCGGGGCGAGGCTGGGCGTCATAGCCGGCAACTACGCCCAGCGCGTAGTGTTCCACGGTGCGAGTAGCCGCGTAGAAGACGATTGCCCCGAGGCCGGCCACGATGCCGACCAGTATGGCCAGGCCCAGCAGGCGGACCTGTTTGAGAATTCGTTGTTGACCTAACCAAAGAAACTCTGGCAGCCACGCAACACGGCGAGGCTCCTGTTGGGCGCTTTCGACGAGCCGATCCATGACGACACTCCAGTTTTCGATCGCCGGATATTCTGCACGCCGTGGGGAAACATGGCAAGACGAACCTTCATGCATTCGATTGGCAACCGGCGACAGCGGCGCCGAGCGGTCGGGCGTCGATTTGGCGTCGCATTTCCGCGGCGAGGAAGAAAGAGCCGGTGATGCAAACGAGATCATCCGGCTGGGCAAGGCGATGAACTGCGGCCCAGGCGTCCGCGGGCGTCGCGGCAATCTCGATAACCGAGGCCCGGCAAGGCGCCGAGCTATCGCCCCAGCAAGCAGTGGCCAAGGCGTGCAACCGTTCGGCCGGGATACCCCGCGGGTTTTCGAGATACTTGGTGAGAATGACGTGGTCGAAACGGCCGCGGAGGTGTCGCAACATGCCGGCGACGTCTTTCCCTTCGGTCGTGGCAAAGACGAGCAATCGCCGACGGACGGAGAAGCTTTCTTCGAGGACTTCCGCCAGCGCGCGGATCGAGGCCGCATTGTGGGCGGCGTCGAGGAGGACGGTCGGCCGCCGTGCAACGACTTCCACGCGAGCCGGCCAGCGCACCTCGGCCAGCCCACGGCGAATCGCTTCGTCGGGGATGGACCAGCCATTGAGGCGAAGCTGCTCGATTACCGCAACGGCAATTGCGGCATTGGCCCCCTGGTGGCGACCGAGAAGTCCGATGGGGACGGAAGCTAGGGCATTTTCAGCGGTCGAGCATGCGGCAGCGCCCGTCGACGCTGGCTTTTTGTAGTCGAACGTCGGCAGCGAGGGGGCCGACTCCAGCCGCCGCGGCGGATGGTAGTCGACGTCGAAATCCACGCCAAATTCGACTAGTTGGCAGCCACGCTCGGCGGCGATTCGGCGGATCACATCCCGTGGCTCGGGGCTCGTTACGCCGCTGACGACCGGGACGCCGGGCTTGATGATGCCCGCTTTTTCGCCGGCGATAGCGGCCAAAGTATTGCCAAGCTGCTGGGTATGGTCGAGGCTAATGCTCGTGATGACCGACACCCTTGGCTGACAGACGTTGGTTGAATCTAGTCGGCCGCCAAGACCGACCTCGAGCACGGCCGCTTTGACGCCACGGCGTGCAAAATGGACGATCGCCATGGCCGTGAGGATTTCGAAGTACGTTGGGCCGTTTTCCGACGAACCGCCGGCAGCCGCCCGATCCATCTGTTCGACAGTCGGCCGCACCAGCTCGACGAGTGTTGCCAATTCCTCGGGCGTGCACGGCTTGCCGTCGATGACGATTCGCTCCTCGACACGCTCCAAATGGGGTGAGGTGAACAGCCCGGTGCGATAACCGGCGGCGGTCAGTACGCCGGCGATCATCGCCGACGTGGAGCCTTTGCCCTTGGTTCCGGCGACGTGAACAACGGCGAAGCGGTTTTGGGGATTGTCCAGCCGTTGCAACAGTTCGCGCATCCGATCGAGTTTGAAGGCCTCCTCGGAGTTGGGCATCGATCGGCTTCGCTCGTAGTCGATCCGTCCAGCGAGGAACCGCTTTGCGGCGTTCGCGACGGCGGTCGGCGGCAATGAACGGTCAGGGTTTGTCGGCATGACGTGCGACTTCGGTAACTGGGCAAGCTATTCCGTGTGTTGTGAGCAACGGGACAGCGCGGCGCGCTTTCGACGCCTCAGACTGCAATTTTACTGAGATTGCCGCATCGCGTCTTACCCTCCTCGCGAGGCACGCGTTGTGCACGCCTTGAAAGGCCGCACCGGCTGGCCTATAGTAGAAATTCCGCTCCACGGGCCGCACATGCGTAGACGGGCAGCGACTCCGCCACGCCTTCGAACACCGCACCAACGACGTGTTGCACACCGATTCGAACTCTCAGCTTGCCAGGAGCGTAAAGCTAAATACGTCGGATTGTTTCGCGTCGCCCCCTCTGAGGTCTCTCCATGCAGCCGGAAGTGATAATTGAAACCCGAAGCCTTAGCAAGGTTTATCGCGATTTTTGGGGGCGTCAAAAAGTCAGGGCGTTGAAGTCGCTCGACATGGAGGTGCGGCGGGGCGAAATCTTCGGGCTTCTGGGGCCCAACGGCTCCGGCAAGAGCACCACCATTAAGCTCATTCTGGGCCTTCTATTTCCGACCAGTGGTCAGGCGTTGGTGTTTGGCCAGGACGCTCGGGAGGTGACAAAGAACCAGCGGATCGGCTACCTGCCCGAGGAGTCGTACCTCTACAAGTTCCTCAATGCCGAAGAGACGCTCGATTTCTACGGGCGGTTGTTCAATATGCCGCGGGCGGTGCGCCGCCAGCGCATCGCGGACCTGATCGAGATGGTCGGCCTGAATTGGGCCAAGCGCCGGCAACTGAAGGAATACAGCAAGGGCATGACGCGTCGTATTGGGCTGGCTCAGGCGCTGATCAATGACCCCGAGCTGATTCTGCTGGACGAGCCCACCACGGGCTTGGACCCGATCGGCACCCGGGAGATGAAGGACCTGATTATCAAGCTCAAGGAACAGGGCAAGACGGTCCTGATGTGCAGCCACCTGCTGGCCGACGTTCAGGACGTTTGCGACCGCATCGCGATCCTGTACCAGGGCGAGTTGAAGGAGATGGGGCGAGTCGACAACCTGCTGAAGGTTCGCGATGTTACCGAGATTCGCGCGACGGGGCTTACGCCCTTGGCGCAGGAAGAGATTCGTTTGGCCATCGAGCGGAACAATGGCCACATCTTGAACATGGACAACCCGACAACGACGTTGGAAGATCTGTTCCTGAAGATCATTCGCGAGAGCGAAGAGCATCCCGGCCGACGCGTTCGAGGCGTTGGGGAACGGACTTGACGCATGCCGGCTCGGCCGCGGCCTTCGAGACGGCTTGCTTCTAACTACGAACTTTGACCTCCGACTTCTGATTTTTGGCACATGGTCCTTGACCTTACCGACGTAACGCCGTTTCTAACTTGGCTATTTGGGCTCGGCTGGACCGATGGAGCGATTTTTGGACTGATTCCACTGATCGTCGTGCTATTGCTTGTCGGTGGGGGGGCGACCTGGCTGGTGGCCGCCATTCGAAGAGGACGCGGGGCGACGTCGCCGCGGGCCGGCGCGATCGTGAGCACGGCAATGGCGGCGGGCATCGGATTGGCGGTGGCTGGGATTGTCGTCTGGCTTCTGCTGCCGGCGAAAACGACTGCGGCAATTCAGCCGGCATTCTTAGACGGCGCTGCCTGGCTGCTGGGAAGCGGTTGGTATCATGGCGCCGTTTACCAATGGCTGCTGGTCGCGGCCTGCGCCGCCGAGTTGGCATTTGCCTTCGGCTGGTTGGCGTCGGCGGTGCGTCACGGCCCCGTCGTTGCCTTCGCGACCGCGGGCCAGTTGGCCGGCGACGCCGTGCTCGATACGCTTCGAATTTCACCGCGGCGTGTGGCGGCACTGGCCGGCTTGGCGGTTAAGGAGTCGATCCGGCGGCGGGTGATCGTCGTCTTCGCGGTGTTCATCGTCATTCTGCTTTTCGCCGGTTGGTATCTTGATCCGAAGAACCCTAATCCGGCGCGAATCTACCTGGACTTTGTGCTGACGGCCACCAGCTACCTGGTGCTGTTGCTGGCCCTGTTTCTCAGTTCCCTGAGCTTGCCGGCCGATCTCAAGAGCCGGACGCTTCATACGGTCGTGACCAAGCCGGTTCGAATGAGCGAAGTGGTGCTTGGGCGGATCGCGGGATTCACGGCAGTGACGACGCTGTTATTGCTTCCGATGAGTGCGATTAGCTACGCATTTGTCCAGCGAGGGTTGGCCCACACGCACGACGTTCTGATCGACGATCTGCAACCTGTTCGGGGAAGCACGCCGGGCCAGCCGGCTTCGCTGCAAGGACGCACGACGGTCGTTTCGGCGCACTCCCACAAGGTATTCGTCGACTCGGCGACCAATGCGGCGGCGGTGGAAATGGAGCAACGGCACACCCACTCGCTTCCGCTGCAAAAGATCACGGTTGGCGGAAAAGCGATGTACCGTACGGGCCCGGCGGAAGGCATGCTGGTGGCTCGCGTGCCCGTCTACGGGAAGCTGGCGTTTCGCGACCGTACTGGTCAACCGGCGGAAAAGGGGATTAACGTCGGCGACGAGTGGACCTACCGCAGCTTCATTGAGGGAGGATCGCTCGCGACGGCCATCTGGAGCTTCCAGGGCATTACCGAAGACCGGTTCAAAGACGGGTTGCCCTTGGAAATGACGATCGAATCATTTCGAACACACAAAGGCATCATCGAGAAAGCGGTGCTCGGCAGTCTCTTGGTGCGGAATCCGTCGAGCGATAAGAACAAGCCGGTGACGGTGGAAATCTTCGGAGCGAAGGACTTCGCCATCGACGCTCACAAGATCCCGCGACAATGGCAAACGGCCGGCGGCAAGAAAATCGACCTGTTTAAGGACATCGTAAGCAAGGACGGGCAGATCGAGATTTGGCTGCGATGCGACGATCGGGGACAGTACTTCGGCTGTGCCCAGGCGGACATGTATCTGCGGGCGAGCGACGCCTCGTTCGCATGGAACTTCGTGAAAGGGTATCTGGCCATCTGGCTGACGAGTCTGCTGGTGGTGTCGCTAGGCGTTATGTTTAGCACGTTCCTCAGCGGACCGGTGGCGATGTTGGCCACGCTGGGTACGCTGGTGGCCGGATTCTTCCACGACTTCATGCTCCGGCTGGCGACGGGCCAAACGCTGGGCGGCGGACCGTTCGAATCGATCGGCCGCATTCTGAACCAAGAGAACATGACCGCGCAGGCCGCGCCGGGTGTGGCAACGACCGTGGCTCAGACGTTGGACGCGGTGGCGAAGTTTGGGCTGTACCTGCTGGCTGCGGTTCTACCGGACTTTAGCCGATTCAGTCTGGCGGAGTTCGTCGCGAGCGGCTTTAGCATTCCCGGCGATACGGTGCTGACCTACGCCTGCCGGACGTTCGCCTTCGTGCTGCCGGTGTTCGTGGTGGGCTACCTGTGCCTGAAGAACCGAGAGGTGGCACAATGAGTTCTCAGAAGCTGTTTGTTCGCAAAATCGTGTACCTCGCGGCCATCGCGGTCTTGATGATGCTGATTTTCTGGCTTAGCCAGCCAGCGACGAGGCGATCGAAGGACGCCCCCGGCTCGCCTGGTGGTTACTTGGCGAGCCTGCGCGACCAGTGCAACCTGAGCCCGACTCAGCTTGGCCAGCAGATCGATCCGACCAGCGTGACCATCAAGCTGACGACGCTGGGCCTGAGGGGTATTGCGGCCAATATCCTTTGGGAAAAGGCCAACGATTATCAGATGAAGAAGGACTGGGCCAATCGGGCCGCTGTCCTGAAGCAAATTACGAAGGTCCAGCCGAACTTCATCAATGTCTGGATCAATCAGGCGTGGAACGTTTCGTACAACATCTCCGTCCAATTCCGCGACGATTATCGCGAACGGTATCGCTGGGTCATCAAGGGCTTTGAGTTCTTGAAAGAAGGCATTGCGTACAACCAAAAACAGCCGCGGCTTCAATATGAGCTTGGCCGCATGATTTCGCAGAAGATCGGCAAGGCCGACGAGCATACGCAGTTTCGCAAGCTGTTCAAGGCCGACGACGACTTCAACGCTGGCGTGCCGTTGGCCTTGCGCGACAATTGGCTGGTCGGCAAGCAATGGTATGACGTCGCGGTGAACATGGTCGAAACGCAGGGCGTCGGGATGATGGGACAGAGCCCGCTGGTTTACCATTCGGCCGCGCCGCTTTGTTCGATGCACCATGCCGATGGTCTGGAGAAGGACGGGACGTTTGGCGAAGTCGCTCGCAACGCGTGGATCAACGCCAGCGACGAGTGGCATCATTATGGCTCGGTGCAATTGCCGACGTCACTGACGCGCGGGCCGAACGAGCCGATCATGATTTGTCTGAACGATCAGGAACGCGAGCTGGCGGAGTCTGCGAGGCTGGTCGCTCAACTCGACGCCATACGACCTGACGCCCGCGAGAAGATCATTGCGGAAAAGCGTGCGGGCCTTAACGCAGTGCAGCTAGAAGCGCTCGACACTCCCTCGGAGAAACGCACGGCACATCAGCTCCCCGAGGCAGCGCGCGCGGAAGAAGTTGTGGCCACGAGCCATGATGAAGTGGCCCGCCGAATCAGCAGAGATGTGACCGAGCTTGTACGGCGGATCCATCGAGAGAAGTCAAAGGCGAAGTCACTGATCGCTGAGCTCGAGGCCATGCAGCCGGGGCTGCGCGAGGCAATCATCGCGGACAAGGAAACGCCGCTCGACGCCGCACAACGCGAATCGCTGAAAGTTCCGGCCGACAGACGCAACGAAAAGCAACGCCGGCTGGCGCAAGAGGCGGAACGAATTATCGTGGACGAGTTGGGGAATCGCATCACCAAGAAGGCGTTCGAGTTGGCGCGACAGGCGACCGAGCACGATACGGTGGCACGCTACATCAGTCAGAGCCGCGGCATTGCAAACTTCGAGTACTGGCGATCCCTGGCCAAGACGGAGCAGACCAGCGACCTGCTGACGGCGCGCAAGCTGCTTTACCAAGGGGACGAAAGATACGCTGAAGGCGACTTGCTGCCTGCTCGTGACGCCTATCGCGAGGGGATGAAGACGTGGCGTCGCGTCATCGACGCCTATCCGCAATATCTTGGGGACAAGAACGCCGTTGAGGACTTGGTCGACGCCATTCAACGATACCGCCGTGTTCTCAGTCAGTTGGACGAGTCGTTCCCCGACCCGTTCATCCTTCAGGACGTCATCGCCACGTATCAGAGGGATCACGTCGGGGAGACGGTGCTGCCGGAGAAGCGGGGGAAAGTGGAGCGTAAGGCGCCGCCGCTACCGCCGCCGGCGGAAAAGGCCAAATAGCCGATGGCTCGGCGTTGGCCTGACCGGCTTGGCTGCCCGAAGGATTGGGTTTTTCGAGTGTTCTGGCTGCGAAAAAGCTGTCAAACGGCTCTTGCCACGGCGCAGCAGTGCTGCTAAACTTACGGGTTTGAGCTGTGGTGAGACCTTTAGTCGCGTGCGTGAGGAAACTGCCGTGAAAGAGAATATCCACCCGAAATACATGGTCACGAAGGTAAGCTGCGGCTGTGGCAACACCTTCCTCACCCGCAGCACGCTGCCCGAGTTGAAAGTGGATATTTGCAATGCGTGCCATCCGTTTTACACGGGCAAGCTGAAGTACGTCGACACGGCGGGCCGCATCGAGAAGTTCCAAAAGAAGTTTGCTGCCACCGGCTACGCCAGCCTCAACCGCGGGAAGAAGGCGGCCGCTCAGCCCGAGGCCGAGGCCGCTAAGTAGATCGCCGCTTGCCGTCGTTTCTTAGACGCACTGCGGTGGAGTGTCGCGTCCGGCCGGTGCGTCCCGCGCACCTAACGGTGGGATTCTTGTCATGCCCAATCCGCTGGACGAAAAACTCGCTCGCTTTGAAGAGCTCGAACGACAACTGGTCGATCCGGCGGTGCTGGCCAATCCCGCCCGCCTGACGGCCGTCGCCCGCGAGCACGGTCCGCTGCGCAAGCTGGCGACGAAGTACCGCCGTTTCAAGGACCTCAACGTCCAGATTCGCGAAGCCCTGGAGATGCAGGCGGGCCACGATGCCGACCTCCGCGAGTTGGCTGAAGCGGAGTTGCCCGAACTCAAGGCCGAGCGGGAATCGCTGTGGAACGAACTGCTCGACATGACCATCGGTGGCGAGGACGCCAACCGGACACGCTGCATCTTGGAGATTCGCGCCGGCACGGGCGGCGAGGAGGCCGCACTGTTTGCTCGCGACCTCTACGAGATGTATAAGCATTTTGCCGAGGACAACCGCTGGAAAACGGAAGTCCTCGACATGTCGCCGACCGAGCTGGGCGGGTTCAAGGAAATTATTCTGGGCTTGGAAGGCGAGGACGCATTCCGCAAGCTTCAGTTCGAGAGCGGCGGTCACCGCGTCCAGCGGGTGCCGGAAACCGAGGCCCAGGGCCGTGTGCACACCTCGGCCGCCACGGTGGCCGTCATGGCCGAGCCGGAGGATGTGGAAATCGAGCTCAAGTCCGACGACTATCGCAAGGACATTTTCCACGCCAGCGGTCCGGGCGGACAACACGTCAATAAGACGGCTTCGGCCATCCGTTTGACGCACTACGAGACGGGCATCGTCGTCTCGTGCCAAGACGAGAAGAGCCAGCACAAGAATCTTGCCAAGGCGCTGCGGGTGCTCAAAACTCGGCTCTATGAGGCGCGCCGCGAGGCCGATCACAAGAAGCGATCGGACGAACGCCGCAGCAAGATTGGCTCCGGCGACCGCAGCCAGCGAATCCGGACGTACAACTTCCCGCAAAACCGACTGACCGATCACCGCATCAACCTGACGCTCTACAAGCTCGACAGCATCATCCAGGGCAACTTGAACCCCGTGATCGACGCGCTGATGGAGTACGAACGGCAAGAGCAGCGGGCGGCGTTCGGGGCAATCGACTAATCGATTGATGATTGCTGATTAATGATTGTTGGTTGGGCGCGGGCATCAACAGTCATCAATCATCCATCAGCAATCAACCATCACCCATCGTTGCCATGTCTGCGGAGCCCTGGACCGTCGGCCGGTTGCTGCAATGGACGGCGGACTATTTGAAGTCGCACGGCTCAGACAGTCCTCGGCTTGACGCCGAAGTGCTGCTGGCCCACGCCTTGGGCTGCCAGCGGATCGAACTCTACACCACCTTCGACGAGACGCCCGGCGATCAAGAGCGGACGACGTTTCGCGACTTGGTCCGCCGCCGCGCCGAGGGCGCTCCGGTGGCCTATTTGGTCGGTTCACGGGAATTCTACTCGCTTCGCTTCAAGGTGACGCCGGACGTGCTGATCCCGCGACCCGAGACGGAATTGCTGGTCGTGACCGCGCTGGACCTCGCCAAAGGCACGGGGGAAGGCGGCAGTGGAAACCGGGATGAGGAAGGGGCAGGCGGTCCCGGTGGAGGGGACGAGAACGCAGAAGACAGCGCCCAGAGGCGAATCGGTGGATCCGCAGCCATTGCGGACGTTGGGACGGGGAGCGGAATTCTGGCGATCTGTCTGGCCAAGCACCTGCCAGACTGCCGCGTGACAGCGACGGATGTGAGTCGGGCCGCATTGGCGGTCGCAAAGCAAAACGCCGAGACGCACGGCGTGGCGGAGCGGATCGAGTTCATCGAGTGCGATCTGCTTGCGAGCGTTCCGGGGGATAGGCAATTTGACCTCATTGTCAGCAACCCGCCGTACATCGCGGAGTGGGAAGTGGAGCAGTTGGCACGCGACGTGCGGGAATTCGAGCCTCGCGGGGCGCTGGTGGCCGGCCCGCGAGGGACCGAGATCATCGAGCGGCTCGTGCCGCAGGCCGCCGAGCGTCTTCGGGCCGGAGGGCGTTTGCTCATGGAAATCAGCCCCACGATCGACGAGGCGGTTCGCGGCTTGGTCGCGTCTGACTCGCGATTCGACCTCGGGCCAACAATCAAGGATCTGGCTCGGTTGCCGCGAGTGATTCAGGCGAGGAAAAAGTAACGGGTTTTCAATCGACCGTGAGCGGGGGCGACATGAACGCGTGCCGGCTGGTTGTCTGCCGTGATTCCGACGCACTCGCCGCGAGGGCCGCCGACTACGTCATCGACTGTTCGCGAGAGGCGGTGCAGCAGCGAGGGCGGTTCACGCTCGTGCTTACCGGGGGGGCGACGCCGGAAGCGATGTACCGGCTTCTTGGAAAGCTCCCAAGACGCGACGCGATGCCCTGGTGCGAGACTGATGTTTTCGTTGGTGACGAGCGGTTCGTGCCCTACGGTGATTCGCGGAGCAATTTCGGCATGGCCGAGCGCGTCGTGCTTTCGCAGGTCCCGTTGCCACCGTCGCAGGCATTTCCGATGCCGACGGATGAGCCGACTGCGGAAGCGGCGGCTGAGAAGTACGCCGCGCGATTGGCGCAGTTCTTTCCGCAAGAGGCGAGGGAAGGTCGCCCGCCTTGTTTCGATCTTGTTCTGCTGGGGCTTGGAGAAGATGGGCACACGGCCTCGCTCTTTCCTGGGGCGGCGGCCCTTCAGGTCGAGGACGCCTGGGTCACGTGGAGCCCTCCCGGGCCGCTGCCTCCGCCGGTGGATCGGATCACGATGACGTACCCTGTTCTGAACGCGGCTCGGCACGTCGCTTTCTTGGCGGCTGGCGAAAGGAAGGCCGTGGCGCTGCAGAGCGTGCTTGAAGCGAACCCAAGCCGCAACGAACGGCCGGCCGCCGGGGTCAAGCCGATTGACGGCACACTCACGTGGTTTGTCGACGAGGCGGCCGCCAAGCTGCTGTCGCGGCGAGTGTAGCACTCCGCGATCTCCTCTGAAGGGAGTGCAGGGAGAGAAGCGGCGTGCCTACCGGACAGCCGTGTGCGGCGAGGTTGGTTGCAGCCAGGTTCGGCCATCCTGTGCAATAAGCACTTCGGCTGTCTCCGGTCCCCAGGTGCCTGCGGCATAGTTGGGGAAGTCGCTGGGCGGCACTGCTGCCCAAACGTCCAACACCGGCGTGAGCAGGGACCATGCGGCTTCCACCTGGTCGGCTCTGATAAACAGGGTGGCGTCGTTCCTCATGGCGTCGGCCAGCAGCGTCTCGTAGGCGTCGGGCGACGCCCGTTGGAACGTGTCCGCATAGTTGAATCGCATATCGACCGGGCGGAGGTGCATACGACCGCCGGGCTGCTTGGCTTGAAACCGCAAGACGATGCCTTCGTCCGGCTGGATGCGGATCACCAATCTCGCCGGCTGCCAATCGAGCGCGGCCTCGATGGGGAATGCTTGATGCGGCACGGCGCGGAAGCGGATCGAAATTTCGGACACAAATCGCATCAGGCGTTTTCCCGTGCGCAAGTAGAACGGCACGCCCTGCCATCGCCAGTTGTCCACAAACAGCTTCAACGCCGCGAACGTTTCGGTCGTTGATTGCGGTGAGACGCCTTCCTCGCTTCGGTAGCCGCAGACGTGCTCACCTTTCACCCAACCTTCGGCGTACTGGCCGCGTGCGGCGAACTCGTGGACGTCGTGATGCGCGATCGGCCGAACGGCGTGGAGCACATCGACCTTTTTGTTGCGAATCTCCTCGGCGTCGAACGAGACGGGAGGCTCCATCGTCACCAGGCAGAGTAGTTGCAGCAAATGGTTCTGCACCATGTCTCGCAGCGCGCCTGCCCGATCGTAGTATCCGCCGCGGTGCTCGACGCCAATTTCCTCAGCCACCGTGATGGTGACGTGATCGACGTAGCGGCGGTTCCAAAGCGGCTCGAACAGCAGGTTGGCAAACCGGAACGCCAGGATGTTTTGCACGGTTTCTTTGCCGAGATAGTGATCGATGCGAAAGATCTGCGGCTCACTGAAGTTGTCGGCCAGGACGCGGTTGAGTTGCCTCGCCGATTCGAGGTCGCATCCCAAGGGCTTTTCGACCACGATGCGGCTGCGGTCGGGATCTCGCGACAGACCGGCCTCGCCCAGTCGCCGAGCGATGACGCCGAACAACTTTGGCGGCGTCGCCATGTAGAACACCCAGTTTGCCCGGGCGTTCCATTGCGCATCGTGCGCGTTCAGATAGTCTCGCAATGCGACGTAGGCGGCCGGGTCGTCGAAGTCGCTCTGCTGGTAGGTCACGATGGCGGCGAAACGGTTCCAATCGGCTTCCGGCGGCGGCCCATCCCGGCCAAACCGCGTGACACCGTCCCGAAAGCGTTCACGCAGCGACTCCTCGTTTGTTTGCACTCGGTCGATCGCACGCAGGGCGAATGATGCGGGCAGGTTTTGGCCGAGTTGGAGGCTGAACAAGGCTGGCACCAGCTTTCGCCAGGCAAGATCGCCGCCACCACCGAAAATTACCAAGACGGTTGGCCTTAGCTGCGAATCGTTGTCCATCACAACCTCCGAGCGCGGTTGGATATTCTCCGGCATCCCCATGAGAGCGCCGCTGGCTTGAAAGAGTGCTGCTTGTCGATTCTTATCGCCCACGCGGCGGCAGCTTCACACGTGCCCGCCCGCGTGATGTGGAGCGTTTCGGCGAAGGCTGCGATTTGGAACGCCTCGTCAGATACTCTTTGAGGGCCAGCGCGTTGTTGTGCTCTTCGTCTCGGGCGCTATACAGCAGAGTAACGTCGCTCTGCTTGGCCGCCTCACGTATCGGTTTGCAGGCCTCTCGGCGGTCGGCCAGCTCGGCGAAGTAGCGGCGGCGGAACTCGCTCCACT
Organism: Planctomycetaceae bacterium; assembly: GCA_021372555.1. Classification (GTDB taxonomy): domain Bacteria; phylum Planctomycetota; class Planctomycetia; order Pirellulales; family Thermoguttaceae; genus JAJFUI01. The sequence goes on along the minus strand of JAJFUI010000352.1, from coordinate 7,699 downwards.
TGCTCGGGTCGTGGCCGAACCATCGCCGCAACTCGCCGCTTGGCGCAACATCCTTGAGCCAGTCGTCCATGGGGACGTCCGTCTTCTTCAGCCCGCGCGGCCAGAGACGCTCCACGAGAAAGCGGGCGCCGTCCTCGCGCGATGGTGGATCGTAGACTCGCTTTATTCGAATCATGGCACTGTCCTTAGCCTCCGACCATGGCCGGGTGCGGTTCTTGTTCCGCGGCCAGCAACTGGTCGGATTCGGGCTGGCCGTCGCCCCATTGGGTGTGAAATGAGCCTTCCATGTCCACACGCTGGTACGTGTGGGCGCCGAAGTAGTCACGCTGGGCTTGCGTCAAGTTGTCAGGCAGCCACTCGCTCCGGTAGCTGTCGAAGTAGGCCAAGGCAACCATCAGTCCTGGCGCGGGGATGCCCAGTTCGGCGGCGACACGGACGACGGACCGCAAGTCCTGCTGCCGTGCCAAGACCTCTTTGGCCAACTGTGGGGCGAGGAGGAGATTCGGCAACTGCGGCGATGCATGGTAGGCCGAGCGAACGTGTTCCAGGATCGCCGCGCGGATGATGCAGCCGCCGCGCCAGATCCGCGCGACTTCTTCCAAGTTCAAGCCATATCCGTAGGTCTGGGATGCGCGACCGAGTTGCACCATGCCCTGCGCGTAGGTGATGATCATCGCGGCGTAAAGCGAACTGCGTAGCTGATCGAGCATGGTTCTTCGATCGCCGAAGAAGGTCGGCTGCGGGATAGCGAACACGCGGCTGGCAGCCGTGCGTTCGGCTTTCAATACCGACATCTCACGCATCGCCACAGCCACATCGATCGCGAGCACCGGGACTTGCAGACTCAGCGCGTCCTCGGAAGTCCACATGCCGGTTCCTTTTTGTCCGGCCTCGTCCAGAATCATGTCGATCAGGCGATGGCCGGTCCGCTGGTCCACTTTGCGAAAGATGTTTGCCGTGATTTCGATCAAATAGCCGTTCAATTCCGTGTGGTTCCATGCGTCGTAGATTGCGGCCAAATTGTCGTTATCGAGCCCGAGCCCTTGCTTCATCAGATGGTATGTTTCGGAGATCAATCGCATGAGGCCGTATTCGATCCCGTTGTGGACCATCTTGACGTAGTGCCCGGCCGAGCCTGGTCCGAGATAACCGACGCATGGCTCGTCGCCAGCCTTGGCGGCGATGGCTTCGAACACTGGCCGAACTCGCTGATAGGCGCCGCGAGGGCCGCCGGGCATGATGCTCGGTCCGTAGCGGGCCCCGTGCTCACCGCCGGAGATTCCGACACCGAGGTATCCGATCCCTTGCCGAGCCACGTCGGCGGCCCGTCGCTCGGTGTCCTTGAAATGCGAGTTGCCGCCATCGATCAGGACGTCGGCCGGTTCCAGATAAGGGAGCAGCCCTCGAATCACTGCATCGACTGCGGCGCCAGCCGGCACGAGGAGTAGCACCGCCCGCGGCTTTCGGAGCGATGCAGCAAGGTCGGCGAGGGTGTGCGCCCCCGAGATTGGCCGAGAGGCGGCCTCCATCAGAAGCGTGTCGACTTTCGTCGGCTCCAGATCATAGCCGGCCGCCGAATAGCCATGATCGGCGACGTTGAGCAACAGATTGCGACCCATGACGCCGAGACCGACGACGCCGATTTCACAGTCTGGCTGGTCCATGGGCGACGATCCCCTCGTTTTCAGCATTGTGACGTTCCGTCGACGCACGAATTGTTCGGTGGGGAGCGGACGCGTCAAGAAGCGAAGTGCTGAGGCGTGCGTCGGGAGGAATGCCAGCGGGGCAGCTATTTCCACGGCTGGTGGGGCACGCTTTTGAGAATCCGACGTCAGCGCGGTCGGGTCGGATGGCGGCTGCGTTATCGAAAATGTATCATGGAGGGACGCTGGTTTTGCTGGGTCGTCAGGTGCGGAGCATCGCCCGATGAAAGAGCATCAGGCAACGTCACAAGAGCTTTTCGCGGAACTCGCCAGATTGCGCGAGCGTGTCGCTTTTTTAGAGGAATCGCAAAAGGCGATGCAGGAAAGCGAAGAGCGGAGTCGTCGTCTCGTGGATATGGTGCCGCAGTTGATGGGCTGGACGGACGCTAACCGAGGAATCGTCCAGTGCAATCAGCGATGGCACGAGTACACGGGACAGACTCCGGCGGAGTCGCGGGGATTTGGGTGGATGAATGCCCTGCACCCGGACGACGTCGCTCGGGTGCGGCAACGGATCGAGGAGACCAGGGCGAGCCAATCGCTCTACGAAGCCGAGTATCGCGTTCGGCGAGCATCGGACGGCGTCTACCGCTGGCACTTGGCGCGATCGGTCCCCATGAAGGACAAGGACGGCGGGATCATCGGGTGGCTAGGTTGCATCACGGACATTGATGACCGGAAAATGGCCGAGGCGGCTCTGCGGGCGAGCGAACAGCGGTTCCGCAAAGTGTTTGAGGAAGGGCCTATTGGCATTCTCCTGGTGGACGTAACCGGTCGGGTGCAACGCAGCAATCGACTGTTTTGCGAAATGCTGGGTTATTCCGAGGACGAAATCATTGCGCTTGGGCCGCGGGGAATCTCGCATCCCGACGACTGGACTCGCGATTATCCCATTGCGGCGCGTCTTTGGCGGGGCGAACTCCGTTCCTACAGACTGGAACGCCGCTACATTCGCAAAGACGGCCGAGTGATTACGGGCCGATTGATGGTCTCGCTCATGTTGGATGCCGAGAAAAGGCCGACGGGTTCGATCGGCATGGTCGAGGACATCACGGAGCAGAAGCGAGCCGAGGAATCGCTACGGCTTTCGGAGGTGAAGTACCGCCGGCTGCACCAAAGCCTGATGGACGCATACGTCAGCGTCGGTATGGACGGTCGCATCCAGGACTTCAACGATTGCTATCGCACGATGTTGGGATTTGAGGCGGAGGAGCTACTAGGTCGTCATTATACGGAAATCACTCCCGAGAAATGGCATCGTTCCGAAGCGGACATTCTCGAGAATCAAGTTCTACGGAACGGCTACTCCGACGCCTTCGAAAAGGAATATCGAAGGAAGGACGGCACAATTTTCCCGGTTGAGTTCAGAGCGTTTTTGATCCGAGACAACGAGGGACAGCCAGCCTCGATGTGGGCGATTGTGCGTGACATTACCGACCGCAAGCGGGCGGAAGAATCGCTCCAGAGGGCGCATCATGAACTCGAACAGCGGTTGGAGGACATTCGGCTCAACGAAGCCCGGCTGGAAGCAGTGCTGCAATTGGGGCATATGACCGAGTCGCCGCTTAAAGAGATCACGGATTTCGCCCTGGAGCAGGCAGTGGCGCTCACGCAGAGCAAAATCGGCTACCTGGCCTTTATGAACGACGAGGAGACCGTTCTGACGATTCACTCATGGTCTATGGGAGCCATGGCCGCGTGCGACATCGAGAACGGGCCAAGGGCGTTCCAAGTGGCGACGGCCGGCTTGTGGGGCGAAGCCGCTCGGCGACGCAAAGTGATCGTCGTCAACGATTACGCGACGTCGAATCTGCGGAAGAAAGGGACGCCTGAGGGCCACGTTCCGCTCTTTCGCCATATGCACGTTCCAATCTTTGACGGCGGGCGAATCGTGATCGTCGCGGGCGTGGGCAACAAGGATCGGGACTATGATGAGTCGGACATTCGTCAAATGACGTTGCTCATGGAGGGGACGTGGACGCTGATGCAGCGTCGGAGAGTGCAACAGGAGCTTCATCGCCATCAGGATGATCTTGAACAACTGGTCAGAGAACGCACTGAAGAGTTGCGGCAGAGTCGCGACGAGCTGCTGACCATTTACGATCAAATAACGGACGGCATCGCGGTCGTTGACGCTGAGAAGATAAGGATCGTCCATGCGAACTCCGGTTTCTACCGCATGGTGGGATACTCGCAGGAGGACATTGGAAGCCTCTCGGTGGAGCGTCTGCATCCCCCGGAGTTTTGCCGCACGGCTCTCGATCATTTCGAGGCGGTGCAGAAAGGGGCGACCACGTGGGCGGACAATGTGCCGTTTGTGCGAAAAGACGGCGGCCTGGTTTATGCAGACGTCGTGACGAGCCCGATCTGCTACAACAAGCGGAATTGCTGGATCAGCTTCTTCCATGACGTGACGGAACGGAAGCGGGCCGAAGAATCGTTGCAGCGCGACCATCGCACGCTAAAACATTTGCTTCAATCGAGCGACCACGAGCGACAGTTGATTGCCTACGAAATCCACGACGAGCTGGCTCAACAACTGGCCGGCGCCATCATGCAGTTTCAGGCATACGCTCATCAGAAGCAGCAGCAACCCGAGGTGGCGGAGAAGGCATTTGACGCCGGCATGGCGATGCTTCGGATGGGGCACAACGAGACCAGACGCCTGATCGCCGGCGTGCGGCCGCCAATTCTCGATGAGGAAGGCGTGGTGCCCGCGATCATCCACCTGGTGAACGAGGAAGAGCGTCAGCGCGGCCCGAAGATTGCGTTCCGAAGCAAGGTTGGGTTCGACCGATTATCGCCGATCCTGGAGAACGCGATCTATCGGATCGTACAAGAGGGGCTCACCAATGCCTGCAAACATAGCCGAAGCAATGCCGTGAAGGTCAGCCTTTCGCAGCGCGGCGACAACGTTCGAATCAAGATCCAAGACTGGGGAATTGGCTTCGACACCCGGGCCGTGCAGGGCAAGCGGTTTGGTTTGGTGGGCATCAGGCATCGCGTCAGACTGCTCGGTGGGCGGTGCAGCATCCGAAGCGCCGCCGGCCGGGGAACCCGCATTGTGGCCGAGTTGCCGCTGGTGGAACGGGGATAGACGCCATCCACGTCGCCGTGGCCAAACCAGTTCGACGTGGACACTTTCGCGCAGCCAGCCGTTTGGGAGGGTTCGCAGGCATTCTGTTGGGCCAGTTGCGTGCGGCGGATGGGCGAGCGAGCGGACGTTAAACACGGGAGGGACTTGAGGAGCGATGTTCGGCTGGCTTGGCGGTGGCAATTGGCGTAGGATGTTTGTGCCGTTTGGTGGCCAGAAGGAGAACCATCCGCCGGCGACAGCGGACGCCCTGGCCAAACCCCGCAAGGAGGAACGCCGCATGGAGTCGCCCCGGCCGAAAAGCGTGCACCGCCGTAATGTGCCGGAGACCGGCCTCGACTTTACGCTGCACATGGGCCGGCTTTGCGATGATCTTGTTACGCGGCTCGAGCAGCTTCGGCACGTCGATATGACGCGCGTGGCGGTCAGTTTTGCCCAAACGCGCCGATCCGGCAGCCAAGGGATGTACGCGTCGCTGACGCCGCTTCGCTTTGCTGAAGGGCGGCTGCATACCATCCGCCGCAAGCGTCGCTGGGGCATTCAGCGACTTTATGACGCCGACGGTCGCGAGATGCTTTACATCCTCGAATTCTATCTGCCGAGGTTTCTCGATCTGCCGTTTCGCGAGAAGCTTACGACCGTGGTGCACGAATTGTGGCACATTGGTCCCAAGTTCGACGGCGACCTGCGACGGCTCGGCGGCCGCTGCTACGCCCACGGCTCGTCGACGAAGCAGTACGATGCCCACGCGGCGGCCTTGCTCGACCGCTGGCTTTCGCTCGGACCGCCAGAGAAGCTGTACGGCTTTCTGCGGTCCAACTTCCGGGAGTTGGTCGCTGCGCACGGTCGTGTTTACGGACGAAAAATCCCGAATCCCAAGCTGGTGCCGCTGGACTGAGCGGATGTCGAACTCACGGCGACTGACGCGGTAGAATCTCGACCAAAGATACTACTCTGCCTTTTCCGGCACCTTCTCCAGCAGTTCTAACAGGACCTTGTCCGGCTCAATCCCTTCGGCCTGGGCCTCGAAGTTGAGAATCACGCGGTGACGCATGGCGGGCAAATACACGCGGCGGACATCCTCGAAGCTGACGTTGTAGCGGCCGTCGAGCAGAGCCCGGACCTTGGAGGCCAATGCGAGCGTTTGTGCGGCGCGTGGGCTGGTGCCCCAGCGAATGTATTGGTTGGTGACCGGGAGTGCAAAGGTTCCGTTGGGGTGCGTCGCCAGCGTTAGGCGAACGACGTAGTCCCGGACGTGCTCGGCCAAGATCACCTCGCGGACGAGTTCCTGCCACTGGATGATTTCGGGACCGTCCATGACCTTGGCCGGTTCGACGGTTTCGCCGCGGGTCGTGCGGTCGATGATTGCGGCCAGGTCCTTGCGGGTCGAGTAACCGACCACGAGTTTGAAGAAGAATCGATCGAGCTGCGCTTCCGGCAGCGGATAGGTGCCTTCCTGTTCGATCGGATTCTGCGTGGCCATGACGAAGAACGGCGGCGTGAGCCGATATCGCTTGCCTGCCGCGGTGACGGCCGCCTCCTGCATCGTTTCCAGCATGGCGGATTGGGTTTTGGGCGTTGCGCGATTGATCTCGTCCGCGAGGCAGATTTGCGTGAAGATCGGTCCCTTCTGAAATTCGAAAAACCGCTTGCCGTCGGGTGTTTCCATCACCATGTTGGTGCCGAGGATGTCGGCAGGCATCAGGTCGGGCGTGAACTGGACACGGTTGAAATCCAGGTTCAACGTCTTGGCCAGCGTGCGCACCAGCAACGTCTTGCCCAACCCCGGCACGCCTTCCAGCAGGCAGTGCCCGCCGACGAAAAGGCAAGTCAGCACCCCGTGGATGATGTCGTCATGGCCGACGATCACTCGGCTGATCTGCTCGTGCACCGCGTTATAGCGATCAACGAACTCGCGAGCCCGACGCTCCATGGTTTCGGCGATTATCATGGTGATTCCCCTGTATTGGTGTTCTCACAATGCGTGTTACGACTGTAGGCGACTAGAATTGCGCAATCGCCGCTACTTTCGGTCTTCCCAGACTTTCTTCTTTGCCTTCAGCAACCGTTCCGTGTAGCTTTCTTCCTGGGCCATCGGCGCATCGCTGGGTGAACGGGACACGGACCGCTCGCGTGGAGCTGCCGGTTGGGCGACCTCGTCCAGGGCGTCCGCGCCGGCTGGTGGCGGGGATGCTGGTTCGAAGCGAGCGGTGGCATGTATTTGATCCAACTGGTCGGACACCTCGGCCTTTCGGCTTCGCAGCCGCTGCATAAACTCGGGCGCCGCCGCCTTTGGCTGCCGCCGGAGCACCCAGTCTCGGGCCCGCACAGCCAGCGGAGGCACCCAAGCGAAGTTGACATGGACCCGGCGGCAGAAGACATCGCAGAACAGCACGCAGCATGACGCCAGCAGGAAATAATGCCAGGCGTCCTGACTGCTCGCGGCCTTCGGCAGGTCGTGGCGGAAGGGATTCTCTTTCGGCAGCGGGCCAGTTTTGTCGAATTGCGGCGGCAGTTCGATGAGGCGGCCAGGCGGTCCGCCCTTGGGCGGCACTGCGACGAGCTGTTCTAGCAACGCGTCGTTCGGCATTCGGTCGCGGAACTCGTCCGAGTACGGCACAGTGACGCCCGCCCGAATCGGCGCCTGCCCGACACCGGGGCTGATCGTCACGAAGTAGCTGCCGGCGTCCCGAGCCGGCAAGGCCCCGACGTAGCGGCCGGGCGAGGTCTGTTCGACCTTCAACGGAACCGGCTTCATATCGGGCCCGACGGCCGTGGCGTTCATGCTGAGGAAGTTCAAGAACTCGTCGTTCTTATCCAGGGCATTGACGACTACGCGGACCTGCCCGTCGACCAGTTCGCTGGCCACGGTGAACTTGCCTGACCCACCGGCCGGCCGCAT
>JAJFUI010000328.1 GCA_021372555.1 Planctomycetaceae bacterium | reverse complement strand
TCCCACGCAGGCGAGCGCGACCGCGCGGCCCGAACCAGAACGACAATCATGCTCAACCTGTGGAGCGGCTGGATTCAACTCGGTTTTGCCGGCTTTGCCGCCATCGTCTTTGTCGCGTTCGTTTGGCTGGTCAAGGAAGTGATCCGCGTCATCGGAAATGTGACAAAGGTCGTGTCGGCAAATACGGCCACGATCGCCGCGCTCGGCGCGACCCTCGGCGAGAACAAGACGCTCTCGATCGAGATCAAAGACAAGCTGCTCGAAAGCCCCTGCATGCTGCCCGACGAGGTCCGCGGCAAGGTCCGCGAGTGGATGAAGGATTTTGAAAAGCGTGCCGAGCAACGTGAAGGGGGAGTATAAGCGATGACATCACCAGCGTCCGACGTCAGCACGCTGCGATCGACGGCGGCCATTCGCGAGAACTCGGGAGCGACAGCACTGGCCACTCTGCCAGTCGGAAGTCCTGATTTGCGCAAAGTCGCCGTGTCGGCACTTCCGACAATCACGCGCACCGAATCTGCGTATCTCACGCTCGGCGTACTGGATGACGTGATCGCGTTCCGCCGAAGGGACCCTGGCGGCACGGCGTTCGAGTTCTGCACGACTGATGTAACCAGCGACGACAACTGGACCGAACTCGACACCGCCGAGATTCCCGAGTTTGTTGCGGTGAGGGCCTTGTACCCAACTGCCTCGATCGACGGGATAGAGGCGGCTGACGCCTCCACGTGGCTCTTGTGGTTGGGCGTTGGAACGGCACTAGACCCGGACGGGGTGACTCCGCGATGCTGGGTCATGCGGACCACCGACGGCGGTGCCACGTGGACGCAGGTATTTAGCGGGCCCTGGTGCATGAACTCGCAGGGCTCCCAGCATTCCATCGGCCGGCACGTTGTGTTCGGCACCTACCGCGGGCAGCTCACGCAACACTTCCGCGCGACGGCGTACTACAGCGCGGACTTCGGTGCGACTGGTTTTGCGGAGATTTGGCAAGACAACTTTACTGGCGATCTCGCAACCATTCAAGCAACCCATCCGACTGCGACCGCCTACAATCTGCGGCACGTCCACGGCGCGCGGCTCGACACCAGTGACACGGATTACGTGGCGATCTGCCTCGACGCTGGGAGCCATGTGTCGTACGGCCCCGGCAGTGCAGTGTATCTGCTGCATAAGCCGGTCGGTTGGACAGATGGGCATTGGGACGTGTCTGTCCTGTGCGAAGAAAGTGGCGGAGTGGTGGACGTCAATGGCAACCAAAACTTTAGCGGCCCGCAGTTTGAATTCATTTCATCGGTCGCTGGCGGGCAGTTCTATTTTGGGCCATTCCCCTGGAGCCGCGCTGCCGGATGGGCGAAGCCGCTCGCGCCGCCGTATGCGCAGCAGGCGACCGTGAATGGCGGGTTACCCAACATCGGCCCGAGCAACAACAACACGCATTCAACCGTCGGCCTCTATCGCGGTGTCACCTATCGCCTCGACGGTGCCGCCACGGGGAGTTTTAGCAATCAACTCTTGGCATCATCCGATGGCGTGACGTTTGCCGCGCTATGGCGAGGCTTTCGGATATCGTGCTGGGGCATGATCCGCGGGGCGTTGAACGGGAACCTCATCTGCGACAGTTATCCCTCGACCGCGACAGCGCAGTCGAACGACACGCCGGTCGGGCAGATGTTCGTCTCGGCAGTGACGCCGGCGACGGTGCAGTGCGCCAATGTGCAGCCGGCCGTGACGAACTTTTTGACGGGGCCAAGCCTCACGCTCGTCAATGCGGACGGCAAGGTTCACCAGTATTTGGTGTCCGGAAATTTCGCCGCGGCAGTGCCTGTGCCGGGCGGGGGCTACAGCGGCGGGGCGGCGCTAAAGTTCCCGTGGAACTCGAACGCCAATTCCGCTGGTTACGTGGACTTGCGGTCTGGGTTTATTGCGGCTCAGGGTTGGCCGACGGACGTGGCCGCCGGCGACCGATTCGTTTTCACCTGCTGGGTCAGGCTCGTCGGAGTCCGCCTCAACAACATTTTCCAGATTGAACTTTCGGGCATGAACGTTAGTGGCCACACCTCCTACATCGTGCGCCAAGATGGCGACTGGTCTCAGGTTGCCGTGACGGGCGTTTGCGGCGCGGGGTACACCAACGAACAGATCCACGTCTATCTGCAATTGTCGCGGATGTCTGCCGATGCGGCCCATAGCTCGCTGCCAACCGACGGCACCGCGTACCTGCTCGTGTCGAATCCCAGCTACGTAAGGATCAAACCGGGCCGGGATTGGCGGCATGATTGGGATGCGGTTGTCGGATTGCAGGCCGCGGACGTGGCGGAGTTCCCGCTCATCGCCACCGCCGCGCATCACGGCTGCCTACGATGGCAGCCGCACAATCAATTCGACGCCAACGCCGCGGGGTTCACCGCCGCCAGCGAAGTGTGCGTCACAACCCCGCTATTCTCGGTGTGGGACACTGCCGGCGGATCGTTTGTCGTTCAGTGGAACGCGTCCACGGGCTTAATTGAGTTCTACAATTCGGCGACGGCGGCGACCGTTGCGGCAACCGCCAAGCCGATCTCGCTGCAACACCTCGATCAAGTTGTGTTCGCATGGGCAAATGGCGCGGCGCTCACGCTCGCGGTATTTGATCCGTACAACGGCTGGCAGGCGTGCAGCGGCAACACGATTGCAGCCATCGGCACGCCCTACCGCCTCTATTCTGGCGATGGCACGGCAACGAATCCTGGCCTTGGCCGCTATTGTCAGCCGGTACTCGCCGACGGCTCAGTCGCCGACCTGCAAGCGTGGGCCACTGCCGCGTTGCC
>JAJFUI010000275.1 GCA_021372555.1 Planctomycetaceae bacterium | reverse complement strand
AGAAGATCAGCGTGGACTACGCGGTGATGGAGCCGGCGTCGCGAGATCCGGCGGTGACGGTGGCGGCCGTCCCCTTGACTATCCGGTGGCTCGACGTCGGTTCGTGGCCCACGCTGGCCCACACGCGTCCACGGGACGAAGGTGGCAACGCCATCGCTGCCGAGCGGACGTTGCTGATGGACACGCAAGGGTGTCTGGCCTTCAGCAGCGATCCGACGCACTTGATCGCCACGATTGGTTGCGAGGGCCTGGTCATCGTGCACACACCGGATGCGACGCTGGTCTGCCGTGCCGACCGGGCGGACGCCGTGAAGGAGTTGCAGCAACAGGTTGCTGCCCGCTGGGGCGCGGAGTTGACATAGCAGACCGCTTGCTTCGCGGCAAAACATGTCCACGGCAGGCGAGGCGGCGACCTGCGCGTTTACACGCTGAACCGGATTAGCAGAATGTCGTCGTCCTTGATGACGTAATCCTTCGGTTCCTGACGCAGCAGATGCTGGGCTTTGATTTCGCGTTCGCTGCCAACACGAACGAGGTCGGAGACGGTCATCACCTCGGCGCGGATGAAGCCGCGGGCGAGATCGCTGTGGATGCCGTCGGCTGCTTCCAGGGCGGTTCCGCCTTGCCGCAACAGCCAGGTGCGGACTTCCTTTTCGCCGGCGGTGAAAAAGATCGATTGGCCGGAGGTCGTCAGCAGCGTGCGGATCAGGTGGCCGCGATCGGTGGCGACCAGTCCCATTTCCTTCTCGAAATCAGCCCGATCCTCGGGAGTCATCTTCGACAGCTCGAGTTCGAGCCCGGCCGGCACTGCCATGACCTGCACCTCGGGCGTCGAAAGGGCGGTAAACCGCTCGGGGTGCTGCTCGTCGTCGGCGGTGTTGACGATTACCAGTCGCGGCTTTTCGCTGAACAGGCGGAACGCCCGGGTGACCTTTTGCTGCTCGTCGGTCATGTGCGACTCGCGGAGCGGCTTGCCGGCTTCCATGGCGGCAAGCACGATCTTGAGCGTCGTCTGTTCGTGTTCGAGTGTTTGATGCTCCTGGCGCGGCAGCGGCTTCTTCATCGACTCTTCGACGCGATGAATGCGATTGGTGACGATTTCCATGTCAGCCAGGACCAGGTCCTCGTCGAACGAGCGGAGATCGGCCAGCGAGTCGGTGTCGCTAAAGGCAGCGACGACGAGCACCAGGCAGTCGGCCTCGCGAAGCATGCCCATTCGAGCGGCATTTCCCTCGTGAGTGCGGCTCAGCCCTGGGGTGTCGACCAGCTCGATTGATGCGAGTGTGACCTTCTTCGGATGGTAGATTTCGCAGAGTTGGGCGATGCGAGCGTCCGGAATGGCGGCCATGCCGCTCTGACCCGTGTGCGCCAGCGCTGGGTCCGCCGGCACCCCGGTAAGCCACTGGAACAGCGTGCTTTTGCCAGAGCCTTGGTAGCCAACTAATCCGATTTTCATGACGCGAACTCCGCGGGTATGCATGTGCGACCAATGGTCGCTGCTTGGTGGTCAAAAACACTGTGCGATGGGCCCTGCTTTTCGGGACGGATTCGGAAATCCGTCCGAAATTCGGGCGACTTGCTACGTGGGCGGCTTCACGGCCGCAATTTCAGCCAGTGCCAGTTCTACCGTCTGGGTCTGGAGGTTGTCTAGGGGCAGGGCGCCAAAACGGACGCGATAGAAGGCCTCGGCGACCAGTCCGGGCACGTTGGCAAGCCGGGCGTTGTCGCTGACACGGGCTAACCGCGAACCGGCCACCGCGGCGAATTCCCGTTGCGTCTGGCCGGGCTGCCGAACGATTCCGTGCCGGGCAAGCAGGGTTTCCAGGCGGCGATAGAACTCGATTTCGACGCGATGCCGCGCCCGCGACGAACCATCGGCTTTGCGACCGAATCGCGAGCGACGGCCAACGCGGACCAGCAGCCAGACGCAGGCGGCCAGCAGCGCCGCCGAAACCAGTCCGGCCGCGATCAGCAGCACCCAGGCAACTTCCCGGCTGAGATGATTCAGATAGAGGGCGACGGTGACCGAGTGGAATAAGGACTGCCACGGCTCGGGGTTGGTCACGGCTTGCCAAGCGGCCGTGGCGGCTTTAGCGATTGGCTGATAAATGGCGTCCTGCTGGCGCTGGCGGTCCAGCTCGACGAAGTAGTTCGCCCAGGCCGAATCGAGCCAGTCCATTGCTCGCCGAACGGGCGTAAACCAACTGGTCCGCGTGTCCACCGCGCCGGCGGGCGTGGGATCGAGACGCAGCCAGCCGCCCCATTCCTTCCAGTTCCAGCAGTCGTTGCCGTGCATAAGCTCTGGCGGGACCTGACTCGGCTTGACGTATGCTTCCACCCACGCATGCGCATGGAGTTGCCGAACCAGGTAGTATTTGCCAAGATCGTCCCAGGCATCGTGGTCGATCTTGTAGCCGCAGACCATTCGCGCGGGTATACCCTGACTGCGAAGCATCAACGTCAGGGCGGTGGCAAAATACTCGCAGTGGCCTTGCGGGTGTCGGGTGACGAAGTCTTCGATGGGGTCGATCGACGTGTCACGTTCCACGCCGGTCAGGCTGTATCGGAAGAGATCGGATCGAGAGAGTTGCCGCTCCAAGTAGCGCGCTCGGCCGACTCGGTCCTGCTC
>JAJFUI010000274.1 GCA_021372555.1 Planctomycetaceae bacterium | reverse complement strand
AGCACTTGGAGGGTGTCCCGTTCGGTTCGTCGCTATCCGTGCTGAACCACCGTGCAGTCGCCGCTTGCGGCAAACAGTCGAATCAACTGCGCCGTCGCGTAGGTGCAAGGGAATGAATACTTATCGTTAGGCAGACGCGGAGAGGATGCCGACGCGCTACCGCTCAGGGCAATGTAGATCGCTGCCGTGCCCACACCCGCGATGGTTAGCGTCTTGATCTTCGGGCTGAGCGTCACTTCATCTTTCAGCAGTAGGCTCGCACCCGAAAACGGCACCTTGTCAATCCCGAGAATATCGCCCCCGCCCACTTCGACAATCTGAGCGCCGGTGTCTCGATCAACCATCCCCGCATTGGTCGGCTCAGTGTCGCTCGCTTTATGGTCTAAATCCGCCATTCGTCGTTCTCCCGTGAGTGATGCTTACAGAAGTCCACCAGCGCTAATGATCCCCGCCCCTCCACCCGCCACCGCTTCCCCTTCCACCGTCCCCGCCGACATCACAATCTCGCCGACGACTTGCGACTTGGCCGCGTTGACGATGGCGTACTCGGCAGACTGTGTGGTCGCCATCGTTGGATACGTTCCAACTACGCCATCGCCTCGGTCCGTTCCCGCGACAACCAACGAGGCAGCCGGCAGCGGATAGGCGTGCGAATCGTTGACTCGCCACGCCGGCGGAATCGCAGCATAGCCAGTGGTCGCGTCCGTCGGATCGGTCGAGTAGGCGTAGCCGGGTGCTCCGTTGGCCCACGCGGCGACCATCGCTGCTTGCGACTCCGCACCAGACGCGACAATCGGATGGGTCCAAAGTGTCGATACGCCGCTGCCTCCAAGCGTGTATTCGTTTTCGTCGATCACTAGATAGCCGGTCGGATCGGCGGCGACGACCGCCCAAGCATAGGACGTGCTGCCAGTGACGATGCGGTTTTTGGTGATTGCCACGTTCTTGCACGCCCGTCCCGTGTAGCCTGTGGCATTGACGGTGTTGTAAACTTGGAAGCAAAAGCCGCCCGCGCATTCGATGTCGATTGCTCCGCCGTCAAACACCACATCCGCAACGCCCTTGAAGAGCACGCCGTGGTGCTGCGACCCTTGCGTCTTGTCGGCAGGCGTGGTCGTGTAAATGCCCGGCTGGCTCTCCGCATCGTAGAGCGTCGGCACACCGCTGTAGACACGGCAACCGTGCGTCGAGTAGCCCGTGCCAAACTTGTGGACGATGCCAAGACCTCCTGGCCCACCAGTGCCGATAAACACCGTCGCGTTGCGGCACACGCAGCCGTCGGCGTCGAGCATCAGCGTATGGCTGTAGCCATCGCCCACAACTAAGACATCCTCGACGAGCACGCACGTCGGCCGTGACGTGAGCGGGTCATCGCCGCCGGTCCCGATCGCGAGCGGAGTAGCACTGATGTGCGCCGGGTCGGCAGCGACCCACTGATTGTAATTGCCGCTAGCCGGATCATGCGCACCGATCACACGGGGCCGCGTGTTGGTGTTGCCGATATAACAGCCGTTGCCCACAAACTCGCCGATGCACGAATCGAGCAGCAGGTCAACCGTATTTTCAAACGTGACCGCGTGGCCGCCGGAAACGGCCGCGGTGGACGTGAACTTGCAACGACGAAACAGCGGCCGCGTTTTGGCATAGAGGTCCCAATTTGTGATGCACTTTCCGAGCGTCGAGCCTGAACTTAGCAAGCAGTCCTGAAACTGACCATCCGTGACGGTGCCATTGCCCCAGAACAGCGAGGCTTGGTTGGCCGCTGTCACGAACTCGGCGTTCTCGAATCGCCACTTAGCGCTAGCCGATGTGGTGGTGGCCAGCACATAAGTCTGGCCGCCGGCGGTGTTGGCGACCTTGTACGCCTGCCGATAGTTGCCCGGCGAGCCTGTGGCC
>JAJFUI010000269.1 GCA_021372555.1 Planctomycetaceae bacterium | reverse complement strand
CTCGAAAAGAAGACCGAGCCGACGCCCGAGGTTCGCGGGGAGATCCGGCAGCAGCGCCGCGAGCTTGTCGAGACGATCAAGCGGATTTACGGCAATCTAAAGCCGTGGGAGACGGTCGAGGTCGCGCGACACCCGGATCGTCCCATGACAACCGATTACCTCGAACTTGTGTTCGAGGAGTTCGTCGAGCTGCATGGCGATAAGTGCTTTGGCGATGACCGGGCAATTCGCACAGGCTGGGCAAAGCTTGATGCGTACAAGGTGCTGGTGGTTGGCCACCAGAAAGGCAAAACGCTCAAGGAGCGGAACGTGTGCAACTACGGGTATGCCCACCCGGAAGGCTACCGCAAGGCGATGGCCAAGATGCACCTTGCGGCGAAGTTCCATAACCCGGTGATCTGTCTGATCGACACCGGCGGGGCCTATCCGGGCATTGGGGCTGAGGAACGCGGCCAGGCCCAAGTCATCGCCGAGTCAATGGCCATGATGTCGATGCTGCCCACGCCGGTGGTCTGCGTGGTGATCGGCGAGGGAGGCTCCGGTGGCGCGCTGGGCATCGGCGTCGGCGACCGCGTCGCCATGCTCGAACACGCCTATTACTCCGTTATCAGCCCCGAGGGCTGCGCCGGCATCTTGTGGAAGAGTCACACGTTCAAGGAGCGAGCGGCGGAGGCCCTCAAGATGACCGCCAAGGAATTGCCGCGGCTGGGCATCGTTGACGCCGTCATTCCCGAGCC
Organism: Planctomycetaceae bacterium; assembly: GCA_021372555.1. Classification (GTDB taxonomy): domain Bacteria; phylum Planctomycetota; class Planctomycetia; order Pirellulales; family Thermoguttaceae; genus JAJFUI01. The sequence continues at coordinate 3,303 of JAJFUI010000269.1, read as the reverse complement.
ACTTGGCGGTGCTCACCGGGACCATCATCTGATGGCCAATCGGCTGAAGCTCTATCTGCGCGGCGCACTGCGGGAGCTCACGGCCAAACCGGTCGAGCAGCTCTTAAAAGAACGCTATCAGCGATTCCGGCGGATGGGCGCTTTCTTGGAGGGAGGCCGCCTGACGGGGCCTACTCTGGCGACGGCCCCTGCCGGCTCTGAAAACGCCCCTTCCAGCATGGCGGCAGTCAGCGGCGATTCGAAGCCGCAATCGTGAGCTCCCGACCGTGACGATCCCGAGTTGTTGTTTTGCGATCTGCTTCACGGGCGCGCCAGCGGCGGCGAGGCAATTCGACGGTGGAGCTGCGGCGTAGGGAATCGCTTTCTGAATGCAGCGATCAACGCGTGAACGAGCAGCCAAACGACCATCTCAGCGACCGCACAGCGGTGATTTGGGCACTCCCCGCAACGTCCGATAATGTTTCTTATGTTCGGTCAGGAGGTGGAAATGTCCCGGGAAAAACGCGGTTTCGTGCCGCTTGCCCCTGCCTTCGAGCATTCGCGGCGGTCGACTTCTCGTCGGCGCGGCTTCCACGGCGTTCAGAATCGCGCAAAACCATCGACGGTCGTCGCGCAAGGGCAGGGCGTGACTGCCGTCTCCGTCGGGCGTTATCCGCGGCGTGGAGTTCGGACCGTTGATTGCTCGTAGCCGAGAATTGGCCGGCTGTCATGACGCCTTTCCCTCCCCCCTGCTGCGAACCGGCGGCGGGGCCGGCTGGCTGGCCGGGACGGACGGCGGGGTGGCCGCTGGCGTCGCACTTGGTGCCGGCGTCGGTGTGGTTGACTCAACCGGGGGGGCATGCAGCTTCTGGTCCAACTCGTCGATGTACTTGCCCAGCACCGCCCGGACGTCCTCCGGCAAGATCGGATTCGCGTTCCGAATGCCCCGGGCAATCAAGTCGCCTGACCGGGACTCCAGTACGCTTTGCCGGCTAGGCTCCGAGAGCGTGACGGCAAAGAACGTGATCAGGATGCAGTAGAGGGCGCCCTTGGCGAGCCCGAAAAGTCCGCCCAGTTGCCGGTCGAACTCCTTGAGTTGTACCCGGTCGAGGACGCCCGAGACGAGCCGAAACGAAATCCAGATCGCCCCGGCCGTGACCACATAAAGGACCAGCATGGCGAAGAAGCGGTTCCACGGCTCCTGCTGGCCGAACCAGGGCGCGACCGAGGGGCTGCTATGAATAGCTACCGCGCCGCTCAGGACTACCGAACAGAGTGACGCCGCCTGCCAGGCCATCCCTTTCCATAGGCCCCAAAGCAGGGTGCCTGCTAGCACTGCCAGCATCACGATGTCATACGGGGCGAGCATGACGGCGGAGTATAGCCGGAACGCCGCGCGATGCGAAGAGCAATGCGCGAATCGCTCTTGTCGCAAAGGGGTTGTTTGGCTACAAGTTGCGACCGGAATCGTCACCCAGCGCCACCAAAAAAGGAGATTCGCATGCGCCGAGTCGTCGTTGCTCTGGCCACCCTGAGCGTTGTGATCGCGGCAACTGTCTGCTTGACGGCCAGCGCCCGCTCCGATGCGCCGGGTAAGACCACCAAGGCCTCTTCCGATGATCTTAAGCAACTCTGTGAAGAGATCGTAACCCAAATGAGCCGCGGGGAGCCGAAGGGATACGCTCTGCTAGTTGATCATACGGCGTTGGCTCCATCGCCAAGCATTGACGAGGCCGCCCAGGGCGTTCTTCAGGTGAAGGCGGTGGCCGCTCTCCAGAGTCGCTACGGCGAGTTCCTGGGGTGCGAGTTCGTGCGTGGAAAGAAAATCAATGACACACTCCGCCGATGCGATTACCTGGCGAAATACGAAAAACACGCCGTCGTTTGGACCTTCGTTGCGTACCGGGTCCATGACCAGTGGCGATTCATCCACGGGAATTGGTACGAGCACCCCGCGGTCATCGACGCACTGTTCGCCGAGTGAGCACGCCGCCTGTCTAAAGCAAAGACCGAACGCCTACGTCCCAAGTTCTTCATCATGGCCGGATTCAAAACGCATCTCACCGTCAGCAGTATCTTCGGCGTCGGCTATGGCGGCGCGGCGTGCCTGATGTACGGCGTGCCTTGGCCCACGGCGCTTTTGGCTGGCGGGCTGTGCGGTGTGTCAGGGATGTTGCCCGACATCGACAGTGATTCGAGCCGGCCGTTGCATGAGAGTATGGCGTTCGCCGCGGCCGTGGTGCCGATGATGCTCCTGCATCGCTTCCATCGCTGGGGCATGTCACCCGAACTCATTATTCTTAGTGGGGCAGGGCTCTATCTGCTGATCCGCTTCGGGCTCGGCACGCTGCTAAAACGCTACACGGTCCATCGCGGGATGTTCCACAGTCTGCCCGCGGCCGCCGTCTTCGGCGAACTCGCTTACTTGCTGGCCTCCGGCGAAGATTGGCGGCTGCGAGCCTTCACGGCCGGCGCCGTCGTCCTCGGCTACGTTTCGCACTTGGTGCTCGACGAAATCTACAGCGTCAGCTTCTCGCACGGCCGGCTGCGGCTAAAAAGCTCTTTCGGTACCGCAATGAAGCTTTTTGGCCAAAGCTGGGGGGCAAACCTGTCTGCTTATGCGAAGCTGGCGATTCTGACGGCGGTCATACTCGTCGAGCCACAAGGTCAGTCGCTGTCGCAGCCGGGCGGGACATCGTCGGCGCGTCAAACCGCCACGCGGCTGATTGACAGCGTCTTTCACCGCTGAATGGTGTGGGGCAGATTGTGAATCTGCCTGGGCAGGTTAACAACCCGCCCCACGTTCTTTGCTCTCCACGATCAGCGTCACCGGGCCGTCGTTGAGAAGCTCGACGTCCATATGCTGTCGAAACCGACCCGTGGCCACCGGTACGCCTTGCTTGGCGACCGCATGGACAAAGACTTCGTAGAGCCGTTCGGCAACTTCCGGCGGGGCCGCGGCGGTGAAGTCGGGCCGGCGGCCACGCCGACAGTCGCCCAGCAGCGTGAACTGGCTCACCACCAGCATTGACCCGCGGACGTCCGCCAGCGAGAGATTCATCTTCCCCTCGTCGTCCTCAAACACTCGCAGTCCGGCGATCTTGGCGGCCAGCCACTCGGCCTCCGCCTCCGTATCTTGCTGAGCCACGCCCAAGAGCACCAACATTCCGGTGTCGATGCGGCCGCAGACTTCGCCGGCAACCGTTACTGACGCGTGACGAACTCGTTGGACGCAGGCGAGCATCGTGGTCTTTCTTGGGGCTTGGTGATGATATCAAGTCGTCAGATTAGAATATTCCTTGGCATCGCACAATTGCCCTTTAG
>JAJFUI010000231.1 GCA_021372555.1 Planctomycetaceae bacterium | reverse complement strand
CGCAGTCGAGTGCCAAGGCAAGCGTTACATCAACAGCTCGCGATAGAGCGCGACGTGGCGGTCGATCATGTGTTGGACGCTGAACTCCTGTTCGACGCGCTGGCGCGCGGCGGCGCCAAGACGCGCGGCCAAGGCGGAGTCGTTGAGGAGCCGCTCGGCGTACTTCGCCAGGCCGGCTCGGCTGCCGACGGGGACGAGATAGCCGGTGACGCCGGGGAGCACCAAGTCGCGAGTGCCGGGGATGTCGGTGGCGACGACGGGGACGCCCGCGGCCATGGCTTCGAGGATCGCGTTGGACTGGCCTTCGTAACCGCTGCTGGACCAGAGGAGGTCGAAGTGCGGCATGAGACGGGGTACGTCGCTGCGCTGGCCGAGGAAGTGGACCCGATCGGCGATGCGGACTTGCTCGCGGTAGCGGTGCAACCGGTCGCGTTGCGGGCCGTCACCGATGACGAGGAGATGAACGTCGTGGCGGATGACTTTCAGGAGATCGGCGGCCCAAATGGCGTCTTCGAGCCGCTTTTGCGGCCAGAGCCGCCCGACCCAGCCGATGATGCGGCTTCCTTCCGGCAAGCCCAGCTCGGCCAAAAGTTGGCGGCGAGTGGAGTCGGGCGGGGACGGCAGGACGACGCCATTGGGGATGACGCGGATGCGCTCGGCGGGTGTGCCGTGCTGGACGTAGAAATCGCGGACGCCATCGCTGTTGACGACAACGGCGCGAGATCGACACGCCATGGCGCGATCGATCGCGAGCTTCAGCCGGCTCTTCCAGGGGTCAACGCACCGTTGGGCGATGATGACGTTCGCAATGCCGGCGGCTTTGGCGGCGGCGAGACCGTAGGCGTTGGCCGCGAACATCCAGGTGTGGATGAGGTCGGGACGCAGCCGGGCGACGTGCTGCTTGAGTTGCCAGAAAGCGCGGGGGTCGAGCTTCCAGCGTTTGCCAATCACGCGGACCGGGACGCCCGCGGACTGGAGGTCGGTCGCGAGCGGACCGCCGCGGGTAAGGGCGCAGACGTGGACTTCGAACTCGTCACGGGGCAAGCCAGCGGCGAGCAAGCACAACTGCTTTTCGGCGCCGGCGCGATCAAGGGTGGGAATGATTTGTAGGATGCGTTTGGTCATTTCATCTCGTCTGGTTCCAACGCCGCGAGGTAGGGCAGGTTGCGGTAGCGATCATTATAGTCGAGACCGTAGCCGACGACGAATGCGTCGGGAATGGTGAAGCCAACAAAATCGGGCTTTAGGGCGACCTCAGCTTTCCCTTCTTTTTGCAGGAGCACGGCGGTGCGGACGCTCGTGGGGCCAAGGTCGTCGATTTGCGGGATCAGATTCCAGAGGGTGCGGCCGGTGTGAAAGATGTCATCTACGAGAAGGACGTTGCGGCCACGGACGCCAAAGGAGAGCAGGTCCTCGTCGATCACGAGGGGACCTTGGCCGAGACCCTTCGTGTGGTCGCGACGGGCTTGCAGCAGTTCCACGCGCAAGGGCGCCTCCAAGGCGCGGATGAGGTCCGCCAGAAGCACGACGCTTCCCATCATGACGCCGACAAGGGTGAGCGGCTTGGAGTCGTAGTGCTCTTGGATTTCGGCAGCCAAGCGACGAATGCCGTCGTGAAGCTGATCCTCGGTAACAAGCGTTTTCATGGGCGGGTTCGCGTGTTTCAGGAAGGAGCTTGTGCTATTTTAGGCCGGCGCCGACCGGGAGTTGAGGCACTCCGAATGCTTTCAGCCCTTCGGTGCGTACGGCTTGGGTCTTGGGCCAGTAGAGAATCTTTTGGGCTTTGGTGGACTGAGGTTCGGCGCCGGGCTGAAGCTGTCGCATCAACTCGGCGGCGCTGCGTCCGTCGCCTTCGAGGACGAGCATGTCCTTGGAAGCATCGTAGCCGATGCGGTATCCGCAGGCTTTGAACGTTCCTCGCGCACCTTCAACGGCGGCGTTGCCTAAGGCAATGACCTCGCCGGTTCGCGTCGCGGCGCCTGGCACAAGAATTTCGGCGACCTGAAGCTGATTGCAGCAGGCCGTCATCCCCTGTGGGCCGAGTTTGGCGGGGTCGTCGACGGGGATTTGCGCGTCCCAGCGGTCGACGTGGTCGTAGGCGGCGCGGACGCGGTCGCCGAAGCTGAGATTAAGCAGGGGCGCATTGCTACCGACGGGCGAGGCGGAGGAGCCGCCGTTCCAAGCGACGGGAAGGGTGCCGCGAATGCCGGCCTCGAACGTCACGTGCAGGCAGACGAGCGAGGCCTGGGGCTGGGCGGTGGACGCGGGCGGGGCGGTTGTACCGGGTGGGCCAAGCGGGTTCGTTGAACCGCGGCGAACGCTATGAAGCCAACCGGGGCCGCTAGCGGCAGCCTGACCGTTTTGGACATTGACCTGCACGTCGGGCACTTGAAGTTGTTCCCAAGAGAGCTGCTGGCCTTGCTGATCGAAGGTGCGGTTGCCCATCCACACGCCACCGCGGCAGACGATGGTTTCGATCTCGGGCTGGCCTTGGGCGTTTGGGTCGGAGAACTGGATTTGACGACGCAGCTGGACCGCCATTGTTTGGGTTCGCAACTCCTGTCGAGGCGGATTGCCGCCTGTGGCCGCGGCGACCGAATCGCCAAAGGTTGCGGTTTGGCCATCGAAGACCATGCCGCGTTGCCACGTGACGGTCAGAGGACCGGCCGGCGGCTGACCGGGCGTGCTGCTGGGCAGGGGCAGGTCCATTTGGCCGCTGCCTTCGATCCAGAAGCGATTTGCGCCGCGATCGAGGTTGATGTTGGTTGCGGTGAGGCCCATGCCACGGCCCTCGCAGCGCGCCGGGCGGCCGGTGACGGTGGCGATGGCGTTCATGCCGGTGGCGTCGGTCAGTTCCAGGCGGTCCCCGAGAATCTGCATGGGCTGCTGGGCGCCGGGCTGTGGCGGTTGGTCCTCGACGAAGCGAACGCCATCCTCGACGAGGAGATGGGAGACGCCCGACTGCTGGCCGTCGAGCAGGACGTCGGCGCGGAGCACGCGGCCGATGATTTTGAATCGCTGGGACGCGTTGGGCTGAGCGAGGAGTCCGGTGGCCGGCGTGCCAGGAGGAGTTCCGCCTCGCCGTTCGGCGTCGATCGCAGGCGGCTGGGCGCCATTAGGACGGGCTTGCGATGCCCCAAATGCGTTTTGACTTCCGCGCGGCATGACCTGATTCTGAAGGGAGCCACGATCGGTCTCCTGGAAGCGGACCTCCAGTTGCTCGACTTCGCCGGAGAGCTGGGGGGAGTTCATGCGGACGGCGTTGCGTGCGAGCATTCGGTTTGGTTGCAGGCGGGAGCGTTCGCGGGGGTTCGGCGACGGAAGCTCGGTGAGCCAGAAGAGGATTTCACGGGCCTGAAGTTGGCCGGTGCCGGGGCAGTTGAGGGCGGCGTCGCCGGTAAGCGAAATGACATGGTTTTGGCCGTCGGGTACGATGCGGAGTTGGTCTCGCCAAGCGGCTTCAAGTTGTCGGCCGGTGCGATCGGCGAGTTGGCCGCGGAGCCAGCCAGGGCCTTCGGCCTGGGCTTGTCCGAGCCGGCCTTCGCCCGCAGATTGATAGCGGAGGCTGCGGGCGTGGATTTCGTTCGTGCTTTGCTGGAGAAAGACCTCCTGGCCGCCCTCGAGCGCGATAGCGTTGGTCAGGAGGTTGTACTCCATGCGTGAGCCGCGAGCGCTAAGGGTCTGGCTAGGGGCGGTAAGGACGACGGGGTTGCCGCGAGCTTCGAGCCGCTGGGCGACGAGGTCGACGGCCGGCGTGGCGGGCTTTGAAGGATCGGCGTTCGGGTCCTGGGCTTGGGCAGGCAGGGCGGACGGGTTGCGGCGAAATTTTGTTTCGCTACGCCCGACGAAAAAGAGCGAGAGCTGTTCGCAGGCGATCTGATCGGCGGGGCCGGTGGGATTGAGCTTCATGACGTCGACACTGTCGCGGAAGGTGGCCACGCGCCGGAGGACGTCGAAGCGGAAGGGCCCGCGGCACCGAATTTCGACGGGGATGCTTGGCTGTTTGGGGGTTCGGCCGGGATCGGTCTGGCCCAGATCGAAATGCAGATGCTCGATGTGCCGCATTTCGAAGAGCTCGATGCCCGCGATGTTGGGGCCGGTGACGGGGGCGCCGGGGGTCGATGGGCGTCGCAGGAGCTTGATAATCATGTCGCGACCGCGGCCGACATGGGGGCCCCAGCGGAAGTCGACAGGGTGCGGCGTCGAGACGGCGCGCTCGGAGAGTTCGGCATCGCGGGTGGTGATAAGGAGGTCGTCTTCGGGGCCAGGTTCCTTCCAGCCGCTGCGGATGGTGATGGGCCCGACGAGCTGTCCCCCAACGAGGCGGCCGAGTTTGGGGTTTCTGAGGTCGAGTGGAGGATCGAATTGGAGCACGGCGCCACCGGGCGCTTCGAGGACGATTGACTGGCGAATGAGCTGGTCCTCGTCTCTGGCAGGACCATCGTAGGGAAAGACGATGGCGCAGGGGTGGATCTCGACGCGTCCGTCGGGATGGTTTTGGTACTGCTGGAAGATGAGCTTGGCGCGGTTGCTCTCGAGGATCGTCGGGTTTTGGAGTTCCCAGGCATCGCTGGGAAAGAGCGGCCTGATGGATTCGCGTTGCCGTTTGCCGAATTCCTCGGTGGTCTCGCCCTTGCCATCGGGCCGACGGCTGATCGGTCGGTCGGCGGGCGGCTCGATGAACGGAACGGCAAGCAGGTCGTAGGTCCAGTAGGCGCTGACGACGATGGCCAGGCTTGCAGTGATCCGGCGGAACCGGGAGATGGAAGCCGCGGAGAGCAAGCGAACGACGATGGATGCGTGGGGGCCGTCGTCCATCCTTTGAGTCCTCGTCCGTCGGCTTTAGCGGTACGCCTGCAGGAGATCTTCCCAGCGGGACTGTGCCTTGAGGATCAGTTCCACGGTTTCGCGGATGGCGCCTCTGCCACCGGGGGCCTCGGTCACGTGATGGGCGGCTTGACGCAGTTCGGCGCAACCATCGGCGACGGCGACGCCGAGACCCACGGCGCGGACCACTGGCAGGTCGGGCAGATCGTCGCCGAGGTAGCAGACGGCGGCGGGCGAAAGCTGCAATTCGCGGAGAATGCCGCGCATCGCCACGAGCTTGTCGTCGATGCCTTGGCGAAGGATGCCGATGCCGAGCTCCGCCGCGCGCATCTTGACGATTTGGGAACTGCGATGGGTAATCAGCCCGAAACGGTAGCCGGCTCGCTGCCAGAGGCGAACGCCCATGCCATCGCGGGCGTGGAAGTGCTTGGTTTCGATTCCCTGGTTATCGAAGACGATCCGGCCGTCGGTGAGCACGCCATCGACGTCGGAAAGGATCAGTTGGATAGCTTTGCAGCGGTCATTGAGCGTCATGGGTATGCTCGGTCGGTTGGCCTTGGGTTGCCAACCTCGACTAGCTGGCGGGGCAGCAGAACCGCCGCACCAGCGATGGGTGCACTCCTACGAACTGCACTTGTCGTCTGCGCCGCCGACGATGCGCCACGTCGAGGCGCTAGCCGATGGGGCGCCGGGAATGGCCTCCGCCGCGTCCGGGTCTTTTGGCAGCAAAGCGACGACGTCGGTGACGTCGATCAGTCCGACGGGCTTGCCGTCGGCATCGACAACGGGGAGCTCACTAATACGGCGGGCGGCCATGATCGCAACGGCCTCGGTCATTCGCGAACCGGCCTGGACTCGCAGCGGATCGGCGGTCATGACGAGCCGAATGGGGCGATCGATGTCTGCATCGCCCCGGCGTTCAAGGAGCCTGGCGAGGTCGCTGTCGGTGAAGATGCCGGCGAGGCACTGCTGGTCGTCGACGAGCATCGTAGCACCGGTTCTACGGCCCGGGACGCTCGTGCCGACGAGGACTTCGCGGACGGTTTGCTCCTGGTTGGCCACGCGACACTGGTCGAGCGGCCGCATCTGGTCCTCGACCTTACTGAGCTTGTAGCCGAGACTGCCGGCGGGATGGCAGCGGGCGAAATCGTCGCGGGTGAAGCGGCGAAGGTGGCTGACGAGCAAGGCGAGGGCATCGCCCACGGCCAGCATGGCGGTGGTGCTGGTGCTTGGAGCCAAGCCGAGCGAACAGGCCTCTTGCAGATCACCGAGTTCGATGGTGACGGCGGCGGCGCGGCCGAGCGTGCTGGTTGCTTTGCCGGTAATGGCCACGACCGGGACATTCAGTTCGGCGAGCGAAGGGAGCAGCCGGACGACTTCCTCGGTTTCACCGCTTTGCGAGAGCATGAGGAGGACGTCGTTGCGCTGGACGCGGCCGAGATCACCATGGACGGCTTCGCCGGGGTGGAGGCAATGGCTGGGCGTGCCGGTGGACGCCAGGGTGGCCATGATCTTCTGGCCGATGAGGCCGGCCTTGCCCATGCCGGAGACGATTACATTGCCGCGGCAAGCGAAGATCAGTTGCACCGCGCGGCAGAACTGGGCGTCGAGCCGATCGGCGACTTTGGCCAAGGCGCGGCTTTCGGTCAGGATAACCTGACGCGCGAATCGCAACTGCTCGAATTGGGTAAGCGTACCGGCGGTGCGAGCGGCTTCCGTGCTCATCGACTCGTCCATCCGTGAGCGAGGTTTGCGGGAGGGTCAGACAAACAGCACGATTGTAGCGGGTAGGGGGCGGGGGAGCAACGTGGTTTATTCCAGCCAACGGTGGGGGCGGAGGCGTGTGCCGCGGAATCTGGCTTAGCCGTGGCAGACTGAAGAATGCCGGGGAGCGGCGTGAGATGGCTCGCCGCGCCGAGAATGACGGCGTTGCAGGGCGTGACGGTTTGCCTCGCCCAAGCGGCGGCGAGGGGCTTTGTCGAGGCTAGACCTGCGCGTAGGCTTCGAGGACCGGGCCGTGGAGGTCAGCGGGTTCGAATGGGCCAGTTTCGGCGATCAGTTGGCGAGCGGCGTCGATGCGCTCCCAGACGTTCCAGAGGAGCGTGCCGCAGACGCGGCCGCCGCGGAGATAATAGACGACGCCTTCTCGGAAGGGTTCCTTCCAATCGGAAACCATTTGCAGGCGGGAATCGAGTTCGCCAACGGCTTCGTAGCTGAGATCGAACAAGTCGGAGTAGAAGAAGGGGAGGTGGTCGTAGCGGACCGGCTGACCGGCCATCGAGCGACCGGCAAGCTCACCCATGGTGTTGGCGTTGTCCTCGTGCTCGACGCGGAAGTACTGGCCCAAGGCCGGATTGAAGAACTCCGCGACGTCGCCGGCGGCGAAGATGTCGGGTTCGCTCGTGCGGAGGGTTGGATCGACGCGAATTCCGTCGCCGAGTTCGAGGCCTGCCTGGAGGGCCAACGCGACGTTGGGTTGGATGCCAACTCCGGCGATCACGGCGTCGGCGGTGATTTCGCGCCCGCGGCCGTCACGGTCGGAGCGGGTTTGCAGCACGGCTTGGCCGCCGCGGTCGAAGACGCCGAGCACTTCTTCTTCGTCGCGGATCTCGACGCCCCGCTCGCGATAGTAGTCGTTGAGGAAGTGGGCGAGATCGGCGGGAAACATGCGGCCGCCGATCGCTGCCTCGGGGAAGACCATGACGACGTGCTTGCCGTTGAGCGCCAGCGCGGCGGCGATCTCGGAACCGATGAAGCCGGCGCCGACGACGACGAATCGATCCTTTTCGGCAACCAGTTTGCGAAGGGTGTGGTAGTCGTTCAGCGTGCGGTAGTAGAGGACGGAGCCGGAGTCGCACGGCAGACGCCGGGGCGTGCCGCCGGTGGCCAGCAGGAGCTTCTCGTAACGATAGAGCGTGCCGCTCTCGTCGCGGACGAGTTTTCGCTCGGGGTCGAGGGCCTCGATTGTGTGGCCGAGCCAGAGGGTGGCTTCGTCGGCGGCGGTGTTTCGCCAGATTTGTTCGAGTGGCTTGCCCTTCCAAAGGCCTTTGGTGAGGGGGGGGCGGTCATAGGGCGGGTGCAATTCCGCGCTGATCATGGCGATTGGGCCGCTGGGATCCACCTGACGGATACCCCGAACGGCGGCATCACCGGTCATGCCGCCGCCGACGATCAAGTAATGGTAGCTGTGCATGTTGCCCTCCACGCGGTGCCCGCGGGTTTTGCCCAGCACCATTGTATGTGGGCCAGGCAAGGGCAATGGAGGAGAGAACGCCGAGGCAAAGGGCCGGCAGTGCAACTGCCGGCCCAACGATTCGGCAATGCCAGCCCAACGATGCTGGGCAACTGCCGGCCCAACGATTCGGCAGCTGTTGGCCAACGGTCCGGCAACTGTTGGCCCAACGATGCTGGGCAACTGCGGGTCGACGACCGCGCACGCATCGGCGACGGCAATGCATGCTAGGGTGACTGCACGGGTGAGATTAGCGTGCCCTCGACCGCGCACTATCAAACGATGAGGCACGGGCAAGCTCAGCTTACCGATGGTTGCCCACAACCGCGCACTATCAAACGGCAAAGCACGGGCAAGCCTGGCTTACCCACGGTGCCCGATGGCTGACGCCCGCTTGCTGCACTAGGACTTGGGGGCGGCGCTGTCTTCGACGACGGCGGGGACGACCCAGACCTTAACCTCGGCTTCGATTTCGGCGGCGAGGTGAATGGCGATGGTGTAGAGGCCGAGCTCCTTGAGCGGGCCCTTCAGGCGGACCTGATCGGCGGCGATGTGGAAGTTGTTACGCTTCAAGGCGTTGGCCACTTCCGGGGCACCGACGGAGCCGTAGAGATGGCCTTCGTCGTTGGCATTGGCTTCGATCGTGATGCTCTGGCGGGCCAAGTCGGCGGCCAGGGACTGGAGACTGGCCAAGCGGGCCTTTTCGATGGCATCCAACTTGGCGCGGTGCTTTTCCACCATCCGCTTGTGGTGATCGGTGGCAATGGTGGCCAAGCCCTGCGGGATGAGGTAGTTCATCGCGTAGCCGTGGGCCACTTCGACGACATCGCCCTGTTTACCGAGGTGCTCGATGGACTGAATCAGGAGTAGTTCAACGCCGCCATGCGGGCCGCGGGGGAGCCGTTTGACGCGGTGGGGCACTCTCTTGGACTTCACGCTGGGCATCGCTGTCTCCACATCTTAAAAAGGAATATCGTCGCCAGCGCTCGGCTCTCCGGCCGGCGGGGCATCTTGATAATCGTCGGGCGGGGCCGGTTGGCTGTATTGGGATTGGGAGGGCTGGTTTTGGCGACCGGCGGGCCGGGGGCCGTTGTTGGGTCCACCCTGTCTCCCTTGTCCCTTGGCCCCGATCAGTTGCATTCTATCGCAAGTGACCTTCAGCTTGGATCGCTTTTGGCCGTCTTGGCCTTCCCAAGAGTCGAGCTTCAACCGGCCTTCGATGAAGACGGGCGAGCCCTTGCTTAGGTACTCGCCGGCGACCTCGGCCGTGCGACCCCAGAGCGTCACATCGACGAAGACGGTGTCCTCGATCCATTCGCCGTTGGCGTTTTTCCGCTTCTCACTGACGGCCAAGCCAATATCGGAGACGGCGGTACCGCTCTGCAGGTAGCGCAGCTCGGGATCGCGGGTCAGATTGCCGATCAGGATGACGCGGTTGTAGCTGGCCATGGCCGCCCCTACCCCTTATCTTCTTCGGCCTCAACCTCGACCGCTTCGACGCTCTCGGTCACCACGGCGACTTCCGCAACCGGCTTTTCTTCGTCGGGGTGGGCGGCGACCGGGGCCGACTTGGCGTGGGTGACCACGGCGTCGACGATCCGCGGATCAACCTTGAGGAAGAGCATCCGGAGGATGTCGTCGGTGATTTGGCATTGCCGCCGCAGGTCGCCGAGGCGCTCGGCGTCGAGGCGGAAGTAGGTGAGCCAATAAGTGCCCTTGCGTTGTCCCTTGATGGGGAAAGCGAGACGGCGCTCTTCCCACAGACGGCTGACGAGCACCTCGCCGCCGAGTTTTTCGACCATGGCGGGAACCTGGCCGGAGACGGTTTCGGGATCCCGTCCGAAACGGTTGGCGTCCAGGATGAACAAGCCTTCGTAAACGTTGGCGGCCAAAGCAAGACTCCTGTTTAGTTAGCTCTCAGCACTCAGCTTTCGCTGTCAGTTGTATTGGTTCATGCAGTATTCGATGCCCTTGCGGGCCCAGGCGGCGACTGCGTCGGCCGCTGTGGCGACGGCTTGCTCGATGGCGGGCAATTCGTCGGGTCGGAACTTGCTCAACACGTAGTCGGCCCAGTTCCAACCTTCGGGAGCGGCGCCGATACCGAGCCGCAACCGCGAAAACTCCTCCGTACCCAATTTTGCGATAATGTCGTCGAGGCCCTTTTGGCCGCCGGCCGAGCCGCCGGCTCGGAACCGGAGCTTGCCGACCGGCAAGTTCAGGTCGTCGCAGAGGACCAGCAGTTCGTCGTTGGCGAGCTTGTAGAAGCTCATTGCCTCCTGGACACTGGTTCCACTAAGGTTCATGAAGGTTGTGGGGCTAAGCAACAAAGCGCGGGTGTCGCCGCTATTCTCGCCGCCCGGGGGTGCAAGGTCGGCCTCGACCACATCGCCGTGGAAACGCTCCCGCGGCGGGGTACGGCCGAACTTTCGGGCCAACTCGGCGAGAATCACGTAGCCGACGTTGTGCCGCGTCCCCTGATAACGGCGGCCAGGGTTGCCCAGCCCGACCACAAGCTTCATCAGTAGTTCTAGTCCTCCTTCTCTTCCTCTCCCTCTTCGGCCTTGGCACCGATGACTTCCGGCTCGCCGGGGACTGCCTCGGCACCTTCTTCGGGCATTTCGACCGGAACGATGCAGTGAACGACGATGTCTTCGGGGTCACCGGCGGTGAGCTTGGCGCCCTCAGGCAGCTCCAAGCTGGCCAGCGTGACCGACTGCTCCAGCGCCAGATGGTTGATGTTGACGTCGATTTTTTCGGGAATGGCGGAAGCCGGGCAGGCAATTTCGACTTCGTGGATCAGTTGAACGACCACGCCGCCCTCGCGGACGCCCGGAGCCTCGCCGCGAAGCTCGACGGGAACGCGAATCTCGACGATTTCATGCTCGGAGATACGGGTGAAGTCGACGTGAACGATGTGCGTGCCCCAGGTGTCCCACTGGAGTTCGCGGATAAACGCCGACTCATTGATCGCGCCGGTGAGCTGGACCAAGCGGCTGCCGTGGCGAATGGCGGCCGAAAGGACGTCGGAAGCGACGCTGAGCGGCACGCATTCGAGACCGTGTCCGTAAAGGATCGCCGGAATTTGGCCGGAGTGGCGGAGCCGACGGCTGTTGCGTTTTCCTTGAAGGTTGCGGGATTCAACGGCCAACTGTAGCGCCATGAGCGTCCTCGATTATTGCAGGCGGCGTACCCAGGTACGCCGTTCACTGACCAGCAGACCGCATACGCGGACTACTTACACTACCCGGCACACGGTGTGCGGGCTCTGCCATCAGGCGAATCTCTGATTTTCCCGTAAACGGCTAGAAATGCAACCCCAGGGGAGAGAAAATTCCGCGATCGGCCTGCCCGACCCGTTGCCGGAGGGGGCAGCCTTTAACGGCAACCCCGCTACAGGGTAGAATAGCGGGATGAAAACGATCTACTTAGACCACAATGCCACGACATCGGCCTACCCGGAGGTGGTGGAGGCGGTGTCGCGATGCATGGCCGAAGGTCTCGGCAACCCAGCGAGCCAGCATCGGGCGGGCCAGCGGGCACGGCAGGCACTGGGGGACGCACGCGAGGAGGTGGCCGCGATTCTCGGCGTGGACTTGGCGCCGCCGCGGCGGGATCGGCTCGTCTTTACCAGCGGCGGGACAGAGGCAAACAACCTGGCGGTGCTGGGGATCGCGCGAGCTGCCGGAGGCACGCCGGGCCGGGTCGTGATTTCGGCTGGCGAGCATCAGAGCGTCATCGAGCCGGCGGAGCATTTGCTTGAGCAGGGTTGGCGGATGGACACTTTGGGCCTCCGGCCGGATGGCGTCGTGCGGGTCGAGCAGTTGCGGCCACTTCTGGGTCCGGGAACACGGCTGGTGAGCGTTTTGCTCGGGAATCACGAAACGGGCGTGCTCCAGCCGGTCGAAGAGTTGGCGGCGATGTGCAACGGCGCAGGCGTCCCGCTGCACACGGACGCGGTGCAAGTCGCGGGCAAGCTGGCGATCGATTTCGGCCGGCTGGGGGCGGCCGCGATGAGCGTGGCGGCGCACAAGTTCGGCGGACCGCTGGGAATCGGGGCGTTAATCGTCCGACGGGATGTGGCGTTGACGCCGCTCATGTTTGGCGGGCATCAGCAGGCGGGCTTGCGGCCGGGCACGGAGCCGGTGGCGCTGGCCGTCGGCATGGCTACGGCGTTGCGCTTGTGCCAAGAGCGGCAAGCGGAGTCAGCGCGGCGGATGACCGCGCTTCGCGAGCGTTTTGAGAAGGGACTCATGACGGCGCTGCCGGATGTTGTGATTCACGGTGCTCGGGCGCCGCGGCTGCCGCAGACGAGCAACATCGCTTTTCCAGGAATTGACGGCGAGGTGCTTCGCATGGCGTTGGATCTGGCGGGCGTCGCTTGCTCGGTGGGCGCGGCGTGCGCGAGCGGATCGACGGAACTGTCGCCGACACTTCGGGCGATGGAGTTGCCGAAGGAACTGGTAGCATCGTCGTTGCGTTTCAGCTTGGGCGTGACAACGACCGAGGCGGAAGTTGACGAGGCCGTCGGCCGAATCGCTCGGGTCTGTGGCGAGCTGCGCGAGAGCAGGTAGTCTGTCTGCGACCTGGCAGTTATGCGAAAATTGCGGACGCGCCGCGCTTGGCGATTTCTTACCGAACGCCACCGGTCGAAAGAGGGTAGCCCCGCGTTCGGCCGCCCCGTCCAATTCATTGGCGTTTATTGGCTTGTTCATGGGCGCTTATTGGCTCGCGACTTCCTCACGATTCTGGCGCGGCGGGGCGGTCGCGAGCGGGGTTTTGTCAGGGAGGCGATCCGATGAAATACGCAAGCATGTGCGGCGCGGTGTTGCTGGCCGTGGCGGCGATGATGCCCAACGAAGTGTTGGCGAAGGGCCCATCGGGCGGCAGCGGCAGTGGAAGCAAGGGCTACGGCGGCGGCTCTAGCGGCAGCAAGAGCTGGAGCGGAAAGAACTGGAACTGGAACAAGAACTGGCAAGGGCACTCCGATTGGTATCCGTACCATCGGTACCGTTACGACAATTACTATCCTTACGGCTACTACACCGAGCCGCTGTACGAGGAGCCGGTGTATTCGGGGTTGCCGATCAAGATCGTCAACCCGGCCGGCAGCGGCGTCACGCTGACGTACAGGCTCAACGGCGAACGGTACACGATCCCGCCGGGATACAGCCAGAAGCTGATCGAGGATCGAGATTGGGTGATCGAGTTTAGCCGCGGCCAAGGTTTTGGCCCGGCCGAGTATAGTCTGGAGCCGGGCGTTTTCACGTTTGGCTATTCGAACCACGGGTGGGACTTGTTCCGTGGGTCGCCGGCGACTGCTGGGCCAACGAATCCGGCGCCACCGGAGGCGACGCCGGTGAATCCGCCGCCAAAGACGGCGCGAGTGCCAGAGGTTCGTTAGAGCGGGTGGCCCGCGAGCGGGCGAGGGAGAAGACTCATCCCCGGCCCCTCTCCCAATGATGGGAGAGGGGAGTTTTATTTTCGGCGGCGCTATTTGGGCGTGAGTATCGCGTACGTCACGATGACGCTACAGGTGAACGTCAGGGAGCTGGGATTCGTGCTAAAGGCCTCGATCGGCTTGTCGCTGGCGTCGTCGTCGGAGTTTTCGACGAGGCGCCGCAGTTCCGCGGGTAGTCTATTGGAATTGTAATAGGGCGAGTACTGTTCGTCGCCGATGCCGCGTTGGCCCTGACAACCGCCGGAGAGACCGACGAGCGGGCCGAGGCCCACGCCGCCTGCTTTCGCTAGCTCGGCGGCTTCGGCCGAGGCCTTCTTGAAAGCATCGGCCATTGCTTTCTGGCGGTCTTGTTTGGAGACGGTGGCGACGAAGACGAACGTCGGCTGGCCCATCGGCTGCGGCGTCTCGCCGTAGCGACTCATCGCCTGCTTGGCCTCTTCGGCCAGTTCCTCTTCCTCGGGTGAGAGCTTTTGTGTTTCCTGGCTGCCGGAGAGATCGGCCGCCTTGATTTTGTCTTCGATGCCCTGGGCGAGGATGAGCAATTGCTCCTGAGACTTGGCTTCGAGGGGCCACTCGGCGGTCAGGGAGCCGTTGACGGTGACCGTCTGCGGCACCTGTAGACCCTTGGCCTTTTTGCCACGAGAGCGCATCTGTTCCATGACCATGGCCTCGATTTGGCGGCGCTGCGCTGATTCGGCGGCGGACTTGGTTGGGCCGTCGAAGACGATCGACTTCTTGTCGGCCTTGAGGGATTCGAGTTGCAGGACAGCGGCCTCGCGGCGCTCTTTCAGCTTGGCCAGCGCTTCTTCGAGGTTCTTGCCTTTGCCGAAGATTTGGAAATACATCCTCATGCGGGCGGGGGTTCGCTGAAGGGTGACGGCGCCGGTGGCGCTAAGGGAAGGCCGGCCGCCTTCGCGCATTGCCGCTAGAGCGGCGAAATTACCGCCGAACTGCGCGCGAACGGTTGCGGGCCAGCAGGCGGCCACGAGCGACACGATTAGCAACACGCGAGTCTTGCACAGCATTATCCATTTCTCCTCAGGTGGCACAGACATGTGATCTAAAACGAATTGGACTCCTTCATGGCGTCCCGAACTTCCTTGCGGAACTTCAAGATTTCCTCACCGCTCATGATGCGAATGGTCCAGTAGAACTCGCTCATCTCGTAGCTTTGGAGCTTGGCGTAGATGTCCCGAAGGATCGGGATGTACTTGGGATCGTCGGCGACGGCGATGGCGCGGTAGACGGACTTCGGCCAGTGGTCGGAAGTGGGGCGTTCGCCGCGCCAATACTTCAACAACGGCGTCATGCCGTCGGCATCGCCGAGGAGGACGGCCAGATAGCCGGCGTTGGCGGCGGTTTCCGGATCGGGGTCGCGGAGGAGGCCGCGGACATCCTCGATTTTCAGGCCGGCCGGCGGCTGCGGGACGATCGGGTGGTCGCTGCTCGAATAGGAGACGCTGTAAGAGAGGCGGAGCCCGCTGGGCAGGGTCGAGAGGGCGTTTTGTCCATGGGCGAGATATCGCAAGGCGATTGGCCGGCGTTTCGGGTCGTTGGCCCGGAGGGTGGCGAGGGCGGACTTGCGGGCGTCGGCGTCGGACTGAGCGGCCAATTGCACCTGGTACGCTTCGAGGCGAACGGCGTCGCTGACGCTTTTGTCGGCTGCGAGGCTGGCCGCCGTTTCGGCTGCCTCGTCCTTGGCGACAGAGGTCAGGACGGCCAACGCGACGCGTCGTTGCCAATCGCTGCCGGAGCGGGTATGGGGCTTCGCGGACTCGACCGCGCGGCGGCGGACGGCTGCTGGAACATCGGAGGACACGTATCGTTCGCCAACGTATGCGGCCGCCAGATAGTACGACAAGCCGGAAGCGACCTCCGCGTTGATCTTCGGATCGGCCAGAAGCTCCCAGAAGAGATCGGCAGCGCGGGGGTCGGGCACGGAGCTGATCCCACCGGCCAATTCGGTGATGGCCTCGTCGCTGGCAGCCGACGAGCGGAACGACCGGAACGCCTTGACGCGGTCCTCCCAGAGGAGCCAGGGGAGCGCTTTTGCGGCCGGCTCCAGTAGCTCCGGGTTGGTCCGGACGTTTTCCTGGATCACCGGGAGGGCGTCGGACGCCTTTCCCAGCGGGATAAGCAGGAACGCGGCGGCAACGCGTTCTTTGGGGGTCTCGGCTTTGAGCATTTTGGCCAGGAGCGGAACCATGTGGGCGGTCCACTTGGGACGGTTGCGGCCGGCATAGCAATCGACGAGCCACTGATCCCACCAGGAGTCCTCGTGGGCCGGTTTGGCATTAGCAGGCTTGGCGATCTTGGCGTCCTCCTTGTCGCTCGGCTTCCCGTTGCTGAGCTTGTCGGTCTTGGTGGCTTTGGCCGCGGGCTTCCGCGTGCTTGGCTTTTCGTCCTTGGCGACTTTTGTCTCTGCGGGCTTGGCACTGCCGCCGAGGAGCTTCGCGACGGTGGAGAGCAGATCGACGCCAACCGTGGCGGATGGCGAGCCGGCGATGATTCGCACGGCGCGCTGGGCATCCTCGCGATGCTTGTTCGTGGCGGCATCGCGCAGGGTGTCCATCGCCTGGAAGGCGGCGGCCGCCGCAGCCAGCCGCACGACGGCCTGCTTGTCGGCGAGGCCGGCAAGGACCGCTTCCTCAGCGTCATCGAGGGAGATTGAGCAGATGGCGGTGACGGCCGCGGCGCGGATTTGGGCGTCCTTGTGCTTGATGAACTTCTGCAGGTGCGGCATCGCCTTGGGCCGCATCGTGCTTCCGCGAGCCAGCATGGACAGGATTGTGGGCGCGAGATCCGGGTGCTTGGTGGCGGCACGGGCCAATGGCTCGACGGCGACGGCCATGTCCGCGCCGGCGAGGCCCTCGACGCTTTTGGCAACGACGAAGGGCTCGGGGTCGTCCAAGAGGTCGAGAAGGGCGACATAAACGTCGGCGGTCAGTGCGGCGCCGAGGTCCTCGGTGCGGGTCACGGTGCCGAACGATGTCGAGCGGTAAAAATGAGGTTGATTTCCGCCAATGACTTTGCCGATAGCGACGGCGGCTTCGGCGCGGACCTGCCAGGCCTCGTGCTTGAGGAGGCCCATCAGGCACTTGGTGGCATCGGGGCCCTTGCCGCCTTGCAGGACACGGATGCCGTGGCCGATCAGATCGGCGTCTTTTTCGCGTTTTACATACTTGATGATGGCCGGCATCATGGCGGCGCCCGGGGCGGCCTCCAATTGCTTCAGCACCGCGGCGCGAACGTTCGGGTCGGGGTCGTCGAGCAGCTTGACCAGAGCGGCGTTGGACTGCTTGCCACCGATATGTTGCAGACCGCGGAGACTGATTTCGCGGACCAGCGGGTCGGGATCGGCGAACAATTCCAACAGCAGCGGCTGGTCAGCTTCGGCGGCGCGCTTGGCAAGCTCGTCGGCCGCCTTCTCGCGAGTGCGTGGATTGCTGTCGGCAAGACGCTCGATGCCGCCGGGCCAACCGATGGCAAGGGCGGTGTCGGCTACGAGTCGGTAGCGGAGGACCATGAGGCGGCGACGGTCGCGATCGGTGGCGGCCGTTTTGAGCCGGGCATAGACCTCGGGTTGCAACGCCGCGCCGAGTCGGGCGAGGCGATGGCTCGTGGCGTCGGCGTCGGCCGCGTCCGCCCGGAGAAGGCGGTCGAGCTGCTCGCGGGCGG
>JAJFUI010000190.1 GCA_021372555.1 Planctomycetaceae bacterium | reverse complement strand
GAGCCAGCCGTGGCAAACGCTGGGGACTGGGCCGATCATGGCCTTGCGGACGATAAGCGAGGCGGTGCGGCCTTTGGCCGGATCGGCGAAGGGATTCAAGCCCAGGTTGCGAAAGGCGCGGCCTACGGTGCTATCGTCTTTGACGATGTCGGATCGCTCAATCGCAATGGGCAACTGCAACTGGGGCGGCTCGTCGGAACGCCGCGACTGGATGTTGGTGAACGGGCCGTAATCACAGACGAGCGTGAGCTGCATGGGCACTTGCTGGCTACGGTCGTGGCGTGGGGCTCGTGTGCCCCGAGTATCGGTCAAGGCTCTTTGGAGCAGTTGGCCGTCCACGGTCTTGACGTTCAGGGCATCGTTCACCACGAGCTTCTGGAAATAGGCGTTGCAGTTCACGCGTCCTTGTTCGGCGGCAAAAAACAGGAGGCCGCCAAGGACGAGCGAAACAATAATCCCGCCGGTGCCAAGCATAAGCAAGAACTTGCGGCCCTTGCGATCGACGAGCACCATGCCCAGAACGGTCGCCAGACACATCAAGACCTTGAAGGCGACGTCGCCCCAGTTGCCAACCGAGCCGGGCAGGCCCGCGGCGTTAAAAATGTTGACGATGTAGGCAAGGATTGAATTGACGCCGGTCGCTTGGGTGCAGGCGAGAATGATCAGCGTGATGACGAACGGGAGCACGTACTTTCGGCTCAGCAACGAATCGGCGGCGGACCGGGCCGTTGGGCGGGCGGACCGCGCGATTTCGGCCATTTCGCGAAGTTCCAACGCCGCCTCTTCGGCCGACCGAGTGCGGAGCAGCACGGCCTTGGCAGCGTCCGATTTGCCACGGCGGAACAGCCAGCGTGCCGACTCGCTCAGGAACAGGACGCCGACGGTAAAAAAGACGCCGGGGATCATGGACGCCCAAAAGATGCTGCGCCAGGCGTGGTTTTTGGCGATGAGCACTTGTGCGGCCGCGTCGGGAAGCTGTCTGGTGGCGTGTTGCACGCCGTCAACGTACTTTGCGTAACAGAGGCCGATCATCGCGGCGACGACGAAGCCCAGCGTGAGCAGGAGTTGGAAGATGGCGGTGCCCCGGCCGCGGTTCTTGGCAGGCAAGGACTCGGCCAGATAGAGCGGGACGACAACACCGGCCAGGCCGCCGCTGACGCCTTGCAGCACGCGGCCGATCATAAGCGGCGCGAAGCCGTTGGACAACGCGATGATGGGAATGCTGACGACGAAAAGCAGCCCGCTCAGGAACATGATGGCCCGCCGGCCGAAGAGGTCGGAGGCTGCCCCGGCGAAGAGGCTGGACAGCATGACGCCGATCGCTACTGCGGCCACGACCAGCGAGAGTTGCTGGGCGTCCATGTGCCAGGACGCGGCCGCGGTGGACTCAAGGTAGGGGAGTGCCGCGGCGATGATGCCGAGGTCGATGCCGAACAGCAGCCCGCCCAAACCGGCGACCAAGAGGAGGTAACGGGTCGCCCAGAGCTTGCGGGTGTCGTTCTGCATGTTCTTGCGGGCAATGTGGCGATTTGTCTGTCGGGCAGGTTAACAACCTGCCCCACGGTCGCAGTCTCTTGGCAGGCTAACAACCTGCCCCACGGTTAGCACCGGTAGGCCCTGACTTCGTCCATCGTGCGGTTGGCGGCGTCGGCGCTTGGCACGTCCTGGACGTAATACAGCACGCCGCCGGGCAGCGTGTGGCGACGCAGGCGTTCGATGAACGCATCGTAGGGGGCGGTCCAAACTGTCAAGGGCACGTCGCCCGTGCGGGTGCGCAGCTGGTCGATAATGTCGAGCGATGTGGGGAAGCCCTTGTCATCCATCAGCACGATTGCCTTAAGCCCTCGCAACGTGCACGATGCTTCCAGCAGATGACGCCCGTTGGCGTGGATGTGAATAACGCCGCCGTCGAAGTGAGTCATGATTCGCTCGGCCGGCTCGCGTCCCCATCGCTCGAAATAGGCGACGCTCGTCATGTGGTATGGATCGATGCTTTCGGAGACAACGCGGCCCGGGAACCACTGGCCGAAGTTGCTGAATGTCCCGCCGTCCAACGACGGCACGGCCTTGAAGAATTGCTCGTGGATCCTCACATTGAGATCGAAGGCGAAGTCGATGGCACGCCGAATGGTGTCGGGATGATCCTCGACGCCGAGGTACGCCTGGGTTGCCCCGACGAGCTCGAAGACGAAGTTCATCGCGTCGATCAAAATGAAATGGCTGATTCCCCACTTCCCCGCGCTCGCTTGTACAAAGAGGTCGAGCTGGTCCAAATAGCGTTGCCACCAGGGGTGCGAGGGGTCGAACTGCAGGCGGTCGAAGTCGGACCAGTCCTTCAACAGCGGGGGCACCATGGAAGAGATCCAGCCGGTTGATGGATCGGCAATGAAGCGGACTTCGGCGCCGAGCAAGGCCCCGTAGAGTCCCTGGTCGAACTCGCTCAGATACGCGCCTGGCATCGAGTCGTCCTGGATGGATGCACGATGCCGGAAAAAGTCGTCCCAGAATTTCGTCCGCTCGGCGGGGTCCGGCCAGCGGCATTCACTTTTCGCATGGGATGCGGCGAACTCCGCGATCGCTGGATTGGGGACGGCCATTGTCGCGAAAACGCGGTCGCCGGCCTCCCTCGCGTAGAGAGATTTCAGCCTCGCATGAACGTCCCGCAGATTTGGTTTGCACGCCAGCGTGCTGATAGGAGCCATGGCTTTGGAAACCGACGTGGACGGCGGAGATTGACTAGCGACACCTAGCTGGAATCTACCCTAGAGGGCGGGCACGGACAAGGCGCTGCCAAAAGAGCGTGGCCGATCCGGGGTGCGCGGGTTAGCTTCCCTCAGTCATTGGCGAAGGCCGACGGTCTGATGACTGCATTGCTATATTGCCCAACTTGCCAACGTCCCGGCTACGAGTTCGCCCCCCGGCGAATTCCGTCTAGACGCCGCGCGGCCAGCATGGATAGACTCCCGCGTCGGCGGAATTCTGGCGCTGACGCCGATGGCATGGAGGATCGTGCGATGCTGTGGAAATTGTCGTTGAGCGTTGCCGTTGCCGCTGCGTTGTGTGGGGCAGGCGGGGCGTCTGTGGGGGCCGAGCCAGGCGGCCGGCCGGCCGCGGTCGCGCAGTCGCCGGCTGATGTTTCCGCCAAGGAGTCGCAAGAAGCCGGTGTCCCCAAGAAACTAGAGCCGGCTGCCAACGCAACGGCTATCAGCAAGTCCGCAGTGCCCACGCCAGCAAAACGAAAGCCTGCGGGGACGGTCAACGGCACTGGCGAGAAATCCGGAGTGGTTACTTCCCCGGTGGTTGAATCGCCGGCAGCGGAGCTGACAATTCCCGCGGAAGCTGCCAAACCAGCGGCAACGTCGAAAAGTAAGTTGTCGGGGCCGCTTCGTCCCACGGCGGAGCCTCAAGAAGGCCCGGCCGTGAGCGTGGAGCCTGCGAGCTTCAAGGGCGTTACTCCCGGAGCGACAACTGCGGAGGAAGTGGAGCAGATCTGGGGCAAGCCGAAGGACACCACTCGCGCGAAAGGCGTGCTTGTCCAGCTATATTCTGTCGCACCGTTCAAGCGAGTGGAAGTCAGTTATACCGACGGAAAGGTGGCGTCGGTCGTCATCCGCTTTGATCGTTCCTTCCCGACCGAGGCCGTTGCCAATCAGCTACAACTCACTGCTATTCGTCCGGTGCCGGTTTCCAACGATGTTGGTGAATTGCTGGGGCTGGCTTATCCGGAGCGGGGCGTACTCTTCACGTTCGAGCCGAGCACCGCGCCGGGGCAGAGTACGATGAAGGTTGCCCAAGTGGTGCTTGAGGCTGTCACGGCGGAGCCATTTGTGCTGCGTGCCGAAACAACACTGGAGTCGCGGCCGGATTTGAGCCGTCGCGACATCGACCAGGCCTTGAAGCTCGATCCCGAGGCCGCCCGGGCGTTTTGGGTGCTCGGTCGACTGCTTGGAGCGACGTACCGACTCGACCAGGCTGTTGCCGCTGCGCAGAAGGCCGTGTCCGCGGAGCCGGGCAATCCGCAGTATCGCGTCACCTATGCTCAGTTATTGGCCCAGTCCGGTCGTTTGTCAGAAGCCGTTACGGAAGCGCGGAAGGCCATCCAGTCGAGCGATAGACGCCCCGAAGTGAAAGCCCGGGCGGTCTGCCTGTCGGCGGACTTGCTGGCGTCGGGCGGGCAGCCAGACTTCCGCAAGGCCCTGGAGCTGCATTCCCAGGCAATTCAGCTTGCCGAACCACTGACAAGCGACGCGCAGGTGGCGGTGCGCACGGCGGCGAAGGAAGTATTGGTCGATGCCCATCTTGGCGCGGCGCACGACATCGCTTGGGGCCAGTGGAAAGACAAACCGAAGGCCGTGGCCGTCTGGTTGGAGCGAGCAGCCACTGCCACCGAGGATCTGATCGCCAGCGAGGGAGGCAACCCAGAACTGCTCTTCCGCGCGAACGCCAGGTCGTTGGCCGCGTATGTTGGGCTCGATGGCGAGCTGGACCCGCAGGCTGCCGCCGAGGCCGTTCTTGCATCGGGCGAAGGCCTGATCGCCGTTGCGGCCGACTCGGACCGCAAGGCACGATTGGAATACGAACTTGGCATGGCGCTCTACGACGCTGTGCAGGTCTATCAGGCGCGAAAAGACGATGAGGCGGCAATGAAGTATGGCGCGGATGCCGCGAAGCATCTGGCGCGCGCCAACGAGGCGAAGCCGTCGCCGGCCACAACGTTGCTGCTTGGCCGCCTCTATTTCCGGCTTGGCGCCATCTATGCGGTGAACCGTCACGACCACAAGTCAGCTATTCCGTGGTTCGACAAGGCGGCGCCGCTGCTGCTTCGGCCCACATCTGACGATCTGGTTGGCAACCCGGGACGCCACGGCGAGTCGCTGGTTACCATCGGGGTATCGTACTGGGAGACGGATCAGAAGCAGAAAGCGGTCGCGCTGAGTCAGAAGGGCGTCGCTTGGATGGAGCAAGCCGTTGCGCAGGGCACGCTCAGCCGCTCCGCATTAGCCGTTCCCTATGCCAATCTGGCCGCCATGCACCGCAAGCTCGGCGCGAACGAGCAAGCGGATCATTTCCAGGAACTCGCCAGCCGGTTCGCGGAAGACAGGGTCAAGTAGTCGCCGGTGAGTCACTGCGGATCGACGTTCGCAGGTTTCACCGCTCGTAGTGGATGGCCAGCCACACGGTTTGCTGCGCAGGGTTCGTCCAGGCGACACGGTGCTTCGCGTGCGCAGGGATGTTCAACCATGAGCCACGGCGAAGCTCGACCGTGCGATGGGGCTCGTCGAACTCGACGGCAGCGCTGCCTTCCAGCAGAACGACGCATTCGTGCTGCGGCTGATCGTACCAGAAGCCCGGCGGCGAGGCGTGGCCCTGCGAGACGATCCGCTCGATGCGCAATCCCTCGGTGCAAAGGAGCGAAGTGAACAGCTCCTCGGGCAACCGGTCGGGAATGCCTTCTAGCAGGTTGTCGGCGTCCACTGGTTTCGGATTGCCGCTTACCACTTCAGGCCGAAACGGTCGCCCGTCTTGCGGCCCAATCCGCCCAGTAGCGGCCCTGTGGGGACGTGATGCTTTTTCGAGGACTTCGCGGGCTCGGCAGACTCTCCGTCGGGCTTCTTGGCCGGTTCCGGAGGCGCCGAGAGTTCCTTCATCGACAGGCTCATTCGCTGCGCTTCGGGATCGATCGAGAGCACCATCACCTCGACCTGCTGCCCTTCTTTGACGACGTCGGAGCATCGCCAGACGCGCTTGTGGGAGAGCTCGGAGATGTGAACCAGTCCCTCGATGCCCGGCTCGACCTCGACGAAGGCGCCGAAGTCCATCAGCTTGGTAACAGTGCCCTGCACGACGGTGTTTGGCGGGTACTTGTGGGCCGCGGCGGTCCACGGGCTTTCCATGAGGTCGCGATAGGCGAGGCTGATTTTGCCGGTGGCCGGATCGATCTTGTCGACGCGCACCTTAATGGTTTGGCCTTCTTGCAGGACGTCGCTGGGGTGCTTCACGCGTCCCCAGGCCATCTGGCTGACATGGACCAGACCATCCACGCCGCCGAGATCGACGAAGGCGCCGAAATCCATCAGCTTGCGGACGACGCCGTCCCGAATCTGGCCGGGCCGGAGCGATTCGAGCAATTGCTGTCGGGCTTGTTCGCGCTCGCGCTCGAGAACGGCGCGGCGGCTGAGCACCAGATTTCGCCGGTCGGGATCAGCTTCGGTAATGACGCATGTGAGCCGCTGCCCGACAAACTGCGCGAGATCCTCGACGCGGTAAAGGGCGATCTGGCTGACGGGAATGAAACCGCGAATGTGGTTGACTTCGCACTCGAGACCGCCGGCGTTGTGGCCGGTCACGCTGACATCGACGATCGCGCCTTCGATGAGGTCGGACCAATCGTCGACTTGCACGGCCCGATTTGGGACGGACAGCTCGTAGAGGCCGTCTTCCGGATTGAGCTTTTGCACGACAACCTGGACCGCCGCGCCCACCTGGGGCGGAACGTCGAACTGCCGGAGCGAGACGATGCCCTGGCGGCGGCCGCCGAGTTCGACGAAAACATCGTCGCGACGCACAGCGATGACGCGCCCGCTTTGCAGTGAATGCGGCTCGAACGGTTGCTCGTCGGCCTTCATGTCGCCGAGCAACTCATCCATCGATGCGCCGGCCATCGCACGCTCCAGCTCGTCCTCCATCTCGGCCGTAAGCTTTTCACGGACGCTGGGCTTCGAAAGCGGGGTCGGCGAGTTGGCAACGGCCGCGGCCAATTGTGCAATCAGTTCGGGCGTCGGAAGCGATTCGGCGGCAGGCGTCAGCGTCGACAAATCGCTGGCGGATTCCGTCGCCGGTGAAGCAAGCTCCTGCGTTGCGGCAACTGGCGCGGCAGCGCCATGCTCCGACGATTCCGTCTTGACGCGGTCGTCCTTCCCACGGCTGCGGTTCTTGCGAGGCTTCTTGGCACTCTCCTCGACCGGTTTCCAATCGTGGCGAGGGCGCACGCGATAGGCCGCCGGGTCGCGCTGCGATCCGATCAGGATTCGCCGCCGGGAGGTCTCCTCGGATTCCTCGGCCGACTGTTCCGCGGTTTGCGGCTCAATGGCGGATGGGGGGAGTTGAGAGGTAGGAATTGCCGTCTGGCCCTTGGCTACGCCCTGTTCGGCGTCGCTGGGGCTAACTGGATCGCTCGAATTCATAACAGTCAGCGCGTGATGATCTCGAATGCTTCCTCGTCAGAGAGTTCTCTGCGGTACTGCCGCAGGCTCTGTATTCTACCAGAGGGCTCGCCGTGATTCCAAGTGGTTGCGGCGCAACGCGGAGGCGATGATTGGTTGCGCTGGGAGCACACGGGCAGAATTGCACGGATTGTGCCGGACCTAGGGAAAATCTGCGGGAGAGGTTCGACTGGATTGTCTGATGCACTGAGGCCTACGTGTCCCGACGTCAGAGGGGGCTGGGTAGGCGCCGCCGCGCGGTTTGGCGTCGCCGGGATGGCCATCGATGGCCATTAGGCGATGGCTGTCAGCCCCTGGTCTTCATCGGCGTTGCCGCCTTCGAACTTGCGGCAAGTGCTCGCACCCTGCGTATGGGCCAGCACTGCGTTGAAGGAGTCGGCAAAGTCTTGCCAGAGGTCCGTATCGCGGAACTCGATCGGCTCGACGTACTCGCCGCGGGCTAGTTGCCGCATCGCGCGGCGAAGCCGCAAGGTGGGGCCGACGAAGCGGTTGCTGAAGCGGACAATGTCGACCAGCACTACCGGCAGCACCAGGAATGAGACGAGCACGGCCGGCCCGTAGGAGGGCCACATGTCAAGGAGGCGAACGAGGAACGGGCGTGCCGGGCCGGTGCTGCTTCCCCAACATACCGTCACGAGGACAATTGCGACGACGGCCACCAACCAGTATGTCGCGACGCGGAGGATCAGCATACCCTGGGTTTTGGGGTCGACGAACCAACGCTTGCGCAAACGCTTCATCTCAGACATGTCATCGGGCCTCCGCGGTCAGCCCCGGTTTTGAGCATCCCCCATCACTATAAAAGATAGCTCGGACCTGCATTATTGGCGGAGATTCCCGCGGGCGTTGGGCGGCGGCGAGACACAAGATAAGCCTTCACAAAGACTTAAGGACGGCCGACGACTGCGCTAATGCAGCGAGATCGCCCGGGCGAGCGGCTGGAGAATGTGCTCGATCACGTGACCGTCGATGGCCTCGTGGCAGACTTGTCGCAGTCGATCAACCGTCTCGACGAAGGTTTTGTCCGGTCCAAGACTGCCATACTGCCGGGCGGTGACAAAAACGCTCAACTGCTCCTCGGGATAGTCGCCCATGCGGACTTGGTAGGCGTTCGTCCGCGTCTCGACGCTGATGCGAAGTTGCAGGCGGCAGTCGGGGTCGATGGCCATCGTCAGCGACGGTTCATAGTTGATCACCGTCGCGCCGGGCATCCCGATCAGTGGCTCCATCGAGGGGCTGACGCCGAGGACCTCGGCCATTAGTGGATTGTGATTGCCACGATAGGTAAAATCAAAGCCGAAGAGGAGGTCGAGGGCCTCTCAATCCAAGGGGCTGACGGAGAGCGTATAGGGGGCCAATTCGAGGATTAGCTTGTGCTGTTCCATCGCTCCGTCGATGGTTTCCGGGTTGACCTGGCCGGAACAGACGCGACGCGGCTCGATGGTACACCAGCGGTAGCTGCCCTGGTCTTTGTCTTCCTCCAGGATGAAGTCGCCCCGCTCGCGACAGTAGAAGTTCCGCATGGTCGGGTAGGTTTTTTGCACCCGCTCGAAGAAGTGGAGGACGGTTTCGCGATTGGCGGGCAATTCCATCTCTGTGCC
>JAJFUI010000185.1 GCA_021372555.1 Planctomycetaceae bacterium | reverse complement strand
GAGCCAGCGGCGGAACGCCAACACCGGACACCGGGCCGCCCAGGAGTCCCATTCCTCCTGCGTGCGGCACCAGCCAACCACCGGATCGCCTTCCTGATGGCCGACCTGTCGGTAGGTTAGGGCCTCGATGAGCGTTGGCCCTTCGCCAGCGCGGGCGCGGCGGACCGCTTCCTCCGCGGCTTGCCACACGGCCAGCACGTCGTTTCCATCGACTTGGACACCGGGAATGCCATAGCCGGCTGCTTTGCTGGCGATCTCGGTGTTCCGAGTGGTCATCTTGAGCGGCGTGGCGGTGGCGTAGAGATTGTTTTCGCAAACGAACACGATGGGGGCGTTCTGGATGCTGCCAAGGTTGACGGCCTCGTGAAACGCCCCGTGGTTGGTCGCACCGTCGCCGAAGAAGGCGACCGCCACCTGATCGGTCCCGCGAGTCTTCACGCTAATCGCCAGTCCGACGGCGGAGGGGATGCCGGCGGTGACGATGCCGTTGGTCCCAAACAGCCCTTCGGACGGCGCGTAGAGGTGCATGCTTCCGCCGCGTCCGCCGCAGCAGCCGGTGGCTTTGCCGGCCAACTCGGCCAGAACGACCTTGGGCGGCACGCCCTTGGCCAGCGCGTGGCCGTGGCCGCGATGGGTGCTGGTGATCCAATCGTCGCGGCGGAGGTGAGCCGCCACGCCGACGGCGATCGCCTCTTGGCCAATATAGAGGTGGAGGAAGCCGGGCAACTCGCCGTTTCGGTACATCACTTGGGCGGTCTGCTCGAACCGCCGGATCAGCACCATCTGGCGATATAGACGAAGGAGGTCTTTTTCACCCATCTGGGTGGTCGGCGTAACATGTGCCACGCGACGAGCGGCTCGGGCGGATAGCATCTTTCGGACCCTGCGAATGTCGGAAGTCATCAAAGGGCCTTTACAGCCCAGCGGATTCTAGTATCATACTATGATTGGTTTCTGTCAATAGATAAGCGGTGAGCGACGGCACGCCGCACGAAGCACGGCACAAGCAGGCAATCTATGGCCTCGGCTCCGCAGAAACACCAAATCCGACGCCAGCGGCTGAGCGAAGCGCTGACGGCGCGGCTTCGCAAGTACATCATCGACCACGACCTGAAGCCGGGCGACCCGCTGCCAACCGAGCGCGAGATGGTCGAGCGGTTCGGCGTGAGCCACACGGTGGTCCGCGAGGCAACCAAGGCCCTGGACTTTCTGGGAATCATTGACGCCGCCCCGCGCCGCGGCATGGTGCTCGACAACTTCGACTTCGACCGCGTGAGCGAATACTTCGGTTTCCACTTCGCGCTGAGCGACTATCCGAAGGACAAGCTGCTGAAGTCGCGGTCGGTCATTGAAACCGGCGCGTTGCCCTACACGATGGAGGCGATGCGGCAGGACCCGTCGTTGTACCCCAAGCTTCAGAAACTGGCTCAGGCGGCGCCCGACGTGGACTCGGTTGATGACCGGTGGATCGAGTACGACATTGCCTTTCACCGGGGACTGGTCGAGGCGAGCGGTTTGGCCCCGTTGGCCTCGCTGTGCGATTTGCTCCAGGCCTTCTTCCATAAGTTCCGCACGGCCATGGGCGATGTGCACAAGGGTCAGGAGGCCCACAGTCAGATCGTCGAAGCGTTGCATGCCGGTCGGCTCGATGTGGCCACGGGCCTGTTGCGCAGTCATTTCGAATTCTACGAAAGGAACGCGAGCCCATGAAGAAGACGACCGCTTTCGGAACGGTGTTGACCGTGTGGCTGGCAGCGCTGCCGCAGGCGCAAGCTGTTTCACCGACGTCCGCGGAGCTGGCCGAATCGCGTCACTGGGCGGCAGCCCACTTCGAGGGCTCTGAGCCGTTCTTCTCGTTCACCTACGCCGGCAAACCATCGGCCGCGCTAATAAAGACCTGGAAGTGCACACGCTCGACCCGCGCCCTGGACACTAGCCGGACCGAACACACGATTGTCTATGCCGACCCGCAAACGGGACTGACTGTGCGAGTCGTGGGCATCGAGTACCGCGACTTTCCGACCGTCGAGTGGACGCTGCACTTCAAGAATGCCGGCAAGGCGGACACGCCCATCGTCGAGAACATCCAGTCGCTGGACATCCGATGGCAGCGGGGCCAGCAGGGCGAATTCTTGCTGCATCACAACGTGGGCTCTCCGGCCGACGGCACCGATTACACGCCGATCGAGACCATGCTGGGCAAGAATGCCACGCTACGGCGGGGCGCTGCGGGCGGACGTTCGACCAACGCGCAGATGTCGTACTTCAACTTGGAGCGAAGTCACGACGAGGGGGTGATCGTCGTGGTCGGATGGCCGGGCCAGTGGGCGGCCAATTTCATTCGCGACGCCGATCGTGGCATTCACGTTCGCGCCGGTCAGCAACTGACGCACTTCAAGCTGTTGCCTGGTGAGGAGGTTCGCACGCCGCTGTCGGTATTGCAGTTTTGGAAAGGGGGCGACTGGATCCGCGCCCAGAACATTTGGCGCCGCTGGATGATCGCCCACAATGTGCCCCGGCCCGGCGGAAAGCTGCCGCCCCCGCAACTTTGCGCCTATTGCGGCGGGGCGTATGAGGAGATGTACAAAGCGAACCACGACGCCCTGCTTACCTGGTTCAAGCGGTACGTTGAAGAAGGTATCAAGCTGGACTACTGGTGGATGGACGCCGGCTGGTACAAGTGCGATCCGGTCGGCTGGCACAAAGTGGGAACCTGGGAGGTCGATACGAAACGGTTTCCCGGCGGCCTGAGAGCCATCACCGATTACGTCCACTCGAAAGGCGTCAAAACGCTGCTCTGGTTCGAACCGGAACGCGTCGCGGAGGGAACCTGGCTCGCCGAGAACCGGCCGGAGTGGATTCTTGGCGGCCGAAAAGGCGGGCTTTTGAACCTCGGCAACCCCGACGCCCGCAAGTGGATCACCGAGCGGGTCGACCGAGTGCTGACCGATGAAGGGATCGACCTGTACCGGCAGGATTTCAACATGGATCCGCTCAATCTCTGGCGGTCGGCCGACGCACCGGATCGCCAGGGCATCACGGAGATCCGGCACGTCACCGGTCTGCTGGCCTACTGGGACGAGCTGCGACTGCGGCATCCGAGGATGCTGATCGACGAGTGCGCTTCCGGTGGGCGTCGCAACGATCTGGAAATGATGCGGCGGGCCGTGCCGCTCTGGCGCAGCGACAAGACGATGGAGCCGGTTGGCCAACAGTCGATGACCTACGGCATCGCCATGTGGCTGCCGTTCTTCGGCACCGGCACGATCGCTTGGGCCGACTCGCCCTATTTCACCACGGGAGTGACACCGGTTGAGGAATACGGCTTCTGGAGCACGGCCTGCCCCGGCCTGAATCTGCTGTTCGACGTCCGGGAGCGGGGGCTCGACTACGACAAGATTCGTCGTCTCGCGGCCGACTGGCGCAAGGTCATGCCGTTCTATTACGGCGATTATTATCCGCTCACCAAAGACGTTCCCGACAACGGCGTTTGGATCGCCTGGCAGTTTGATCGGCCCGAGCAGGGCGACGGGGTCGTCCAGGCGTTCCGCCGCAAGGCGTCGATTTACGAGTCGGCACGGTTCACGCTTCGTGGGCTGGATCCGAACGCGACCTACGAGGTCACCGAGCTGAACGGTGGGAAGCCGCAGCGATTTGGCGGGAAGGAACTGCTGGAAAAGGGGCTTCGGGTCGCGATTCCCGCGCAGCCGGGCGTGGCCATCCTTACCTACAAAAAAACGTCCTGACCGAACTCTTGACCGGAGCGAACGCGATGGAGACCGCACTGGGCATTCTGGCGGCCGCGGCGGGCGGATTGGCGATGGGCAGCCTCGTTTGGCCCATCAAGCTAATGCGTAAGTTCCAGTTCGAGCACTGGTGGTTCCTGGCGATGCTCACCGGGTTGATCGTCGTACCGTGGACGATCACGCTCGCGGCCTTTCCCCACGCGATCGAGGCCTACCGCGACGTGCCGGCTTCGGTGCTGATCAAAGCCAATCTGTTCGCCGCCTGTTGGGGCGTGGCGAACGTGCTGTTTGCGTTGTCCGTCGTGCGAATCGGCGTGGCGTTGACCACGGCGGTTCTCACCGGGCTCGGCGCGTCGGTGACTGTCACCATGCCGATGGTTTTCAAGGGGAGTGGTTTGTTTCGGGACGCCCCGGGCATCACCTCGCGTGCCGGGCACATGGTGCTGGTCGCCGTTGGCGTAATGCTCGTTGGCGTGATTCTGGCCTCCCAGGCCGGGTTCGGCCGAGATCAACAAGTCCGCAAGCATCAGTCGAAGTCTGGCAGCTTTCTGATCGGGCTGATCATGGCCGTCATCGCGGGCATCACCTCGGCCGGCATCCTGCTGGCGTTCGTTTACAGTCAGGCGCCGATCGTCGCCCGGATGAGCATTTTGCACGTGGGCCAAAACGTCAAGGTCACGGTTGCGGACCGAGAGGACGTTAGCGGGATTTACGCGGTGTTGCCAGACGGCAAGATCGCGCTGCCAAAAATGTCGCCAATAGCAGTTGGCGGGATGACGGCCAAGGCGGCTGCCGACAAGATTGGCGCCGCCCTGGGGTTGTCGCAGCGGCAGCAGGAAAGGGAGCAGGTTGAGGTCGAGGCCCAGGGCGACGTGCTGGTCCAGTTCTCGGTCTGGGCCGTTGTGTTGCTCGGCGGGGCGCTGGTGAATCTAATTTTCCCCGCGTTCCTGATGACGAAAAACAGATCTTGGGGCGTGCTGGCATCGAGCTGGAAAGAGGTCGCCCTGTCACTCATCATCGGCGTGCAGTTTTGTCTTGCGATTGCATTGGTCGGCAAAGGCATGGTGCTGTTGGGCATCCTCGGGGCCTCGGTCGGCGCGGGCATCCAGCAGG
Source organism: Planctomycetaceae bacterium (assembly GCA_021372555.1). Taxonomy (GTDB): domain Bacteria; phylum Planctomycetota; class Planctomycetia; order Pirellulales; family Thermoguttaceae; genus JAJFUI01. Next base: position 776 of record JAJFUI010000185.1, on the reverse strand, counting down.
CGATGCAAATGATCGGCGGTCAGGGCCTTGGCTTTGTTAGTGGTGAGTGGCGCGATGTTCACGGCAGGCCACGGCAGCAAATTTATGCCGCCATCGTGCTGCTCGTGGTGGCCACGACCATCATGGCTTTTAGCAATACGCCGCCCCGCTAGAAGGAAGACGCATGAAAGCTCTCGTACTCGCCGCGCCCAGCCGATTCGAGATCCAGGAGCTGCCCACGCCCGACATTGGGCCGGACGACGTGCTCTTGAAGATCGCCGCGTGCGGCATTTGCGGTAGCGATGTGCACGGCATGGATGGCAGCGGCAACCGCCGCCAACCGCCGATTGTTATGGGCCACGAAGCCTCGGGCACCATCGCTCGACTCGGCAGCAATGTGACCGGCTGGGCCGAAGGGGACCGCGTCACCTTCGACTCGATCATCTCCTGCGGAACGTGTTGGTTTTGCCGCCGTGGGGAGAGCAACCTCTGCGACCGCCGCCGCGTGCCGGGCGTGGCCTGCGACGAGTTTCGCTGCCAGGGGGCTTTCGCCGAGTACGCGGCCGTCCCGCAACGTATTCTCTACCGCGTGCCGGAGAGCGTGAGCTTCCGGCAGGCGGCGATGATCGAGCCGTTGGCAATCGCCATGCACGCCCTCGCGGTCACCCGGCTCTCGATGGGCGACACGGCCGTTGTGGTCGGCGCCGGCGTCATTGGGCTATTGTTGACGCAAGCGTTGCGAGCGGCCGGCTGCGGCCAGGTGATCGCCGTCGATCTGGATCAAAAGAAGCTCGAAT
>JAJFUI010000179.1 GCA_021372555.1 Planctomycetaceae bacterium | reverse complement strand
GACTCCACGAGCGTGCTGTTGGCCGATGTGGCCGACACGGCCGTTTATGGCGCCTTCGTCACCCTGAAACGTGACGGCCGACTCCGCTCCTGCTGTGGGCATATCGAATCGTCGATCCCGCTCTTTCGCGCGCTCGACGCGGCGGCCGATCGGGCGGCAACTTCCGACCCGCGGTTCCCGCCGATCTCACCGGCCGAACTGAGTCAACTCGATATGGATGTCTGGATCCTTTGGGGACCGCAGCCAGTCGCAGCACGAGGCGAGGACCGCGTGCAGGCGGTGGTGATCGGCAAGCACGGAGTGCAGATCGCTCGGGGGCATAACCGCGGTTTGCTGCTGCCGGGCGTGGCCGTCGAGCATGGGTTCGACGCCCGAACATTTCTCGAACAGGTGTGCATCAAGGCCGGGCTGCCTCCCGACGCGTGGAAGGAGGACGACACCGATCTTCGGATATTCGAGGGCGAGGCGATTCACGGCCCGTTGGAAGTCGAGGTCGAGGATGTCCGCCAGCCCGCGGTGGCTGGCAGCTTTTATCCAGGCGACCCGGGTGATGTCCAACTGGCACTCGATGCGCTCTTTGCCACCAAGCAGCCCGCACCGCAGCCTTGCTCGGGCGCGATGGTGCCGCACGCCGGCTGGGTCTACTCCGGCCGGCTGGCCGCGGCCGTGCTGAGCCGGGTGGAGATGCCGAGCACCGCGATCGTGCTTTGTCCGAAGCACCGCTCGTATGGTGCCCGCTGGGCGGTAGCGCCGCATCGCCGCTGGCTATTTCCCGGCGGCCAGTTGGCTTCTGATCTCGACGTGGCGACTCGCTTGGCCGAAGGCATTAGCGGCTTGGAACTGGACTCGGCGGCGCATCGCGATGAACATGCGATCGAGGTCCAGTTGCCACTGCTGGCGCGGGTTGCGCCGCACCTGCGCGTCGTTGGCATCGCAGTCGGCGACGCCTCGCTGCCCGAATTGCTGAGCTTTGGTATCGCGATGTCGGTCGTGCTGCGCGATATGCCGCAGCGCCCCGTGCTGATCGTTTCCAGCGACATGAATCATTTTGCCAATGACGCCCAGAACCGACGACTGGACCGACTGGCGCTGGATGCCATCGCGACGCTGAATCCGGAGAACGTCTACGAGACGGTTCGCCGAAACCGGATCAGCATGTGCGGCATGGCGCCGTGCGTCGTGGCCATGGAGACGCTTCGGTGGCTCGGCTGCTTGAATCGTTGCGAGACCGTTGGTTATGCCACGAGCGCTGACGCGGGGGGGCCGACGGATCGGGTCGTCGGCTACGCGGGGCTGCTGTTCGCGTAGCCCGGCGAGGATCCCAACCAATGGCAGCAGCGTGTCGGCAAGTCTGCGGAATTGCGCGGATGACCCGCCCGAGCTACCGCGACGAGGGCGAGCCGATCTAAAGTCCAACGCGAAACCGCCCGATAGACTCTCTAACGGCTGCGGGTCTCCGATCCGAAATCTCCCAAGATTACGAATCGGGCAGCCTCAAGTGAGGGTTCTTGTGCCGGCGAGCAAGTACCCTCATTTTTTTATGCGCTGATGCCGACGAGCCGGCTGCGTCACGGTAAGCGAAGCCGTAATTCCGCGCGGAAGCGTCATTCTGAGCGGAGCGAAGAATCTCACATGGCTTGCCCGACGGCGGCCAAAACCCTTCGCTGCGTCAGGATGACTCGGTCGAGAAAGGTCTTTCTCAGCGGTGATCCGCCGCAAGACCGGTGGGCTTGGTGCGGATCGCGATTTGCCCCGGCTCGCGCCGCAGCAAAGCCAACAGGCTAGCGCCCGCGCGGTAACCGCGCCTCTTGCCGCGCAATGCGGCCACTAACCGCGTCGCTTCTCCGGCGAAGATGGACGTGAGAATCGCGTTGGCCGGCCTCGTCGGCAACCAGAAGTCGGTGCCTGCCGCGCCGGCCGACGTGCCTCGCCGTCGGTTTCGCGCACGGATCAATCGAATGACCGGCAGCAGTCGGGCATTAAAGTGGGACACGAGCAGCGTTGTAATCGGCAGTTCGGACCACACGCCTTCCAACCGGGCAGCATCGTATCGCCGATAGTGCCCGAACGATTCGTCATGCTCCCCCCACAGCGACTCGTCCGCCGGCACAGTGACTAAGAAATGGCATCCGGGGCTAGTCGCGGCCGCCAGTTCGGAAAACATGGCGTAGTCGTCCGCAACGTGCTCCAGCACGTCGCACAGCAAGATGAGTTTGGCATCGGTGACCAGCTTCCCGAGATCGTGCGGCGACCGGCCCGCGATGAATTGCACCCGAGGAAAGCGATTCCGCGCCAGCGCGATTGCCTCGGCCGAAGTGTCGATGCCGACGCACCGATAGCGGTCCTCGAACGCCGCCACATTGCCGCCGGTCCCGCAACCGACATCGATCAGCAGGCTTTGCGGCGATGCAGGCAACAGCTCCTCTATTAGCCGGCTGAGGATCCGTCGCCGCGCGACGAACCACCAGTGTCGCTCCTCGATGTCGGCGTGAAGTTGGAACTGCTCGTGCTGCATTGATTTAGGTCTTGGGTCTTAGGTCCTAGGGCTTGGACCGAATGCCTAAACGCATTTCTCGTGGTAGCGTGGGTCGGGGTCACAAGTTCCGATCGTGCTGCATGGGGCGGGGCTGGTGGCGAGGGTTGGGAACATGGCACTACTTGCCGTGGTTGGCCGCCGAACATCGTTCCAACGCCGAAACAACCGCCTTCTGCTCGGGAGTCAACTTGTCGGCCGTCATGCCGTTTTTCGGTGCGTACCAACGCTGACTGGAC
>JAJFUI010000174.1 GCA_021372555.1 Planctomycetaceae bacterium | reverse complement strand
TTCGACGAAGTTGAACAGCCGTGGCGTGAATCGGTGGCCCTCCGTCAGGCCGGCCGCTGTCTCCGCTGCGATTACGGAAAACGCTGTGCGAACAACGCCGCCCAACCGGCGACGACACATCACGAGTAGCGGTGGAAGGATTTATGTCCGTAACGGACGAAACATACGAGCGAATTCGGAGAGTCTGTTCGATCCTCGAGTCTATAGCGTGCAAGTACGCTCCTGAATCGAACGAAGCTCTTGCAGTGCGGGATGCCGCGAGCGCATACATCCTTGTTCACCAGCGAGAATCCCTAAGAAAGGCGTACGAACAACTTAAGGCGGCGGAAGGCGGGCAGCTTTCAGACGAAATGAAAGCGAAGCTCCGGCGGGTTGGAATCGATCCTGACGATCTCGACGAAGAGATCGTAACCACCGATGGCTAATAACTGACAACTGACAACCGGCCACAAGCCACTGGCCACTAGCCACTAACCACTATGCTCTCCCTCTCGATCAACAACATCTCCGTCGAAGTTCCCGAAGGGACCACGATCTTGGCGGCCGCGAAGAAGGCCGGCATTCGCATCCCGACGCTCTGTTACGTCGAGGGGCTGCAGGCGATCGGCGCTTGCCGCGTCTGCGTTGTCGAAGTGGAGGGCGCACGGAACCTCGTGGCGTCGTGCTCGATGCCCGTGAGCCAGGGGATGAAGGTGCAGACGAACAGCCGGCGGGTGCGCGACGCTCGGCGGGCGGTGATTGAGTTGCTGCTATCGGAACACAACGGCGATTGCCAGACCTGCGACCGCAGTCCGGATTGCGAACTGCAAGCGTTGGCCGCCGAATTGGGTGTCCGGGAGATCGCCTATGCCGGCGAAAAGACGAAGAAGCGGATCGACGCCTCGACGCCGGCGCTGTCGCGGGACAGCGGCAAGTGCATCAAGTGCCGCCGCTGCGTGAGCGTCTGCATGGAAACGCAGCACGTCGGCGCGTTGTTTCCGCAGAACCGCGGCTTCGACACGGTAATTGGCCCGGCGTTCAACCACGACCTGAAGACGGTGGCCTGCGTGCAGTGCGGCCAGTGCGCGGCGGTTTGCCCGGTGGGGGCGATCACCGAAAAGGATCAGATTGACGAGGTTTGGCACGCCATCGACAAGGCGGACAACCACGTGGTCGTCCAAACCGCGCCGGCCATTCGGGCCGCGCTTGGCGAGTGTTTCGGCTACGAGCCGGGCACGCTGGTGACGGGCAAGATGGTGGCCGCGCTGCGGCGATTGGGGTTCTGCGCGGTGTTCGACACCAACTTCACGGCCGACTTGACGATCATCGAGGAAGGAAACGAACTCCTCCAGCGGCTTACCGCGGCGTTGAAGCCGGGAGCGAACGGCAAGGGCGATCATGCCCCGAAGCCGCTTCCGATGTTCACCAGTTGCTCGCCGGGGTGGATCAAGTTCATGGAATATTTCCACCCGGACATGCTCGCGAACCTCTCGACGTGCAAGTCGCCGCAGCAGATGTTTGGGGCGCTGGCCAAGACCTACTACGCGGCCAAGCTGGGGAAGCGGCCGGAGCAGGTTGTCGTCGTGTCGATCATGCCGTGCACGGCGAAGAAGTTTGAGTGCCAGCGGCCGGAAATGGATAGCAGCAGCGCCCGCGACGTGGACATCGTTCTGACGACCCGCGAGCTGGGCAAGATGATCAAGGCGGCGGGGATTGATTTTGGCGCTTTGCCGGACGAGGAAATGGATGCGCCGCTGGGGCTTTCGAGCGGGGCGGCGGACATTTTCGCCAACACGGGCGGCGTGATGGAAGCCGCGGTGCGCACGGTCTACGAGGTCGTGACGGGGCGTCCGCTGCCGCTGCCCGGTCTGCATATTCCGACGGTCGCCGGGCTGGAAGGCGTCAAGGAAGCGTCGCTGAAGATCGAGGGCGTCAAGCCGGAGTGGAAGTTCCTCGAAGGCGTGACGCTGAACGTCGCCGTCGCTCACGGGCTGGGCAACGCCGAGCGCGTGATATCGGCCATCAAGTCCGGCGAGAAGCAGTATCACTTCGTCGAAGTGATGACTTGCCCCGGCGGTTGCATTGGCGGTGGCGGCCAGCCGCGATTCACCACCAGCCAAGTTCGCGAGGCCCGCATCGCAGCGATTTACCGCGAGGACGAAGGAAAGCGACTTCGCAAGTCGCACGAGAACCCAGACATTACGAAGCTCTACGCCGAGTTCCTCGGCAAACCGCTGGGGGAAGAGTCGCACCGCCTTTTGCACACCCAGTACACTCCGCGTCCGCGGGTGTAGTGGTTCGATATCGCGAGTCGGGGAGGGGCCGAGGTCTCGCTGTCGCCGGCCCTCACCCTAGCCCTCTCCCGGAGGGAGAGGGGACTGCGAGGCTATTCCGGAGGGAGAGGGGACGGCGGCGCTATTCTTTCAGCGCCTGGACGACGCTGCCGATCATGGCCTTGGCGTCGCCGAAGAGCATGAGCGTGTTGTCGGCGAAGAACAACTCGTTCTCGATGCCGGCAAACCCTGGGTTCATGCTCCGCTTTACGACGAACACCGTCTTGGCTTTGTCGGCGTCAATGATCGGCATGCCGTAGATGGGGCTGCTCTGGTCGTGCCGGGCAGCGGGGTTGACGACGTCGTTGGCCCCGAGCACAAGCGCGACGTCGGCCTGCGGCAACTCGCCGTTGATCTCCTCCATTTCGACGAGCTTGTCGTAGGGGATTTCGGCCTCGGCCAGCAGCACGTTCATGTGGCCGGGCATACGTCCGGCGACCGGATGCACGGCGAACTTGACGTTGACGCCGCGTTTGGTGAGCTCGTCGAACAACTCGCGGACCCGGTGCTGCGCCTGGGCGACAGCCATACCGTAGCCTGGCACGATGACGACGTTCTGCGCGGCCTCCATGATTTGGGCCGCCTCTTCGGCCGATGCGCTCTTGGCCGTCCGGTGCTCGGCTTCGCCTGCACGGGCGCGGACCTGGCCGAACCCGCCGAACAAGACGTTGGCGAATGAGCGGTTCATGGCCTTGCACATGATGATCGAGAGGATCAGGCCGGAGGAGCCGTCGAGCGCGCCGGCGGCGATTAGCAGCTTGTTGTCGAGGACGAAGCCCATCGCCACCGCCGAGAGGCCGGCGTAGGCGTTCAACAGGGCGATCACCGTCGGCATGTCGGCACCGCCGATGGGGATGATCAGCATGACGCCAAACGTGAGCGCCAAGACGATGATGATCGGGAACAGAACCCACCAGCTTGGATTGATGACCAGCAGCACGCCGGCCACGATGGCGACGGCCAACATCGACAGGTTGATCGCGTTTTGGCCGCGATAGAGAATCGGACGGGTCGGGATGATTTCCGTCAGCTTGCCGGCCGCCATCAAGCTGCCGGTGAAGGTGAGGAAGCCAAGGAGCACCTCGGCCACCAGCGCGCTGGTCTCAAATGCGGAGAGCGCCGTCGCACGGTTGCCTGTCGCGGACAAGTAGAACTCGGCGGCGCCCACCAAACCGGCGGCCAGACCGCCGAAGGCGTGCGACAGCGCGGTCCGTTGCGGCACGGCCGTTAGCGGAACCATCGCCAGCGGAATGCCCAGGCCGAAGCCGATGGCCAAGGCCAGCCCGATCCAGCGATAGCTGATGAAGAACGACGATTGATGCACTTCGGGCAGCAGCAGCGTTCCGCCGATCGCGGCCAACATGCCAACGACGCCGGCAAAGACTCCGCGTCGCGCGGTGCTGGGGTGGTTCATCCACATCAACGAGAGGATGAACAGGCCCGCGGAAACCAAGTAAATCGGTTGAATGATAATGTCCATGTTCATTATTTGCCAGGCTCCCGCTTCTTAAACATTTTGAGCATCCGGTCGGTCAGCAGAAAGCCGCTAACGATGTTGGTCATGGATGCGGCGACGGCCACCGTACCGAGAACGGTGCTGAGAACGGTCTTTTGCTCGCCGGCCAGCATGATCGATCCGACGACCGCGATGGCCGAGATGGCGTTGGTCAACGACATCAGCGGCGTGTGGAGCAACCGCGAGACGTTGCGGATGACCAGCAGTCCGGTGAACGTGGCCAGCATGAACACGTACAACAGTGTCAGGAATTCTGACTTCCCCGCGCCGTCCGGTGCGGTAGCCAGCAGGATCAGAAGATCGGGCGACATCGTTCAATCGGTCCTTTATGTTTAGCGGCCGACGGGAGCTCGGCCGAGGTTAGCTGTTGTCCACAACTTGCGGCCGTTTTACTGGGCTGACGCGCCAAGCAACCCTTGAATTCGCGGGTTGACCACCTGACCATCGTGCGTGATCAACGTATCACGGATGATCTCGTCTTCGAGGTTGATTTTCACCTGCTTGTCTTTGACCAGATTTAGCAGGAAGGTGGAGATGTTTTTGGCATACATCTGGCTGGCGTGGTACGGCAA
>JAJFUI010000154.1 GCA_021372555.1 Planctomycetaceae bacterium | reverse complement strand
CTCCAACTTCACGTTCTGAAGGATCGGCTTGGGGCTCCGAGCCGGCGCCACGCTGGCAGCCATCTGGAAGGCGTGCAATAGCTTGTCGCGTTCACAGGTTGCTTTCATGTTCGGTGTCTTGCCTTTCTTATTTCTTAATTAAGAGCAGTAGTATTAGGCCGCCGCGACCAACTGTCGATTGTTCTGATGCCGTTTGCCGTAAGTCGCCGCAGCGAAGTAGGTTAGCTCCATTGCCAATCTCAAGTTTTATAGGGGAAAAACTGACACATCGTCGTTAGCCTGCGGTTATCACTCAGGCGACCGTCAGCAATTTCCCTAACCCGATCGAACTCCGATGTTCACGCATACCCTCGGGATCGACGATCCATCGACACGCCGCCGTCAGGTTTTCCACAACGCAGACCGAAGCTGCTCGAATGCCGTTCGGGTCGCCGGCTCCGTGGCGATTAGCTCCTTGGTGGTGCGATAGTTATGCAGCACCGTGGTGTGGTCCCGACCGCCGAAGTAGCGGCCAATCTCCTCCAGCCGATGACCGCCCGCATCACGTGCCAAGCAGACTGCGACGCCCCGCGCGGCGACCAGTGCCCGGCGCCGAGACGAGCTTTTCAGCTCCGACAATCGTAGCGAGAAGTGCCTCGCCGTCGCCAACGCAATCTCGTGCAGGGTCGGCTCACGCTCCCGCCGACCGCCCGCAAGATATTGCCGTGCCGCCGTCAGGTCAAGTGCCCGCGAACCGGACGCGCCCTCCTGCCCCGTTGGCCCGCCAAGCGGATCTCCGCCTATCGCCAAGTTCAACAACGCCCCGGCCAGTTCCCGGGCGGTGCCGGTCAAACCATCCGCCAAAAGCTGCGCCACCGACTCAGGCAGCTCGATGTCTCGTTGCGACGCCAACCGCTGCAAGAGCGCCAACCGAGTCTCGGGACCCGGCGGCGATAGCCGAACCGCGAGTCCGCCGCTCAACCGGCTCTGCAGCATCGGCACAATGCCCGGCAATTCCCATGGCGGCGCTGAACTGGTCACCACCACCCACCGGCCTGCGCCTACCAGAGCGTCCAGCGTATGAATCAATTCCTCCTGAGCGCTCAGCTTTCCGGACCTCGGCGTTGCCAGTTGGCCGAGATCCTCAATCACCAACATCGCCGCCCCGCGGTACTTCGCCCGAAACTCGTCGACCGCCTGCGTCTCGATCGCATCGGTCAGCTCTCGAGCAAAGTCCACCGCTGTAATGCACGCCACACGCCGCCTAACACGCCCCGACTGTTGTGGCCGGTCTCCTGACCGAGCCATCATAGCCTCGCGATTGCGGCCGCTCTCTCGACCGAGCCGCTGTTGTACCCGGTCTGACTGTTGTACCCGGTTTCCTGACTGTTGTGTCCCGTCCCCTGATTGTTGTGGCCGGTCTCCTGACCGAGCCACCATAGCCACCGCCAAGTCCGTCGTCCCACGCCCCGCCTGGCTCCTCCACACTTCTGCCAGCCCGTGGGCCAGGTGCGACTTGCCAGTGCCGCTTGGCCCATACAGCACCAACGGGTTGTAACCGTTCGGCCGCCCCTCGACGACTGCCCGAACCGCGACTTCCACCAACCGGTTTTCCGGCCCAGCCAGGAAATGGTCGTGTGCCGTGTCGCGTCGACGGACCTGCCCACGGCTGGCCCCCGCGTCCACCGCGGCAGTCACCAGTGTTTTCCCCCTCAGAGGGATGTCCACAACGCCGTCAACCATTCGGTTCCGTCCAGCTTTCCATAAACCTTTATTGTACTCGTTTTCCCGCTACGGTACGAGGTGGCCAAGGGGGCAAACCATGCCTAAAACCGCCCCCGCAACCCCTGGTTTCTTGCGGTTTTTAGAGGGTTCCTTGCGATCTGCGCCTGACTGGCGGACCGATGAGACGGGCAGCCATTCCACGCCGCCGCCGGCAACCTCCTGCGATGCAAGCCGCGCTTGCGTCCCAACGCCCGTCCACGGTACGATGTTGACGCCCGCGGACTCCGCCGTCGTGGTCGCCGCAGAATGTCTCAAGGCGCGACCGCATACCGGACTGGCTCGCGTCACCACCCCATGCCACGTCGAAACTTCGTCATCCTCCTCCTGTTGATGCCCCTGGCCGTGGTGTCGTGCCTGCGCGTGCCGCAGAACCCCTACACGCGTGTCCTCGACAGCGCGATGAATACCGTCAAGCGGCAGGCGCTCGAGCCGGTCACCGATCTCGACCTCTTCGAAGGCGCCATGCAGGGCATGCTCGGCCAACTCGACGAACACTCCGTCTACATCACCCCCGCCGAACGCGACGAGTTCTTCGAAACCATCGACCAGCAATTCGCCGGCGTCGGCATGGAAGTCGCCCTCGACCCCGACGCCAAGCAGCTCGTCGTCCTTAGCCCCATCGTCGATTCCCCGGCCTATCGGGCCGGCATTCTTGCTGGCGACCGCATCCTTCGCATCGGCAAAACCAGCACCCAGGGAATGTCCCTCCAGGACGCCACGAACGCCCTCCGCGGCAAGGAAGGCCAGCAGATTACGCTGACCATCCAACACGTCGGAAGCAAAGAGCACATCGATGTCAAGCTCGTCCGCGAAATCATCCACGTCGACACCGTCCTAGGCGATACCCGCAACGCCGACGGTTCGTGGAATTTCTTCCTCGAAGGACACGACCGCATCGGCTATCTCCGCATCAGCAGCTTTACCGACGACACGGCCGGCGAGCTCAAAGACGCGCTCGAATGGCTAACCGCCCACGACATGCGAGGCCTCGTCCTCGATCTGCGGAACGACCCCGGCGGTTACTTGGATGCCGCCGTCGATGTCTGCGACATGCTCGTCCGTTCCGGCGTCATCGTCAGCACCCGACGCCGCGGCGGCCAGGTCAGTCGCACTTACACCGCCAGCGGCAGCGCCCCCTTCACCGATTTCCCGATTGCGGTCCTCATCAACCAGGAAACCGCCAGCGCCGCCGAAATCGTCGCCGCCTGCCTCCAAGACCACGGCCGGGCGGTCGTCGTCGGCCAGCAAAGCTACGGCAAGGGAACCGTCCAGGAAGTCGTCGACCTCCCCGCCGGTTGCGGGGCGATGAAGTTCACCATGTCCAGTTACTGGCGTCCCAGCGGCAAGGACATCCAACGCCCCCGCGACGAGAGCGACAAACGCCCCTGGGGCGTCTCGCCCGACAAAGGCTACAAGTTAGTCCTGACCCCCGACGACTTCACTGCCTGGCAGCAGTGGCGCCGCGCTCGTGACGTCTTCCATTCCCAGACGCCAGCCTCCCACACGCCTGAGCGTCCCGCTAGCCAGGCCAATAAGCCCGCTGCCAAGACTACCGTCAAAGCCGAGCCGAAACCCTTCGTCGACGTCCAGCGCCGCCGCGCCGTCGAGTACATCGAGAATCGCGCCGCTCGCACGCCCTAGCGATAACGACCTAAAAGTCCCGCACGCCGTCGGGGCGGTGACCCGCGCCTCAAAGCCGCGAGGGTGCCACTGCTGGCTCGTCCCAGCAGTGCCGTTTGATTTGTGACTCGCTTGCACCATCTCCGTTGGGGCGGCAGTTGCACTGCCGCCCCCTGGCA
>JAJFUI010000066.1 GCA_021372555.1 Planctomycetaceae bacterium | reverse complement strand
CGCGACGTCCTCTTCAAGATCGACGTACTCGACGCCCTCGGCAATCGCACTCCGCAGCAGCAGTCGCCGCTGCTCCTCCGTGCCGACAAACTTGCCGCCATCGACCGCGCGGCGGCAAGAAATCACGACAGGGCAAGGCCGGTCGGCCACCAGCCGTTTCAGGTTCACCTCGCCATTGATATAGTCCAAGCGTAATTCGACCAGCCGCGCGCCCTGGTCCACCAGGTGTCGGTGTTCGGCGAGAACGTGTCGGTGTCGACCACGGCCAATGCTGACGCAAATCATGATTGGGATGGATATCGCGAGTGTGAAGTTCTAGAATGAGCGCCATCGGCTCGATAGCTTCCGACGGCGATACCGTTTAGCCCGGCCACTTACGGCCAGCCGAAGAGGAACGTTACTCTCCATTCTGCCAAATCGCCGGCACGAATGCAAACCGATCTAATGACGCTCGTACTATATGCCCGGCGACTGCTTCCGTTGCACCTACATCCTCTTAAACTGTCGGTCCAATTCCTCCCGCGTGAATACCAGCGCTGTCGGACGGCCATGGGGGCAATGATGGGCGTCGTCGATCATCTGCCGCTGCTCCAGCAACGCCGCAATCTCCTCCGGCGCGAGCCGGTCACCGGCCTTAATCGCCGCCTTGCAGGCGATTGTATGCAGCAGGTCGTCCAGCAGATCGCTCTTCTCCGGCCGCTTCACATCTGCCAGGATGCGTTCCAGCAACGAACGCAGCACCTCCGTTGGATTCATATTCGCCAGCATCGCCGGGTAGCCGCTCAGCAGCAACGTGTCGCCGCCGAATGGCTCGATCCGCACTCCCAGCCCGGCCAGCAGTTCCCGGTGCTCCAATGCGGCCGCGGCTTCCATCGGGCTTAGCGCCACCGTTTCCGGCACGAGCAAACTTTGCATTTCCATCGCGCCGGCGGCCACACGCTGCCGAAGCTGCTCGTACAGGATGCGCTCGTGCAAAGCGTGCTGATCGATGATCGTCACGCCGTCGTCCGTCTCGGTCACCAGATAGCGGTTGTGGACCTGCAAGGCACGGCTCGCCGCGGCTGCTCCGTCATCACCAGCCGAGTTGTGCCCCTGCGCCGATGAGACATCAGATGGGGAACACAAGCCGGGCGCCGCCGATGGCAGATCCAGCCGGCGCAAGCCAAGCGGACCGTGCGATCCAATCGCCGAGCCCCCGCCCGTTCGAATGGCTCCGGCAGCCACCCCCTCCCCGTTCTCTCCCCACGCCGCCACTTTCCCCTTGGCCCAATCGACCACTTGTTGACGGAGCTCCGCGCCGTGGACGGCGTCATGACTGCCGGTCGGATCGGCGCCCGGATCGGCGGCCAGCGGCTCGCCGCCGGAATGAACGTGCGTGCTCAGATCGCTCGTGAGGAACTTCGCCCGCAGCGTTGCCAGAAGCTGGCTATAGAGCCGGCCGGAGTCTTGAAAACGGACCTCCAGTTTCGTCGGATGAACGTTCACGTCGACTAGCTCCGGCGGCATCGTCATCGACAGAAACGCAATCGGCTGCCGGCCGACCGTCAGCAGACCGCGATAGGCCTCGCCCAAGGCGTGCTGCAACGAGCGGTCGCGGATGTGGCGGCCGTTGAGGAAGAAATACTGCATCCGGTTGTGGCTGCGGTTCTGGCCCGGATGGGCCGCGTAGCCGGAAAGTGTGACGCCATCCTCGGCGCTTTCAACCCAGATCAAGTTCTCCGCCAGTTCGCGGCCGAAAAACGTCGCGATCCGCTCAAGCCAGTTGCTCTCGCCGGGCAGCGTGAAGACCGGCCTGTCATTGTGCCGCAACGTGAAGTGGACATGCGGCGTGGCCAAAGCGATTCGGGTAAACGCCTCAGAGACGTGGCCAAACTCGGTAGCCGTCGTCCGCAAAAACTTCCGCCGCACCGGCGTGTTGAAGAACAGATTATGCACTTCGACTGTCGTGCCCGTCGGACAGCCACAAGGCGCGGGTTCGCCCAGCACGCCGCCGTTGGCCTCCAGTTCCGCGCCCCCTTGGCTATCGGGCGTCCGGCTGCGCAGCACCAGCCGACTCACTTCCGCAATCGAGGCCAGGGCTTCCCCACGGAAACCCAATGTGCCGACGCAGAATAGATCGTCGGCATCGGCGAGCTTGCTGGTTGCGTGCGGAGCAAGTGCCAACGGCAGTTCTTCGGCCGGAATGCCGCCGCCGTTATCGACCACCCGGACGAGTTCCAGCCCGCCTTGGGCGACGGAGACGTCAATCCGCGTGGCCCCGGCGTCCACCGCGTTCTCCATCAACTCCTTGACCACGCTGGCCGGCCGCTCGATCACCTCGCCGGCGGCGATCTTGTTGATCAGGCTCGTGGGAAGGCGGTGAATGGGCATGACAGCTCAAATCACTCGGCGAATATCGTTTGCCGGCGATCGGGTCCAACGGAAACGACTCCGACCGGCCGACCCAGCAACTCGCTGATCCGATCGACGTACTTTCGCGCATTGGTCGGCAACTGATCAAGTCGCACGGCCCCGGTGATATCGTCTCGCCAGCCAGGCAGCGTTTCGTACACCGGCGTCACCCGTCGCAAATCGTCGGCATGGCCGGGGAAATTGGTGATCTTCCGGCCATCCAGTTCGTAGGCCGTGCAAATCTTTACCTCCGGCAGCTCGCTAAGCACGTCGAGCAGCATCACCGCCAAGGAATCGACGCCGCTCAGCCGAGCCGTGTAGCGAGCGGCCACTGCGTCGAACCATCCGCAGCGGCGGGGACGCTTGGTGACCGTGCCGTACTCGTTCCCGCGATCGCGAATCTGCTGGCCAATCGCGTTGTCCTGCTCGGTCGGCAGCGGCCCGCCGCCAACCCGGGTGCTGTACGCCTTGATAACGCCGAACACCTTGCTGATATACCGGCCAGGCACGCCGGAGCCAACGGAGACACCGACGCCGGAGCTGTTGCTGCTGGTGACGAACGGGAAGGTGCCGTGGTCGATGTCGAGCAGCGCGCCCTGCGCTCCCTCGAACAGCAAGCGTCGGCCTGCCTCCACGGCGTCCAACAGATACGCAGTGGTATCGGCCACGTGTGGGGCCAGCCGCTCCGCATAGCCACGGTACTGCGCCGCAACTTGCTTGGCGTCAATCGCCGCGCCGGCCGCCGAACCCAACGCGCTGAAGACGTCGCGCTTCGCGCCAATAATCCGCTCGACCTGCGCCTCGAAGCCCGGCCGAAACATATCGCCAAGCCGCACGGCCAGCCCGCGGCCGACCTTGTCGCGGTAGCAGGGACCGATGCCGCGGAGTGTCGTGCCGATCGGCTCATCGCCGCACTGCTGTTCCAGCAACCGGTCTTCCTCGACGTGCCAGGGGAAGATCACGTGACAGCGGTCGCTGATCATGAGATTCTCGGCAACCTTGATGCCGAGGTTCCGCAGACCATCGATTTCGCCAAGCACGCTGGCGGGATTCAACACAACGCCGGCGGCGACGACGCACTGCACTTCCGGGCGGAAAATGCCGCTGGGGATCAGCGACAGCTTGAACTTCCGGCCGTCGCGAACCACCGTGTGTCCCGCGTTCGCCCCGCCCTGATATCGCACGACGATGTCGTGCCGATCCGTCAGCAGATCAACGAGTTTCCCCTTCGCCTCATCGCCCCACTGGAGTCCGATCACACAAGTCACAGGCACGGGAGAACCTCGACGAACTGGGCCAGAAATTTCCAAACACACCAGTTTACCAGACCCCTCCACAGGTGGTCAATAGGCGCGAACAGGGCGATGCCACGCCTGCAACGCCCAAAAAGGATGGGTGACGGCCGCCCGCACCGTCGCCGCGCCTACCGCTTCTCCGCCGCAACGACCGACGACATCGCCTCGTCCTTGATCACCAAGCGGGGATTCTGGAACCCCACCGCTCGCAGGTCCGCCGCGTACTCGTCGAGGGTGAAGGTGCCGCCGCTCTCGGTGTTCACGAGCATGTTGATGGCGAACAGTGCACCCTCAAGCGGCTCCGTACGGCTCTCCGCCATGACGATGTCCCGGATGGCGATCCTTCCGCCTGGTTTGATCGCCGCGAATACCTTCCGGAACAATTCGCGATTGCGTTCTCGCGAGTGCTGGTGGCAGATCGCACTGATCCACGCGAAGTCCGCGTTGCCCGGCAGTTCGTTCGCATAAAAATCGCCTGGCACGAGCGTTACTCGCCTAGCGAGTCCCGTTCCGGCCAATCGCTCGCGAGCTTGCTCGATTGCATCCGGCAGATCGAAGATCGTAGCGGTGGCGCTCGGCGCAGCACGAAGAAACGCCAGGGTCCACGTCCCAGAAGCACCGCCGACGTCCAGCAGATGCTTGAACCCGAGCGGCCCAAGTCGTTTGACCAGATCGTCGGCCATCGGTCCGGAGATCGAATGCATGGCCGCAATAAAGCTCGCGCGGTCGGCTTCCGGACCTCGGATGCTCGGCGCCCGGGCTGTCGGTTTCCCCGTCTTGGCAACCAATCCCAATTGCGACCAGCCGCGTAACAGGTTGCCCATATGTTGCAGCATCGGCAAGATTGTCTTCTCGCTGTCGGCTGCAAGCCACCCGCGCAACGGTTCCGGCACACAATACCGCTCGTCCTGTTTCTCCAAAAGGCCGAGAGCGGCGACCGCGTCCAGCAATATGGTGACCGCCCGGCGGTCGCAGCCGAGCCGCTCGGCCAATTCGATCGCCGAAAGACACTGATCGCCCAGAGTCGTCCAGAGATCCAGTTCCGCCGCAGCCCCAATCACGCACGATGTGCGGAAGCCGCTCATCAACCCAAGAATCCGCTCTCGGCTCATCGGCAGCTCTGGCATGGCTTCGGCTCCTTCGCACGGATTATAGCAAACCGTGGCATCGGGGCCCCGATTGGCCGGTGAGGCGGTGGTTCTTTGACGATGTGGGACGCAACGGGACGGACGTCGCCCCACCAGACTCTCTCCGCCACCATCCGTTGCCGGTTCCGATCAGTGCGCCGCTTTCGGGCCAACTGCCGATACGGTATGCTGAAGCCTAAACGCCGTTGCCGCAACTCTTTACCATGCCTCGTCCCCAGCAACAACTCTTTGAGACCGAGCCGGCTCCCTGGGAGGAGGATGACCAGAGCCGTCAACTGACGGCCTCGGTGGTGTTGGCGGAAGGCCCTGCCCAAGAGTTCGACTACCTGGTGCCGGACAACCTGCGCGACTCGGTTGAACCTGGCCGGCGGGTGAAAGTGCCGTTCGGCGCCGGCAATCGGCTGGTAGTTGGCTACTGCGTCGGACTTGAGGATCGACCGGTCGGGCGACGAAAGCTCAAGCCGCTTCACTCTGTGCTCGACGAGCACAGCCTCCTCAGTCCGGCAATGCTGCGTCTCACCCGCTGGATCGCCGAACGGTATCTGTGCGATTGGGCGTCGGTCCTCGAAGCTGTGCTTCCGGCCGGCGTACGCGTCGCCGCCGGCACTCGGCTGAGCACGCTGCTCTCCGTCGACGAGGCAGCCGTCAGATGGCTGACTAAGGCCTTCCCGGAGCAAACACCGGTTGCTCCCGGCGCAACGACGGATCGCGACCCCATCGCCAAGCTCACACCCAAGCAGTTAGAAGTGCTCAAGGTACTTTTGGCAGCCAAAGAGGCAATGACGTCTGGCGAACTGGCCCGCGCCGCCCGTTGCGGCCCCGGCCCGATCGCGGCCCTCCGCCGGAAAGGTTTGATCCGCTCCCACACCGGCCGCATCGCCACGTTTCGCCCGGACGAGTTTCAGCGCGCAAGCGAGCAGCATCTGGTCCTTAACCAGGATCAGGAGCAAGCGTTGCGGATTATTCTCGACGCCATGAATGCCCGTCGGCATCAGACGATCCTCGTCCACGGCGTCACTGGCAGCGGGAAGACGGAGGTCTACATCCAGGCGATCCAGGAGGTCGTTCACTTCGGCCGTCAGGCGATCGTGCTTGTGCCCGAGATCAGCTTGACCCCACAGACGGTCGATCGCTTCCGCCGCCGCTTCGGCGCCGTGGCTGTGTTGCACAGCCATCTGAGCGATGCCGAGCGGCATGCATCGTGGCAACGGATCGTCGAAGGCGCGGCAACGGTCGTCGTTGGGGCGCGAAGCGCCATCTTTGCCCCAACGCCCAACCTCGGCCTCATCGTGCTTGACGAGGAACATGAAAGCTCATTCAAGCAGGAAACCGCGCCGCGCTACAGCGCCCGTGATGTGGCGATCGCCCGAGCGGAAGCGGAAGGCATCCCGCTAATTCTCGGGTCCGCAACGCCTTCGCTCGAAAGCTGGCATCGGGCCAAGACGGGGCAGTACACGTTGGTCGAAATGCCGCGCCGGGTGATGGATCGGCCGTTGCCGGCCGTCGGCACGATCGACCTGCGGGCCGAAAAAGGCCGCAACCTCTCCAGCGGCGCGCTGAGTCGACAGATGGTTGCCGCCATGAAAGCCGCTCTCGACGAAGGCGGGCAGGTAATCTTGCTCCTGAACCGGCGCGGATTCTCGACACACATCCAGTGCCCGGCGTGCGGCTTCGTGGTCCGCTGCCCCGAGTGCGACATCGCCCTGACGCACCACCGCAAGGAAGAAATCGCGCTGTGCCATTATTGCGACTACGAGGTGCCGGCGCCGACGGCTTGTCCCTCGTGCCAGTTCATCGGCATCCGTTATTCGGGCCTTGGCACCCAGCGATTGGAGGCCGAGGTTCGCGCGCGATTCCCCGAGGTCGTCAGCCTGCGCATGGACACCGACACCATGCAGGCCCCCGGCAGCCACCAGCGGGCCCTCGCCGCCTTCCGCTCCGGCAAAGTCCGCATCTTGCTTGGAACGCAGATGATCGCCAAGGGACTCGACTTTCCGGACGTCACGCTCGTGGGCGTCATCAACGCGGACACGGCCCTCCATCTGCCCGACTTCCGCGCCGCCGAGCGAACCTTTCAACTCGTCACACAGGTGGCCGGTCGCACGGGTCGAGGTCCGAAGGGCGGCCGCGTGCTGGTTCAGACGTTCAGCCCCGATCATCCCGCCATTCGCGCTGCCGTCCGGCACGATTACGCGGCCTTTGCCGCCGGGGAACTGCCGATTCGCGAGATGCTCTGCTATCCGCCCTTCGCCGCGATGATCCGGTTGGTGATCCGCGGGCGTTCTGAGCCCGTTGCCCTGGAGTTCGCCAAGACCATCGCCGAGCGGCTGGCCGTGTCGTTGCAGCAGCACGCAGCCGACGCTCGCGTTCTCGGGCCCGCGCCATGTCCTTTCGCGCGATTGAAAGGTCGATACCGGTTTCAGATACAAGTTCAGGGCCCCGACGCCGGTCGGCTCCGCTCCGCTGTCGCCGCCGCCACGGCAGACCTCCAGCCGCCGGACGATGTCCAATGGATCGTCGACGTCGACCCCGTCGATATGCTCTGAGAATGACGATGCCCAAAGCCCGACTTCCGATTTCCAGATTCCTTCGTCAATCGTCCTTTCTGCTTCGCCATTCACCCTGTTCCTTTCCCCTGGCAACTCCCCTTCCGATGCCGTAGAATGCGGGCGTTATGTCCTACCGCTCGATCAAAACCGTCTTTGGCGAGACCAAACTCGAGCTGAAGCTGCTAACCATGCTCGGCACGGGGCTCTTCTTGGTCATCGCCGCCGGCTTTTGGTACTCCTACGGACGGATCGTCCATAGCATCACCGTCGAGAACCGGAAAAACGGGCGTTCGCTCGTCGAGCAGGAGATGCAGGTCCAGCATTGGAAGGGCCTGGAAAACGAGCGTTCCCAGCAGTTCGTGCGGAGCCTGGCGGCGGCCTTCAGCAAGCAGCAGTATCGCTTGAAGTTCATTCTGCCCAAACCGCCCGCCACAAACAGCGGCGACAAAGAGGACTATGCCCCGCAGGGCAAGTTCGAGGAAGACGTGCTCAAACGCTTTCTCGAAAGCAAACCTGGCACGGGGGCCGATCCCGTCGAGTTCGCTGAGCGATCGTCGCCGGACGGCAACACCTATTACTACTATCAGGCGATCCGTGCGACGGAGAGCACCTGCTTCGCCTGTCATCAACCGGCAAGCAAGGTGACCGGAGAAACGTCGCTGCAAAACTCGTCGCTGGTTCGGTCGGTGGCCGAAACGCAAGGCGACCTGATGGCGGTTGCCCGCTTGGCGATTCCCACCGAGCAGATGCAAAAGACGATCAACCTGAACCGCGCAATCCTCATTGCCACCGCCATCATCACCGTCTTCCTCACGGTGGTGGCCTGCTACGCCATCATCCGCTATGTGATCGTCAAGCCATTGCGACATTTGCGCGACACCAGCGACGCCATCAGCCGCGGCAACACCGCGCTCAGGGCCGAAATCCACACCGGCGACGAGTTCGAGCAACTTGCCGTGGCCTTCAACCGCATGTTGCGCCACTTGACCGACGCCCAGGAGGAGCTGCGCAACGCCAACGTCACGCTCGACGGCAAGGTCGATGAACTGGCCCAAGCGAACATGCGGCTCTACGAGCTGAACATGTTGAAGAGCGATTTCCTGGCCACGATGAGCCATGAACTTCGCACGCCGCTCAACAGCATCCTTGGCTTCAGCGAAGTGCTCGCCACCATCGATGCTCTCGACGAAAAACAAAAACGCTATGTCCAGAACATCCAGCGGTCTGGCAAGACGCTGCTGGAGATGATCAACGACATTCTCGACCTGGCCAAGATCGAAAGCGGCAAGATGGAGACGCGGTTGAGCGATTGCCACGTCTCACACGTCGTCGCCGCGCAGTGCGAAATGGCTCGCCCGTTGAGCGAACGGAAGAATATCGACCTCGAATGCCACATCGAGAACGACCTGCCGCCGATGCACCAGGATCAAGCACGCGTCCAGCAGATTCTCAACAACCTCCTGAGCAACGCGATCAAGTTTACCCCCGAGGGCGGACGCATCGTGGTCGCGGCGAACCGAGATGCCGCAGACTTCCTGGTGCTTTCGGTGACTGACACCGGCGTGGGCATTGCCCCCGAGGATCAGTCGATCATCTTCGAAAAGTTCCGCCAGGGCCGCACGGCAATGCCCGACGGTGACGCCATGACCCGCGAGCATTCCGGCAGCGGGCTGGGCCTCTCGATCGTTAAGGAACTGTGCCGGTTGCTGGGCGGAGAGGTGTCGCTCCAAAGCGAACTTGGCAAGGGAAGCACTTTCACCGTGCGCCTGCCGTGGGCGCTCGAGGACGAGCCGCGCGTCGACGGGGCCATCGCCGTCGGCCTCGAAGATTTCGCCCGCCAACGCTTCGAGCCGGCGCGGGCGCACGAGCACGCCGCAACCTGATCCGAAACTCCCCGCCGAGTTATCGCTAACCTTCCCTACGTTCGCCACGCCGATTCACGCCCCACACCTCGGACTGTCATGATTGATCCTTCCCCCTCGCGCGTCTTCGAGGTCCAGTTGTTCGCCGATGGCGCGTGCAGCGGCAACCCGGGACCCGGCGGCTGGGCCTTCATCCTCCGCCATCTCGCCACAGGCAAGGAGAAAGAGGTCTTTGGCGCTGAGCCGCAAACCACGAATAACCGCATGGAACTGACTGCGGTGATTCGCGGCCTCGAAGCCCTGAAGCGGCCGACGTCGATCGAATTGGTCACCGATAGCACCTACGTCGGCAAGGGAATCACCGAATGGATGCCGAAGTGGAAAGAAAATGGCTGGCGCCGTCGCGAAAAAGGCCGCTGGGCCGAGGTCAAGAATGAGGACCTCTGGCGGGAGCTCGACGAGTTGCTCCGCCGCCACCGCGTCGAGTTCACCCACGTCCGCGGCCATGCCGGCCACGTCGAAAACGAGCGATGCGACACCCTCGCCGTGGCGGCCTACAAGAAGTTCCAGCGCGGCTGAACAAATCGCAGCCACGGCGACTGTCCCGTCCCTCTCCCTTTGAAAGACGGTTGCGGCAACGGTTGCCACCGGGGAGAATCCCGCCCGCCAAGCCGCTCGCAAGGTACAATACTGTTGTATGATGTCCCTCTTTGAGCAATCTTCCGCCGAACTTCGCGACTGGTTCCTCCAGCACCATCTGCCGGCGTATCGGGCCGGCCAGGTTCGCCGATGGTTATTTGAGAAACGGGCCGGCAGCTTCGACGAAATGACCGATCTGCCCGCACCGCTTCGAGAGCAACTTGCGGCCGAGTTCCAAATCTGGACCACGCGGGTCGCGAAGCATCGCGATGCGGCGGACGGCTCCGAGAAGCTCCTCTTGGAACTGAACGACGGCCAGCGGATCGAATGCGTCCTGCTCCGCGACGACAAAGAGCACTGCACCGCTTGCATTAGCACGCAGGTCGGATGCGCGATGGGCTGCGTCTTCTGCGCCACCGGACTGGACGGTGTGGTCCGCAACCTCACCCGCGGTGAGATCCTGGAACAGATGCTCCATATCCAGCGGCTTCTTCCCGGACCGGGTCGTCAACCTGCCGCCGAATCGCGACAGCCCGAGCGGCTCAGCCACATCGTCGTCATGGGCATGGGCGAGCCGTTGCTAAATCTTGACGCGCTCCTGCCCGCCTTGGCCGAAGCCTCCGCTCGCAATGGGTTGGGAATCGGCGCCCGGCGAATCACCATTTCGACGGTTGGCCTTCCCGACGGCATTCGCCGCTTGGCTCGCGAGAACTGCCAATACCATTTGGCCTTGTCGCTTCATGCCCCCACCGACGCGTTGCGAAACGAGTTGGTGCCCGCCAACCGCGGCTTTGGCATCGCTGCGGTTTTGGCGGCTGCCGACGAATATTTCGAACTGACCGGCCGGCGGGTGACGTTCGAGTACGTGCTGCTGTCCGGCATCAACGACCGGCCCGAGCACGCCCAGCAACTCGTCCATCTGCTCCGAGGCCGGCCCGCATTGGTGAACCTCATCCCGTTCAACCCCGTGCCCGGCCTGCCCTATCGCACGCCCGCGCCGCAAGCGACGGCCCAGTTCGCTGAATTGCTGACCGGCGGTGGACTCAACGTCGCCATCCGCTACCGGAAAGGCGATCGCATCAGTGCCGCCTGTGGGCAACTCCGCCGCACGAGCAACTAGAAGTGCGATGACTCGCCACAACTACAGAGAAAAGCCCCGCAACTGCGTTCGTGGGGACAAAGCGGCATAGCCTGCGGCCACCGTCGCCGTTTTGCCAACGCGGCCCATTGCCATTCCTGCGCCTTTGTAGTCCCAGTCGTAGTCGACGTTATAGAGCCACAAGAACACAATGCCTGTGATGATTGCAAGCAGCGCAATCACCAACAGCACGGTGAAAATGTCCGGCTTGGCTTTGCGGCGAGCACTGGCAGGCACGCGAGCCGGCGCCGACGCCTGAAGCGGATTAGTCGATTCTGGAGCCGACACGATCACCTACCATGACGTTGCTGTTTTGATACTTCGGGTCGATCTTGCAGACGGCGCTCGTGGCCGCCACCCGCATCACCTCGACGCGGCCGACATACGCGTTCTGCCCACCACCGATGCGATAGACCTCAAGGCGATGCCCCTTGCGGATCCCCTGGTCCGAGCCGAGGTCAATTTCAACTAATCCCGCGCCGGGCGTCGCGGTCACCAGACCGTCGACTCGCGGCGGCGTCTTGCTCTTGTAGTCGCCGTCGGGACCAGGCAAGCCGAACCACCGGCTCATCTCCTTGTACTTGCCCAGGTCCTTCGAGAGTTCCGTGTCCCGGTTGCGAAGTTGCTCCAACTCGTTCCGCGCCTGATTCAGCTCGTCGTCCTTTTGCACCAAGTCCTTAAAATACTTGTCGCGGTCCTGTTGGGCTTCCAACGTCGCGGCCAGTTGCTTTTGCAGTTCCTGGTAATAATCGCTGGCGTTCTTCTGAGTCGCATTGGTGGCGGCGACGGCCTCCCGCGTATCTTTCTTCTCGCGAGCGTAGCCGGACTCGAGCTGTCGGAGGTCCTTCTCCTTGACGTCATAGGCGGTCCGCAGCTTGGCCAACGCCTGGGCCTTGGCAATCCGCTCCGACTCGAGTTGCTTAATGACTGCCTCGCGTTCGTCCTTCAGTCTCTGATTTTCTTTCTTGGCGTTATCCAATTGATATTTCAGCCCAAGTTCCTTGCCGCCGCCGACCTTGTCGGGGGCACGCGTCACGTCCTCACGCCAGTTCTTGTGCGTGGCGTAAACGGCCATCGCCAAGCTCATGAACACGAGGCTGAAAACGAAAATAAGGACGACGAAAATCTTACCGACGAGGTTCATAACTCGGTGTGCCTCAGCATAGGAGGGGCGGACGCTAGCCGGGAAACGGACGGCAGCGTTGTCTTTCTAGTATATCTTCGCCCAATTTCGCATGTCAACAAAAAGGGCAGTTGAGGCGAATTAGACGGCGCGTAACGGCACTAAAGGGGGGCTACATCGTCAACCC